>NZ_DATCUY010000536.1:0-23292 GCF_036567245.1 Achromobacter sp. | reverse complement strand
AGACTTCCGTCGAGTACGCCGCGCCCAAGCGCGTCCGCATCGCCACCGCGGCGGGCGCCAGCATCGTGCTGGAAGGCGGCAACATCACGGTGACTGCGCCGGGGCGCATCGATGTGAAGACGGGGAACAAGCAGTTTGCGGGGCCGGATCGCATGCCTTACGCTTTTCCCCAGTTCACGGTCTGCAAACAATGCGTGCTGGACGCGCACGATGGCGTGCAGTCCATCACGGACAAGGCATGAGGCGGGCAAGCGCATGACGGATTGGCAATCCCTGCTTGGCGAGACGCTGCGGCACGCTGAAATCAGCCGCATCGAAACGGGCGAGGCAATGCATGCCTATCTGTTGGTGGATTTCCGCAACCGTGCGGAATTGGCCGCGCCGATCAAGACCTCCACTCAACTCAGCCACGGTTCGGTCTGGCTGGGAACGGATCTGGCCGTATACGGTGAAATCGCGCCCTTGTTGATTGAGATCGACGATCTGGCGCGTTTTGAACTGAGGCGCGACACGGACGGGCCATACGCCTCTGAACTATTGCGTCTGCTGCGCAGGGTATACGAGGCGGACGGTGGGCAGTTTGCGGTCACGCATATCCTGTCGCCCATGACTTTGGCCGAACTAATGGCGCATTGCGCATACTACGGCGACTATGGCTTGCCGGACGGCCGCGAGTTCTACCTGCACTTCTACGACAGCCGCATTCTGGACCGCGCTTTTCAGGTCTGGAGCGATGCAGAGCGCGAACGTTTCCTGGCGCCGCTGACTCTCACGCGCTACCTGCGCCGCGACGGTTCCATCGCCGAATGGAAGGGCGGCGGAGAACGTGAATTGAGCGCGGCGGCGCTGCCGGCGCCACAGCCGTTTACGTTGGCGCAGCATCAGGCGCTGCTGGATATGGATTATCCGGATAAGCTGGCCCAGCAAATCCGCCGCATCTATATGGGAGTTCTGGGCAGCGACCTGCGGCAGGACGAATTGCATGAGCAGGTGCTGGAGCAGATGGCGCGGGCGCGTGCCTACGGGATAGAAAGCGAGCGGGACATGCTGGACTATGTGGCGTGGGGAATCACAATATCGCCGCGTTTTGATGAACACGAGGTGATTCAGCCCGCGCTGCGCGCATTCAAGGGCTCTGGGTTGTCGCGGGCGCTGGAGGATGTGCCTGACGAAGTGTGGGATGGATTGTTGCGGGAGAGGACGGGAAATGCGTAAAGGCCTGATTATTGTTCTGATGTGGCTGGGCTTGCTGGCGGGCTGCAATGGCGAGCCTACGTACCAAGGCGTGACCTTGGTTGCCTTCAACTACACACCTTGGGACCTTGACACCATTCAACTGACCGACAACGCAGGCCGCAGCGCCAGCTCGGGTGCGGTTGGCGTTGGCGGCGGAGAAGGGTCAGGTACATGTTGCTACACGCTGAAAGGCACCGATTTCGTCGTGAAATGGAGCGGCGCCGACGGCGAAGAAGCGATCAAACACTTGTACGACGGCAAGCTCGACGAGGTGGTCTTTCATAAGGAAACGAAGGTGCATTTCCCTGCGGCGGAGCTTCCTTCGGGTGACGGTCCGTTGTACATGGAGTTGCACATCTATCCCGACGAGCACATGGAAATCGCGTTGAGCCGAAAGTTGCTTGGGCAAACGCGTCTGCCGCTGGTTGCAGTCACGGATTGGCTTTATGCCGCGCATCGAGATGCGCTTCAGGGGTACAGGGATGGTTATGCGGTATTGAGGGCCGTGGGAAAGGTCGCGCGGACGGCTTGGACTGAATACCGTATTGAAGACAAGCGCGACATGCAGCAATACATGCTGCTGTATTTTACGGTTTCGCCAAATTTCGATCGAGATCCGAAGATTGCCGCAATGCTGGCCAAGTCAGGTCGCCAACCGGGCGACTTTGCCAAGGCTGTCGAGGCCATGCCTGAAGGAGAGATTGCACGTCTGAGGGCGGCAGAGAAGGCTTCAGGAGAGAAGAATGGTTGACAAAACCTCGGGCGGCCTGCCGCCGGAAGATCGTACGCCGGCTTCCATATTGAAGAAGATGGCCGAGAACGAAGCTGCGTATCCCAAGGACGATTGCCTGGAGTGCGGTGCGGTCATTCGGATCGGGTTCTTCTTTGATGGTTTCGGGCGCAGCCGGGACGCGGATCGGAATCATCCGACGTTCTATTCGAACATTTGCAGGCTCTGGGAGGCACACTACATTCAGACGGATCTGGGGCGTCCCGAGAAGCAATTCTGGTTTCGCTTCTATTACTCGGGACTGGGAACCGAGTTGAACGAGGATGCAAAAGAAAAGCAAGACGCCCTGATCTATGCGGCTACCGTCGCGGGCAGCAAGGTGCTGAGCGAAAGCGCCAAGAATCTTGGCAAGGCGGGCCAGAACATCGCCCGGTTGGATGAGATTCCTGAGCATGACGTTCTGAAGCGCTTACGAGCCGCGACGCAGAAGATGATCAAGGAAGGCTCTTTCCAGCCTATGGTAAAGGCCTACAACGACGTAGTGAAGGACGTCAAAACGCTTCCGGACAAGGCTGTTCGGATATGGAATGCCTGGGATCCCGAACGCCTGGCAAATCGTGCGAAAGGCACGATACAAGGATTCTGGTCTGGCTTTAAGAGGAACCCCTTGAAGGTCGCATGGACTGCGGGCAAAGAGGTCGTCAAGACCACAGCGATGGAAGGGGTGCCCGTGATCCGGGACAATGAGACGGTCGCCTATCTCATGGGAACGGGAGTCGACACTCGGGTCGATGCTGCTCTACGTCAGCTCAAGGCAGTCCACGACGCGGTCAGCGCCGAGATGAACAATGTGCGGCGCATAGAGATCTCCGTGTTTGGCGCCGACCGCGGAGGTGTGATGGCTCGCCAATTCGTCAACGACGTGGTCAAGAAGTATCGGCGTCGGAACGATACAGACCTGGTGATGCCGGGGAAGGAGGGGGCTCCCGCCGCGGAGATCCGGATCCGGTTCCTTGGCCTGCTGGACTCCGTTTCCTCCATCATGGACGAGAGTACCTTCCTGGGATTCATGCCATTTACCGACCTGCTGAAGCAAACCCACAAGGACCGTGCTTTGACGGTGCCGGCCGCCGTGGAGAAGTGCGTTCACTTCGCAGCGGGCCATGAATTGCGCGCCAATCAGCGCATCGACAGTCTGGAGAAGACTCGGGGCGAGCAGTATCTCTATCCGGGTTCCAGCGGCGATGTCACTGGAGTGAGTCCGGCAGGCTCCTTGGGTGCTCGCACAGAACTCTCTCGGGTGCCCTTGCGCGATATGCTGCACCAAGCCTTGGCAAGCGGCGCAGCGATGTACAGCATGGAACAGCTCTCCAAGGTTCGGCCGCTGATCGCCATCAAATTTTCCCTGGCGTCACGCGTGGGCGAGGGGGCGCAGAGCTATGGCGTCGCTGAACTGGTGGACGCATATCGCGGCGTGGTGAAGTATGAGAAAGGCATCGACTTCATTCCACACATGGAAGTCTTCCTGCGGTGGCTCGCAGTGCGCTACCAGGATCCCGTCTTCAAGGCTGATATGTCGGATCCCGCTGAAAAATGGATCCAGGATCGCGATTTCTTCACGCCGGACCAAGCCTATAACGAGGAGTTTCGCCGCGTTTCCAACTTGCCGCGCGACATACGCGACAAGCCCGAGAACACGGCTCGCCTGAAAGAGCTGGAAGCGCTCAAGAACGAGCGTAGAGAGCGCGCCGTGGCAAGCCGTGGAGAATTGCCGCCACAGCGTTTCAAGCCGCTATGGCAGAGGCTGGAAGAAGAGTACCGTGCGCTCGAAGAGGGGGAGCGCCAGGACATTGCGAATGAACAGCGCAAGGAAGAATTTCGCAGGAGAAATCCGGATTCGGTGCATGCCATGGAGAAGTGGGATCAGGATCTCAAGAATATGCAAAGAATGCGCAACGAGCTCATCACACGCGGCGGCGGCACGCTGACCGAAGAGGACAAGCCGAAAGATCCTTTCGCTGATATGAAAGCCAAGCGCGAAGTGCAAAAGCGTCTGCTCACCGTATGGCGCGAGGCGAGCGCCGGGACCAGCCCTTTACCTCCAAAGGTAATGGCGCTGTTCGACTTCTTGGTGCATGACGCCATGTTGAGCAGCTGGCCCGATCATTTGCTGGCCAGCACTTCTCTGTATTTCCGCGTGCGGGACAAGGACATTTTTGGCAAGACCGACTTCAAGGCGGAACAAGCCAAGTTCAAGTCGGACAACGAGTCAGCATCGCGGGTTGATCAGATGCGTGCCAATCTGGATGGAATAGCTCCGGTTCGTCCGTAGCTGTGGCGCCCAAACTCAGCTCAAGACGGAGGCCAGTTTGCGGGAAGTCTTGATGGCGCTGGCTGAATTCGGAGTTTTGATCGTCCGGTCCTCCTGCTACGTATTGCCGCTTGCATGCGTGTTGGCGGTGATCATCCATCTTTGGCCACAGCGCTTTGGCAAGCTGGGAACGCTGGCTTCCAGGCGTTGGATTTCGGGAGGAATGGCAGCGATTTGGATGTACGCGCTGTCATTGCTCTTGCTGCTTTATTGGGTTGCTAGCCGATATGACAATGGATACGGCTATGCGATGCTTGGGCTGATGACTTACATGAGTCCATCGCTCATCATGTCTCTCGTTGCGTTATTGGTCCATTGGCGATTGGCGCGGAGGGATCGCGAACATGTATGAATTTCCCGTCAATATTCTTCTTTCTGGCAAGTCTCTGGCCGTAAGCGTCTTTCAGCTTCTTCCAGTTGTTTGGGGTGTAGGAATTCTTTTATGCGTCGAGTCCGCTCTTCCTGGGCTGTCGCCGAAAGTTTGGCGTAGGGTACGCGATGCCGTGGCCGTCATGATGGCCGTTTTTCTGTTGGTGTGTGGCGGCTATGCGATCTTCGGATACAGCGTTGCCGCCATTTTCGATAAGCCCGGATATTTTCATATGACCGGGGATGCCTTGTGGGCATTGTCGCTATCCATCGGGATGGCGGTGCTCGGACTGGTGTTGCGTGCGCGTATCCGGCCCGTCGTCTAGATTGCTTTTTTGAGGGCATTGCTGCAGCGGGGCCTCGCATCACGGAACCCTTGAAATACGTGATGCCACTGGTCTTCGGAATCGTCGCTCACGTGTGGTCTGGCCGCTCTTGGGGCGAAAAAATTGTTCAATGTGCTGAGCGTCGGTGTCTCATAATCCCTTAAGAGGTGTGCGTGCATGAAGTGATTGTTGGGGTCGAAGGGGTGACGTTTCAACTGGCGCACGACTTGACGTACGCACTGCCGCTGCTCTGCCTTTTCGGAATTGCGGTTCAAATATGGCCAAGCCGATTCGGGGTTTTGGGATCTCCTGCCGCGCGCGGCGACGCCTCGGCCAAGCACACCCAGGCGGCCGACGGCAAGGTGCCGCACCTCACCGATCCGGTCGTGCTCATGGCCGCGCGCGCGGGCCTGGCGCAGGTCGCCGGCCAACACATGCAATACACCGCCGGCGAGACCGTGCACCGGTCGGCCGGCAAGGACCAGAACCTGGCCGTGATGGGCGCGCTGCGCGTGCACACCGGGCAGGGCCTGGGCATCGTCGCCGGCCTGCAGCAGGGCGGCGCGGACTCCGGCCTGGACCTGATCTCCGCCACCGGCGACGTGCATGTTCAGGCCCAGCACGACATCCTGCGCGTGCAGGCGCAGAAGGACATCACCATTGGCAGCGCGCAGACTTCCGTCGAGTACGCCGCGCCCAAGCGCATCCGCATCGCCACCGCGGCCGGCGCCAGCATCGTGCTGGAAGGCGGCAACATCACGGTGACTGCGCCGGGGCGCATCGATGTGAAGACGGGGAACAAGCAGTTTGCGGGGCCGGACCAGATGCCCTATCAGTTTCCCGCCATGCCTGGGCAGGTTTGCGTTGAATGTCTGAAGAACGCCATCCGATGGCACACCGCAGCTCGGTGGTCCAGGCTCGTTTACGGAATGGGGAAGCACTGGATAGTGCGTTGGAGCGCCTTGCCTCCGAAGAGCGCGCCGCTGTCAGGGCGGAGTTGGCCATGCAGAATGGTGCGACGGAGTTTGAGGCTCCGGCAGGCTATGCCATTGAACCGCTGCCAACAGAGTCCGCACATAGGAGAGTTGCATGAAGTCCAAACGTCTGTGGCCCTGGACGGTACTGATATTGGCCCTGGTTGCCGTTGGCGCCATCGTGGGTCCGCCCGTCTATCGCTGGGCCTATGTCGCGCTCCTGCCGCCGCTGCTGGTTTGCGAAGCCCGCAATGACACGGATACCGATATCGGCTATCGCCTGGAAGACTCGTCCGGCGCGTTCCCGGGAGATCGGGTCGCGAGAGCATCGGGAGCGCCGGGCGGCCCGCTCTCGGGCGCGTGCATTTATGGTCCGGACAGCCGTAGCAAACCTGTGCAGGTCGTGTGGGGGGCCATCAACGGCAGCGAGAAGCAGTATCCGCATAGCGTTGAATTGAAGGTGCCACGTCCGGGAAATGCCGCGGTGTTGTTGCTGCGCTTTACCGCGCCGGACCGGCTACAGGCCCGCTTTGCGACGGAAACAGAAATGCCAGAGCCCATGGATGCGCCGGAATCGGTGTGGAACAGCGGCGACTGGGTCAGTCAATGATCAACTAGGGATAGAGGGATGTCGGGGATGTCTGAGCGGGGTCAGGGAAAGTCGGGGCGTTCGAAACTCGGACGGTGGGTCGCACTGGGCGTGCTGGCGGTGATCGCCGTGGCGGCCGGGGCTTATGTCTACGTGGAGCGAAGCCAGACGCAAAATGTTCAACGAAGCGCGTTGGAAGGATCGGTGGCGGTCTACTCGTACAACTTTACGCAGTACGACGTGGCGTATTCGTTGATGCCCGGGCTTCGTTGGTTCGTAAAAGCGAATTCCGCCACGGGAAGCAATTTGCAGTTATTCGGCTACAAGCCTGCCGTGCCTGATGCTCCGATGCAGATATCGTGGCGATATGATTCCGGTCCTCAGGAAACGGCAGAAGAAGATTACCCCTTTGTAGTGACGCTGCCGCAGCCTCGGCGGCCAGCGGGCGCGGTGGTGCTGGAATTGCGTATCTATCCTGATGGCAAGGCTGCCGCGCGCTATGTCACGCGCCCGCTGGTATCGGAATTCAGCAATGTGGATCCCGCTCTTCCGGGGAATGACTGGGTGACAAACCAATGACGGATCGTGACAGAAGGCGGCTGACGCAACCTTCTCCAATATGGCGACACCGAATCCGCTGCTATTGGGATTGCCGTTCTAGTCGTCCGCGGGAAGACGTCGGAGCAGGCCGTCGAGGCATGAGGTCGGGATGCATAAGCGCCTGATAGCCTTGTTATCGCCAGTATTGTTCGCAGGGGTCGCAGCTCGCTATGCCAAGCTGCCATTGTTATCCGAGTTTGGCAACGTGGCGCCAGAGCTTCCGGGAACTGGTTGGGAGTCGAATCTCTGATGGCGCCGGCAGGGCCTGAATGGCCGACCGATTCGAATCATCTATGCTGTCGTTCGAATCATGACCGGCGGTACGGTTACCTATTGCTCCGCCAGCCCTAGGAGAAGAATTTGCGTGCAGTCCTTGCTGCGTCCGCCGAGTTCGGCATGTTGATGGCCCAATCGACGGCCTACCTGGTGCCGGCGGCCGGCATTCTGGCGCTGATCCTCTGCCGGTGGCCCCAGCGTTTCGGCAAGTTGGGGACGCGGACCTTCAGACGCGGGATCGCGGTTGGAATGCTGGCCGTCTGGGTATTCGCGCTGGTCCTGCTGGGCATGTTCTATTGGCTGGCGACCAACCATGACAGCGGCTACGAGTTCCCGCTGCTGGGGCTGATGCCGTACATGAGCCCGTCTCTTCTTACCGCCCTGATCGTCCTGCTGGTCCATCGGAGAATATCGAAGCGGGAGAGCGGACATGAATGAGGTATATCCCGCCAATGTCCTGCAGTCCGGCGAGTTGCTGGCCTGGGGGATATTCCAGATAGTTCCGCTCTGGTGGGGCGCTGGAATCCTGCTGTGCCTGGAGTCCAATCTTCCGGGGCTTTCGGCCAGGGCCTGGCGCGCGGTGCGTGACGTCACGATCGCGCTGATGGCGGTGTTTCTGCTGGCGTGCATGGCGTACGCCATCTTCGGCTATGGCGTCGCCGCCCAGTTCGATAAGCCGGAGTATTTCGACAAGGCGCTGGAAGCTCTGCGCTTGCTGTCCCTGTCGATGGGAATGGCGGTGTTCGGGCTGGCGTTGCGCGCGCGTATCGGGCGCGGCGCCCTTCGCCACAGCGGCTAAAATCCCGCCATGCTTCCGCCCCAAGTCCTCGTTGCCCTTTTCGTCCTGCTGCTGGCCGTCGTCATTCCGCTGTTCGCCGTGACCATCCAGCTGAGCCGTTACATCCATTGGTCCTTCTGGGCCGACAAAGCCACGCGCGGCGAACGGCCGCATTTCACGGGACCGGTGCTGGCGCTGGTCTTCAGTACCCTCGCTGCCAGCGACTTCGTGGGCTACGAACCCTTCCTGACGATCTCGGCCATGAATCCGGTGCCGATCGAGGCCAGGGCTTACTTCACGGTCGCCATGCTGGCGCTGGCGGTCTGGTGCTGGGCCTACGGGCGTTCCATCCGGGACCGCGTACTGGGCTTGATCCGGCCCAGCGCCTCTTAGCCGTCGCCAGGGTGGACGCAGGATTTCGATCTACGATTTTCTTGCGTTTGCGGCCCTGGCATCGGCTCGACGACTACGCTGGCATTAAGAAACAAGATCTGGATCTCGCAGCCGCCGCCCAAAAAATGGCGGCGGCTTTCAACGCGTCGGGCAGGTTGGTGATTACGCTTCGGCTCCAGCACGTAAACGATGAACGATTTGATTGTCCTTGCCTTGCACCAGGCTGGTCAGCACGAAGTTGAACTCAATCTCCTTGTAGGAGTCTTCTTTCAAGCCCAGCTTGGAGCCTCCTGATTTCTCTACGATAGGGGGAATTAGCCCTTCGCGAGTGGCGTAGGCGAAGTCATCCCAGATGAGGGGGTCGCCTTCTATATTGAACTGCGTAGTCAGCTTTCGATGCTGATCGCTGCTGACGAAAAAGTGTACATGCGCCGGGCGATTTCCATGGCGCCCCAACCCATCGAGCAATCGTTGCGTGGCGCCCTGAGGCGGACAGCCGTAGCCGATTGGCATCAAGGTGCGGAACTCGTACTCCCCGTTAGGCCCCGTTTGGACGGCACCGCGCAAGTTGAAATCGGTCTGAGCCCCCGTTGGATCGAAGTGCGAGTAAAAGCCCTTGGAATTGGCGTGCCAGCATTCGACCACCGCGTTGGCCAAGGGTGCACCGTTGGTGTCGGTGACTACGCCGCGGATCACCAGCGGGCCGGCATCGGCGTCCGCGTCGATATCGATACGCGACACTCCCGCACGCAACGGAGTGCCAGCCACATACAGGGAGCCTTCGATCGTGCGCGGTGTGCCGCCTTCCAGACCTGCGCGCTTATCCTCTTCGTCCATACGGATGTCCAGGTACTTTTCCAGGCCCAGTCCGGCCGCAAGTAGCGCCGCTTCACCATCACGTCCCAACTGATTGATGTAATTCACGCCCGCCCACACCTCGTCTGGCGTGATGTCTAGGTCGTCGATTGCCTTGAAAAGATCTCCCAGGAGTCGATGCAGGATCTGCTTGAAGCGAGATGCGCCCGCGCCTCCATCGAGGTTACTGGAAGCCCTCAGTAGATCCTGGACTTCCTTGCTGGAAAATATGTTGAGGCTCATGGTTTATCTCCGTGTAGTGAGTGCAAAATGCGGGACCCGTTTCCGCGATCAATCTCGTTTGGTGGTGGCCTTTATCAGCCCATCGCGCGTAAACCGTCTGACCTTGGCCTCGTCCAGTTCGATGCCCAGACCGGGGCCAGTGGGCACGGTCAACTCGAAGTCGCTGTAATCCAGCGGTTGCGTCAGGATTTCTTCGGTGATGAGCAAGGGGCCGAACAGCTCGGTTCCCCATTGCAATTGGGAGAAACTGGCGAAGAGGTGCGCCGACGCGATCGTGCTGACAGCGCCTTCCAGCATCGTGCCTCCGTAGAGTTCAATGCCTGCGGCAGCGGCAACAGCCTCTACGCGCTGGGCGGCGAACAGGCCTCCGCTCTGTTCAATCTTGATGGCGAACACATCCGCGCCATGCTTGCTGGCAATGTCAAAAGCGCTTTCCGGACCTTGCAGGATTTCGTCGGCCATCAGCGCGACGGGGTAGCGCCGCATTAAGCGCGCCAAAGCTGCGGCGCTGGCCACTGGCTGTTCCACAAGTTCGCAACCGGCCTGTGCCAATGCGGGGATTGCCCACGACGCCTGCGCTTCGCTCCACGCCATGTTGACGTCCACACGCACAGTACCCCTATCACCGAGCGCGCGTCTGATAGCCGCTACATGTTGAATGTCTGCCAAGGGATCCCGCGCGCCTATCTTCAGCTTGAATACGCGATGTCGCCGCGTATCCAGCATCCTCTCGGCTTCGTCGATGTCCCGCGCGGTGTCCCCTGAGGCCAGGGTCCAGGCAACCGGCAGACGGTCACGATGACGTCCACCCAGTAACTCACTGATGGGCACGCCCAGACGCTTGCCTTGCGCATCCAGCAATGCGGTTTCGATCGCGCTCTTGGCAAAATGGTTCACCTTGATCAACTTGCCAAGATTGACCATCAACGCTTGGATCCGGGTCGCGTCCCGGCCGATCATCGCCGGCGCGAAGTATGCATCGATGGAAAGCTTCATGGCTTCAGGGCTTTCCGGGCCGTATGCCATACCCGCGATAGTGGTGCCTTCACCGATCCCCACGATGCCATCGCTGCAATACAGCTTAACCAGCATCATGGTCTGCCCATGCATCGTGGCGACGGACAGTTTGTGCGGTCGAATGGTTGGAAGATCGACGAGAGATGTTTCGATGCGCTCGATAATTGCTGCAGGCATGCTTAGTTGTGTCTCATGTATGTAATGAAATGACGGGCGCAACATTTAGCCGGCCCAAACCCATCGAAAACATGGAGCTGCCTGCAATAACCTGCTTGTTCGGCACGACCAGCAAAGAGAATGCAATTCCTATCCGGTGCGCATAGCGGCAGCTGCACGGCGAAAAGGTTAGAGGCTGGCGGGTGTGCGCAATATTCGTTCGCGCACCTAAACGCGTAAGGAGTTCTACTTATCGGGCGCAGCTTGCCTTGCGCTTCATCACCCGGCACGGCCAGTCGTGTCGGTCCACCAGGCCCTCTCGGAGGGCGATTAGGCTATCAAGGAGCCCTTAAGCTAGGTGCGTCAACAAACACGGACGGAGCATTTAGAGCGTGATCGGTAGTGTGAACGACACTTTGCCGCCGGTTGACTCCCCTTGCTCACAGGCCATTTTTCCTCCATGCGATCCGACGATCGTTCGGCATAAGGACAGCCCTAAGCCGACCCCATTCTCTTTAGTGGTGAAGAACGCTCTTCCAGCCGCTTCGAGCGACTCTGAGGAAAATCCGCAACCCGAATCCTTCACTATGATTCGCACGTAACCACTTTCGATTTCGACGGAGATGGATACGGCACGAGCATCGACCGGCAAATCTGTCATGGCCTCGATTGCATTCACGACTAGATTACTGATTACTTGCTGGATCAAGACCTCATCGCACTCGACAAACGCATCCTTTGTTATATGAGTCGTGATGGTCACGCTGTCCTGTTCCGCCCTAATTCTCAGAAAACTCAAGATGCCATTCAGGATGGCGCTAACCGAATGCCGATTCCGAGATGCGGGGTGATTCGCAGTGAAATTTCTGACGGATTGAATGACCCGTCCGGCGCGTTCCAGTTCGGCTTGAGCCAGAGTCAGGGCCATTTCGATCTCTGTCGAGTCCTTCGCGCCTGCCTCAAGGCGGCGTCGACATCCGGCAAAGAAGTTCACGGCGGCGAAGAGCGGCTGGTTCAACTCATGCGCCAGCGCCGCCGCGGCCTCCCCGGCGATTGAAAGCCGTGCATAGTGATTCAGTTGCCGTTCGCGCTCGCGCAGTTGCTCTTCATGGCGCAATCTCTCCGTCACGTCGCGATAATTCACCAGTACCGCCGAAAATGCGGGATCGTCCAGCAGGTTCTTGAAAACCGCCTCATGGCTGCGCCAGGAGCCGTCCCTGTGCAGCACCCGGTAGCTCACGGTCCCCGAGTTCACCATCTTGCGGCGGGCCTTGGCCAACAGCGAAAACAATCGCGGCACGTCTGCGGGATGCAGCAGGGTGAACACGTTGCGGCCGAGTATGGCCCGGGACGGAAAGCCGGCGATCCCGGCCAGCGACTCGCCCATGTACTTGACGCAGCCATCGGCGGCGATCAGCGCAACGCCGTCCGAAGAGTTCCGCAACAGCTCCTCGAAATAGCGTCCTCTTTCACGTAAGCGCAACTCTGCCAGCTTGCGCTCGGAGATATCCCGCGATATGGCAAGCACCAGCGGCCTGGTGTGGCCTCGCATCCGCTTGAGGTTGCCTTCGATGGTTATCGGAGTCCCGCTGCTATGGCGGATTATCCATTCAAAATTGAACAGGCCGCCCGCTTCGACGGCCTGCCGGATGTAGCGCAGCGCGATCTCCTCGCGGATTTCGGGATCCCCCACCGAAAGCGCTCCGATGGAAGTGGCGCACATATCCTTTGCGCTGTGGCCGAACAGGCGGCAGGCCGCCTCGTTCGTTTCGAGGATGGCGCCCGTCACGCCATCATGGACGATCATGGCATCGTTCGCGTTCTGAAAGATTTCGCGGTAGTTCAGCGATTCGATCGATGACATTTTTTCCATCGCGTGGCGCACAAACCAATATGATGCCAGACCGCCAGACCGCTAGGCGTCCGCCAGGTTCCCGGGCTTTTCGCTCCATCCTTGCGCGTAGTGCGAGATCAGGTCGGCCCTGAGTTCCAGGCGCGAAAAGCGCCAGGCCTCTTTTTGCCGCTCCACCTCTGCCAGGTACTTACCCGCGATCCAGTAGGCTTTTCCGCTGGCCGCGGTGGCCGCCTCGAACAGCATGAACTCCACGGCTGCCGAATCGCTGCCGCGCTGCCGCAGGATCTTGGGCGAGACCAGGTAGTGCAGGGTCCAGCGGAACCCCGCGTCTGCGTTGGCGGCGACCCCGGAGGCGATTGCCTCGGCGCCTACCAGATCGCCATAGCGGTCTATCCTGAACAGCGCATCGTCAGTGAATAGCGGCCGCAGCAGCGCAGCCGACGGGCCGCCGTCGAACGCGCGCGCAAGATCGGCGATCAGGTTCCGAATTGCCTCGAAAGCCTCCAGGTGCTCGAGGCGGGCCTCCAGGGTCGGGGTCATGGCGGGCCCTCGTCAGGCGCCGCCGTGCGCGGCAACAAAGCGCTCGGCGGCAAAGCTGTGCGGAACCGCCGCGCTGCCGCGGTACAGCTCATGGTGGGGCGACGCTTCGGCAAACGCGCACGCCAGCCAATACAGGTTGCGGTCTTCGGTCCCTTCGGGCGGCGCCGGCAACTGCTTCAGGTGGGCGCAGATGGCATCGATGTGCGGCATCATGGCGTCGTACAGCGCCTTGAAGGTCTCCGGTGACGACTGCCAGCGCAGCGCGCTGCGCTGGTTCTCGGTGGGCCGGGCCCAGGCCTGGGCGAGGTCGGACAGGCCCTCGAAGGCCGCCGGCAACGTGATGGTGGACATTATTTCTCCTCGCTGTTGAGTTGGCTGTGCAATGTCTGGACGGCATGCCGGATCAGAAACTCCCGGTCCATCAGATGCATCTCGCTGACGGCCCCCGACATGATTCCGAAGAACGTGTCTTCCATGGTCGCGGTATCTTCCAGCCAGGCATTGCGGTGCAGGGCGTTGACGTGCCGCTGCGCCATGTCCTCCGCGGCGTTGCCGGCCGGCCGGAAGTAATTGATGCCTTCCCACAAGGTCTGCCCGTGGCCCAGCGGCCAGAACTGATGGGTGAAGAAGGACAGGCCGGGATAGCCGCAGCCCGCCCCCAGATGGATGATCAGGTTCGGAAACACCGAAGGAAGTTCAAACTGGAAGTCCTCGCGCCGTTGCGGATTGATCCCGGGCGGCAGCTGTTCGGGATGCGGGCGGTGCTGGTCGGAGCCGTGCAGCACTTGCGCAAACTTCAAGGTGGAGGCTGCGGTCTTCATGCCTCCGCCGTAGATCGCGGAAGACGCATGCGGGCCCAGCAGCCTGAAGTCGCCATGGTCGATGCCGGCAAAGCCCGGCAAGGAGCCGGCATGGATGGTCGGCACGTGATAGCCCTCGCTGAAGGCGTACAGCGCGACCTTCCAGTTGCAGTTCAGCACGGTGGAATAGCGGAACGACGTGGTCGATTCGCTGTACGGGTAGCCCGAGAACAATGTGCCGAAGGCGCCCAGATACTCGGCCAGGGACTGTTCCGGCTGCGGGGCGAAGTTGATGAACACAAAGCCTTCCCATTGGTCGCAATGGATAGGCTTCAAGCCCAGGCAGGCCGTGTCCAGCTTGGCGAATTCCTCTTTCATCGGCACCGACTTCAGGTCGCCGTCTGTGCCGAAGACCCAGCCATGGAAGCGGCAGGTCATGACGTTGGCGCGCGAGTGGCCGAAAGTCTCGTAGTCCGAAGTCGGGATCACCTTGTTCCCGCGGTGCGGACAGACGTTGTGGAAGGCCCTGATCTTGCCGTCCTTGCCGCGCGTGATGATCACCGACGCATCGCACACCGCCAGCTCCTTGACCTTCCAGTCGCCGACTTCCGGGACTTCCCAGGTCGTCGCGACCTTGAGCCAGGTCTTGCGGAAAATCCGCTCCTGCTCCTGGCGGTAGCTGTCGGGGTTGCGTATGAAGTCCAGGTCGATGGGATCGACGCCCAGTTTCCGCCGGATGTCGGCGGGTGTGTGGATGGCATGCTGCCCGCCATCTCCTGATTGCAAGTTGTCCATCTGCGGTGTCCTCTCCTTGATATGGTCCGGCCCGAGCGCGAAGCGCGCCTGCCCCTTCATGCTTCGTTTGCGCGGGAATGAAAAACAGGCACGGGAAGAATAGGGCGGCCCTTGCTTTCAAGAAATCCGCGTCTGTCGTTAGTGGGATAGGTGCAAATACTTAAGCGGCCGCGCAGTCTTCAGAAAACATGGCGCAGCCCCACCCGCAGCATCAGTTGCCGGTCTCCTTCCGCCGGCCCCGGCACGCCCGCGATCCAGGCCTGCGCGCCGCTGCCGCCGGCCAGCTGCCACACCGTGCCGATGTAGGTGTCCGTCCGCCGCGACAGCTCATAGTCGAAGGTCGCGCCGAGCTGGTGGGCGTGCACATTGCTCAGAGTCTCGTTGCCGCGCTGGTACTGATAGTCCAGCATGACTGTGGCGCGCGCGGCCAGCGGCGTGCTCAACCCGGCCTGCCAGACGCGCACGGCGCCGCCCGTGTACGTATTCCGCGTGTAGGTGTGGGCAGCCGTGACAAAGACATTGCCCAGCAGGTACCGTCCGCCCAGACCCCAGGTGCGTATGCCGTCCCTGCCCTGATTGATCGCGGCATACCGGACTTCGGTGATGGCCGCAGACAGGCCCAGCGCTCCCCGCTCATAGCTGACGCCCGCGCTGTACGCTCCGTCCCGCCGCAGGCCTCCGCCTTGATCGCCAAAACTGTAGAGCGCGCCAAAGCGCAGGCCGCCCAGCGTCGGGCTGGCGTACTTGACCGAATTGGAGATGCGCTCCGCCCCGCCGACGCGGTCCAGGTCCAGCGAACCGCCGGGCATGGTGGGCACGCCCAGGGCGCCAAACGGCCCCTGGCGCAGGTTGTACAGGCTGAGATACTTGAGCGCCGCGCCATAGCGCTCCCGCGCCAGCATGTCGAAGTTGAAGTCATAGTGCTTGCCCAAGGTAAGCGTGCCCCAGCGTTCCGACGCAAGGCCGACGAACACCTGGCGCCCGAATAGCCCCTCGATGCTGTTGCCGTTCTCCAGGCCGTACTGTCCTTCCAGCGTCGCGATGGCATTCAGCCCTCCGCCCAATGACTCCGTGATCCGCATGCCGAACAGATTGGGCGAATTGATGCCGGTGCCCATGAATGTCTTGCTCCCGCCTGAGCCGCCGCCCGCGTAGGTGATGCCTGCGTCCATCACGCCATAGAGCGTCACCGCCGATTGCGCGCCGGCCTGGCCGCAAGCAAGCCAAAGCGCCAATCCGGCGCTGGTCAAAAGTCCCTTCCCCTTCACGCACTTCCCCTTTTTTCATGTGCGGAAGAGTCGTCCTTTCCGCCGGGAAAAAGCGTACGCGGGAAGCGGCCGCAGGTTGATTCGTGCCATCGGGTAGCCGTATAAGCACTTCCCCTTATCCACCGCGGCGATGCGCCCTATGCCCGCTCCATGCGCGCGGCAAAAAAAAAACCGCGCCGAGGCGCGGTTCAAGGGCCGGCGCGGACAGCATTGCCCGAGCCTGAGAACGTTCTACTGCGGGACGCTTCCTCCCGGCTGCCATCGTTCGCCGTTGGCATGCAGCAAACGGACGTCGAGTTCAACCTGCGTGAAGCGCCAGCGGTTGCGCCTGCGAGCTAGCCGGCCGCGATACAGCCCGCCGATCCAGTGGGCGATCCCCGCGCCGGCGTCGTCCTTCCCCCGCCGTTCGCCGGATGGCGCAATCTGGGCCAGCTCCCACAGATACCAGCTGCACGCGGCCGCGCCGCGGTCCGGGGATATGGCCAGCTCCGGAGCCACCATGTAATGCAACGACCAGACGATCTGCTCCTGGCCGATGGCGGCCAGGTGCGTGAGAATCGCGCTTCTTCCCGTGATCCGCCCGAACCCGTTGGCCTCCCAGACCGCGTCGGCGTGGAACAGGTCCTGCATCAGCGCCGGGGAATTGCGCTGGTCGGCGGCGCGGGCATAGGCGGCGATCAAGGCGAAAATCGCTTCCCGGTCCTCCAGCCGCGCCACGCGTTCGGATAATTTCATGGCTCAGTACCGCTGCGCACCGTGTTCCGCGACGAAGCGCGATTCCTCGAACGCGTAGGGAACTCCCGGGCTGCCGCCATACAGTTCGATGTGCGGGGCTATTTCCGCCAACGACAGCGACAAGGCGAACAGCCGCGCCGTGGGCGGCGGAAACTCGCCCAGCGGGAACGCGTCCAGGTGCTTCAGGATCGCCGGCAGGTGCGGCAGCAGATTGTCATAGAAATAGCGCAGCTCTCCCGGGCTGGCCGCCTTGCGGCGGACTTGGCGGGCGTCTTGCGTGGCTAGCGACCATTCCGCGACCAGCGGCTCCAGCATCTCGAAGCCGGCTGGCAGGGACGATTCCGGATTTGCAGTTTTCATGCTGACTCCTTCATGTATTTTTCAAGCACGTGGTAGCCGTGGCGCAGGAGGATTTCCTCGTCCTGCAGCACCATGGTCGCCTTGGCCCCGGACGCCAGCGCGGCGTGGGTGTCTTCCATCGTTGCGGTATCCTCCAGCCAGGCATTGCGTTGCAGAACCTGCGCGAACTCGACGGCCCAGCGCTCGCTGTTGGTGCGCGGTTCCGGCACGTAGTACTTCCCTTCCCACAAGGTCTTGTCGTGGGCCACGGGCCAGAACTGGTGAGTGAACCAGATGCCTTCCGACACATGGATGAGAATGTTCGGAAACACGACGCTGAGCTCGAACGAGAAATCCTCCCTGCGGCCCGGATTGACCGAGGGCGGCAGCATCGACGCCGCCCGCTTGGCGACCAGGGACGCGCCCGTGATCCCGTTGGCCGCCTTGGCCACCGGCGTGGGCTCCGCGTCCAGCGTCAGGCATACCCCGGTGGTGCGATGGTCGCCAAACAGCTCCACGTCGGCCAGGCCAGTGGAGAACACATTGGGGAAGGAGCCTGCATGGATGGTCGACACATGGTAGGCCTCGGAAAAGGCGTCCAGCGCGATCTTCCAGTTGCAGTCCAGCATGGTGTGATAGCTGAAGCAGCGGTCCATCGCGGCGAACGGATAGCCGAGCAGATGCTGTCCCAGGTCGCCCAGATAGTCCCGCAGGCTGGATTCAGGCGTCTCGCTCAGATTGATGAAGATGAATCCTTCCCAGACGTCGGTATGGATCGGGCTCAGCCCGTGGGACTCCTTCTCCCAGCACGGCGCGAAGCGCTCCTGCTCGGGCACCTGGATCAGCTTCCCCTGGGCGTCGTACACCCAGCCGTGGAAGCGGCACGTGACGACCGCCGCCTTGCTCCGGCCGTACGTTTCCTCGCCCGCCTCCACGATGACCTTGTTGCCGCGATGCGAACAGGTATTGTGGAAACCGCGGACCACCCCGTCCTTGCCATGGATCAGGATGACCGAGGTCTTGGCGAAGTGGATCTTCTTGACCTTGTAGTCGCCTGGTTTCGGAATTTCCTCGATGCGTCCTACCTTCAGCCAGGTCCGCATGAACACCTGCCGGCGTTCGCGTTCGAAGAACTCGGGCGATATGCAGGGTTCGACCGGAATCGGGTCCATACCCAGTTCCGGAAATTTCTTCGCCCAGCGCAACCCTTCGTTCGGTGCATTCATTTCTGTCTCCTTGATGATCTTCCGCTGCTCGCCCCTGGCGGCAGCGCTACTCCTCGATGCCGTACTGGCGCCGGGCCAGCGAGCCTATGCCCAGCCGGTCCAGGATCGCCAATGGGCACATGAACGTGACCCGCACCACGCCGGGCAGCCGGCTGATCTCTATCGATCCCGCAATCGTGGCGCGGTTCAGGATTTCGTCGTAAGGCAGTCCGGTCACCTTGGCGGCGCGGTCCAGGCCGTTCTTCGTTGCATCGTTGAGCGTCTTGCCCGATCCGATGAATGTGATCGGCGCATTCGATTCGATGGTCTTCTGCCCATAGCGCTGCGCCAATGCCTGCAGATGCCCGCGCTGCGCGGCGCTCATCGGCCGGGCCATGGGCGGCAGATCATCAGGGCGCTGGAACAGGATCGGACCGTCCAGCGCCAGGCCCTTGACGACATCGACCCGCAGCTCGACGCTGCCCGCCACGTCGGTGGCGTGGCCCGCGATTTCGCCATTGCCCTGCTGCGCATGCATGTCCCCCATGTACACGCCGCCGCCGGGCACTTTCACCGGACAGATCAGGATGGCTCCGGCGCGCACTGAATTGGTATCCATGTGCCCGTCGGTCTTGTGCTGATCCAGTTCCTGTTGCGTCAGCGCATAGCCATGGGGCGCATCGACCAGGAAGCCTCCGAAATCTCCCGCGTTGTGCGAGTCCGGGATGTCGCGCGACGGCAGCGTGCCGATGTTGCCCAGGAACGGTTGCATGTGTGCGGCCAGGCCGTCGATGTCCGCGCGGGCCAGCGACAGGATGGAATGCTGCTCGGATGCCTGCGGCAACGCAGCCAGTTCATCGGGTTGGCCGGCAATGCGCTGCGCGATCTCGGGACTGACCGTCAGCGAGACCTGATTCTCGCGGTCGAGCACGATGACGTAGCCGTTGCTGAAGCGGAATGCGTTGACCTCCGCGCCGCAGACGCCGCAACGGATGGCCTCGTCGCCGATTCCCTCGACGCGGCTGGGCGGGCTGGACGTGCCGCAGGCGGAGCACAGCTTGGCGACGAACGGATCGCCGAGATAGCGGCCTTCCACGAAGGTCATGACGCCGGACGAGGTGGCTTCGGAAGCGACTTCGCAGCGCTCGATCGTCAGCGCGACTGCATCGCCGATCTGCGCGCCTTCGACCGCCACCGGCTGCGATACCTCATGCCCGCCCTGGAACATCGGCGTGATCATGGGGCCCCAACAGCCCGGTGGCGTGCCCGTCACGATGCGTCCGCCATCGCGCACCGGCCCCAGCATCTCGAGGCTGGGGCCGATCACGCCGCGGGTATAGGTTGAAACATGGACGACGTCCTGGGTGTTGCTGGCTGTCATGAACTATTCCTTGTGGTCGAAATCCGTCGCCCAGACTTTATGGCGACGGCCTGCGCTTCAAAATTGGGATGGCCGGGTATGCAGCTAAGGGGAAATACGTACCGCTCCCTGCTGGCAAGGCTGCCAGCATGCCGCCGCCGGTCAGCAGTACCGGTCGAAATGCAGCTGCTCCTGCGGCACGCCGCCCTCGCCCAGTAGCAGCCCCTCGACCGCCTCCACCATCGCCGGCGGACCGGCAAGATAGAACTCGTGCTCGGCCAGCGCCGCGTCCAGGAGCATTGGCAGATGCTCGTGCACATATCCCACCGCGCCCTGCCAGCCGTTCGCCGTCCGATGATCCGAAATGCTGGCGAAGTAGCGGCCGCGGCCATGAAAGCCGGGCAGCGTTTCCAGGAACTCCCGGCCGCAGACGTCGCCCGGCGTGCGCGCCCCATAAAGGAAGGTCAGGCGGCGCTCCCGCATCAGGTCGGACGCGAACATCCCCCGCGCGATCGACACCATCGGCGCCAGGCCCGAGCCCCCAGCGATGCACACCACGTCGCGGTGCGAGTCCTCGCGCAGATAGGCCATGCCAAAAGGGCCGTCGAGCTCGATCGTCTCGCCGGGACGCATGCGCTCGAACAGCACTGCGCCGGCCGCGCCGCCCGGCACCTTGCGGACCTGGAAATGCCACTCGCCCTGCTCATTGGGCAGGTTCGACATGGAATAGGCTCGATCCGCCTCCATGCCCGGCAGGCGCAGCAGGGCGTATTGGCCCGGCAGGAAATGCGCCGGCCCTGCGCTTCTGAAGCGGAATTCGCGGATGTCATGGGTGACGTCCGATGCCGTCTCCAGCACCGCCCGCATGCGGCGCGGCGCAATCCGCGGCCGGCAGGCCGGGTCCAGCCGGACCTTGATCGTGCAATCGCCGCCAGGCATGGCCTGGCAGGCCAGCAGGCGTCCCTTGGCGCGATCGCGCTCGGACAGGCCCGCGCAATCGGCGCGCGCCATTGACGCCTGGCCCTCCAGCATCTCAATCTTGCAGGTGCCGCAACCGCCGACACTGCATTCATAGGGCAGGCCCAGGCCGGCGCGCAACGCCGCGCGCAGTAGGGTGTCGCCGTCCTCGCAAGGAAAGTCGCCCGCGCCGCCAGCCAGTCTTACATGCGCGGCCATGGTTCATTGCTCCGCTTGTATGCAGATCTTGCCTGCCATCACGCTGGTCGCGTAGGTGCGCAGCGGGATACGGCATGGCGCCCCGACCGCCTCGCCCGTGCGGATGTCGAACGTCCCTTGATGGAACGGGCACTCGACCAGGTCGCCATCGACTTCGCCTTCGCACAGCGAAGCCTCTCCGTGGGTGCAGCGGTCATCGGTCACGTAGTAGATGCCGTCCAGATTGAAGACGGCAAGCGCGGGCAGCCCCGCTTCCGGCTCGATACGGAGCGAGCCATTGAGCGGCACATCGTCGGCGGCGCAGAGAGTCAATACCGGAACGGTATCCATTGACATCGTGAATCCTTGTCTCATGTATGCGATGAAACGGCGGACGCGGCGCAAGGCCGGCCCGAAGCCGTCGGAAAACATGAGCTGCCGGCAACGCCGCGGGCGTCCGGCAAGACCTGCAAGGAGAACGCGATTCCCGCTGCAGCGCGCCTGGCGGCAGCTACACGGGGGAAAGGTTAGGGGCTGACGCCCTCGCGCAATATTCGTTCGCGCACCTAAGCGCGTAAGGACTTCTACTTATCGAGCGCGGCCCGCCTCGCGTTTCAGTCGCCCGTCATCGCCAGGCGCACCAGATCCGCCAGCGAGGTCACGCCCAGCTTCTCGCGGATGTGCGCGCGGTGCACTTCCACGGTCTTGTAGCTGATATTGAGTTCGGCCGCGATGACCTTGGAGGCCTTGCCCTGTACCAGCAGAGCGAAGACTTCACGTTCCCGGGCCGAAAGCTGATCCAGCAGCCGGCGGCGGCGTCCTTGTATGGAGGCATCCTCATGTTGGCGCTGGGACATGCGCAAGGCCGCCTGGACCTTTTCGATCAGCGCCTGGTCGTTGAAGGGCTTCTCAAGGAAATCGTAGGCGCCGCCTTGCATCGCCCGCACCGTCATGGGAATGTCACCATGCGCGGTCAGGAAGATCACGGGGAGCAGGAATCCGCGCGCCGCCAGTTCCGCCTGCAGTTCAAAGCCGCCTAGTTGCGGCATGCGCACATCGAGCAGGACACAACCCGGCGTCCCCGGCTGCGTGGTATCCAGGAAGTCTCGCCCGTTTTCGTAGGTCTGGACCCGCAGGCCTACCGATTCGAGCAGCCACTTCAAGGACGCGCGCACGCCGCTGTCATCGTCCACGACGTGCACGGTATGAGTACAGGGCTCGGCGCTGCGGCCGGATCTGGCGGAAGATGTTGCGGGTATGGCTTTCATCGGGTCCCAAACTGAACTGGAGCCGCGCGGGAAAGCCTATGCGGCAGCGGATCTCACGCTGCCGAAGCGCCCGGCGAAGCTGCCTCTGCGATTGGGCCGTACTATATACAAAACGTCAGGATCAAAGAAGCCGGACGCAGAAAGGATCAGGCCGCCAGCTCGGCAATCTGCTCGTGCGCACAGGCCATGCCTTGCTCGACGCCGTGCGGACGAAGGCTCGCTGTTCTATGACCATTGCACGGCGAGCGCTGGCGGAAGTCCGCAGCGGCGGGGCCGCGCTGGAAAGCGGCAAGGGCCAGGTCAACGGCACGCTGCGCGTCTCCATGCCGGTGCTGTTCGGACACCTTTGCGTGGCGCCCATCATGCTCGAACTGGCGCACGAGCATCCCGGGCTGACGCTGAAGATGTCCTCCAGCGACCGCATGACGGACCTGGGAAGAAGGCCTGGACCTGGTCATCCGCGCCGCCAATCTGGCGGCTGAGGCAGCCGCCGCAAACAGGCCGCTTACTTCGCCGCCTGCACTTCGATCTTCACCGTGTTCGAGCGCACGCCGTTCGATTCGATATACACCTCGTAGACCGCCGGGTCCTTCGGCAACTGCACCTGCGCCGCCAGGTCGGTGCTGAACTGCGTGCCCACGCTGATGCCGGGGCTGATGGGAAGGCCCTTGGGCGGACGCGAGCTGGGGATCTCGTCCACTTCCATGCCGGGACGCTTGCGCGGCTTGTATTCGTAGGCCACGCCTTCAAACACTGCCTTGGTCTGCGTATTGACGGCGACGAAGCGCGGCAGCTTCTGGTTCTGCGATACGGGAATGATGCCTTGCGCGCAGACCGGGATGACCAGCGCGCCGGAGGCCTGCGGCCGCACGCGCGCGGGCGCGGCGATGTTGAGCTGGTCGTCGCTGCCATGGTTGGGCGGGATGCAGGCGTGGTCGTTCACCGTGCCGATGGGGGCGGTGGCGAACGAGGGCGGATCGATCCAGTCGGTATTCATCGTGGTCTTCTGGGTATGAGGGGTAGGGCGCGCGGCGGTGGCGGCGACAGGCGCGGCCACCG
>NZ_DATCUY010000535.1:0-2906 GCF_036567245.1 Achromobacter sp. | reverse complement strand
CGCCCGGCGCGCACAAGGCGGCCGCCGCCGCCGCGCCGCCGAAGCAGCCCACGGTGCCGGTCGTGTGGAAGTAGCGGTAATGCGCCGGCTGCACCGCTGCGCCGATGCGGGTCGATATCTCATAGCCCACCACGATGGCGTTCAGCAGTTCCAGGCCGCTGGCATCGGCGTCTTCCGCCAGCGCCAGCGCTGCGGCGATGGTCGGGCAGCCAGGGTGGTAAATCGCGTCGCGGTAAATGTCGTCGAACTCGACGGCATGGGAAACGCTGCCGTTGATCCAGGCCGCGGTGGCCGGAAAGGCCGTGGTGGCGCAGCCCGGCAGGCTGGAACTGCCCGAACCGAGCTCCGCGCCATGGGCGCCCAACAATTGCAGGCAGGGTTGGGTGCGGGTGCCTGGATACAGGGCCGACAGCCAGTCCAGGAAGGCGCGTTTGGCGTGGTGGATGACCTCGTCGGGCAAGCGGGCCCGGGTGTCGTGCGCGCCATAGGCCGCAATCGTGTCCAGCAACATGCGTGTCTCCGTTGTCGTCGCGGCGCGGCGGCGCCTCGCTCATCTCTGCCGATCACTCTATGCGTCCCCGGCAGGCCAGCGTTGATAAAAAGGAAAACGAGCGTTCTTGATCCCGGGGGGCCGGAAATGGAGAAGGTTGCTTTGCCAATTTTTCATACCGGCAGCCCGGCGCGCTCCGTAAGCTGCATGCAACAACTAAAAAACCCGCAACACAAAGGAGGAAGTAATGAGCGACAGCAAGACCCCGCTGGGCTTCATCGGCCTGGGCGTCATGGGCGAACCCATGTGCGCCAACCTGGTGCGCAAGTCCGGCCATCCCGTTTATGTGGCCGATATCAGCCCCGATCCGGCGGCCCGGATCGGTGCGCTCGGAGGCCACGCCTGCGCCTCCATCATCGAGGTGGCCCAAAGCGCCGAGATCGTGTTCCTGTCCCTGCCCAGCATCGTGCAGGTGGAACAGGTGTGCACCGGTCCGGGAGGCCTGGTGGAGGCGGCCGGACGCGTGCGCATCGTGGTGGACATGAGCACCAGCGACGTCACCCGCACGCGCAAGCTGGCCGAAACCTTGCACGGCCACGGCATCCTGCTGATCGACGCGCCGGTCGCCCGCATGCGCGAGGCCGCCAGGCTGGGCACCCTGATGATCACCGTCGGCGCCACGCCCGGGGACTACGAGACGGTGCTGCCCTATCTGTCGTGCATGGGCACGGACGTGCTGCTCTGCGGCGGCGTGGGCAATGGCCAGGTGGTCAAGATCATGAACAATATGGTGGTGTTCATGACGGTGCATGCGCTGGCCGAGGCCATCACGATAGGCCGCAGCGCCGGCGTCGACGGCGCGCTGCTGCTGAACGCGCTGAGCAAGGGCTCGGCCGACAGCTTCGTGCTGCGCAATCCCGGCCTGAAGGCGCTGGCCGCCGAAACCTACCCCGAAAAGACCTTCCCGACCGAATACGCGATCAAGGACATCCTGCTGGCGCTGGAACTGGCCCGACAGGGCGAGGTGGACGCCCGCTCCGCCAAGCTGACGCATGACCTGCTGGAGCGCACCCGCGCGGCCGGCTTCGTCAAGGAGTACTACCCAGTGATGGTCAAGCTGATCGAGCGCGGCTACGAGTAAATCCGCCTGCCCCGCTGGGCGGCGCACTCCGCGCTGCCCTCCCTACTCCGAGACAACCATGAAATCACTATTCGCCAGGTGCGCGCTGCCCGCGCTCGCCGCCATCATCAGTTGCAACGCGGCCGCGGCCGACTATCCCTCCAAGCCGGTCACGCTGGTGATCGGCTTCACCGCGGGCGGCCCCACCGATGCGGTGGGCCGATACCTTGCGCGCAAGCTCGAGGCCGAATTGGGTCAGACCGTCGTGGTCGAGAACCGCGCGGGCGCCAACGGCGTGGTCGCCGTGCAGTCGGTCAAGCGCGCCGCCGCCGACGGCTACACGCTGATGCTGGGCAGCAGCGGCACCCTGTCCATCGAACCCGTCTACAAGCAGAAGGTCGACTATCAAGTGTTGAAGGATTTCCAGCCGGTGGCGCTGGTGGCCAGCTATCCCTACCTGCTGGTGGTGCCGTCCAGCTCTCCCTTCAAGACCGTGCAGGAATTGATCGCCGGGGCGCGCCAGAAGCCTGGAAGCCTGACCTTCGCGTCCGCCGGCAGCGGCGCGGTGAACCATCTGGCGGGTGAATGGTTCAAGAGCGCTTCGAAGCTGGACATCACGCATGTGCCCTACAAGGGCGATTCGGCCGCCATCGCCGACCTGGTCGCGGGCCGGGTCGACATGGCTTTCCTCAGCGCGATCGCGGCCATGCCTCAGGTGCAGGCCGGCAAGATGCGCGCACTGGCGATCGCCAGCGCCGAACCCTCGGCCGTCGCGCCTGGCATCCCGACGGTGGCGCAAGCCGCGGGCATCCCGGGTTTCACGGCCGAACCCTGGAACGGCGTGCTGGCGCCGGCGGGACTGCCGCCCGACGTGACGCTGCGCCTGAACACGGCGGTCAACAAGGTCATGGGCACGCCGGAATCGCGCGAGGCCCTGCTGAAACTGGGCCAGTTTCCGATGACGGGCAGCGCCGATGACTTCGCGCGGCACATCCAGTCCCAGACCGAACGCTGGGCGCAAGTGATCCGGGACGGCAACATCGCCAAGGCGGAATAAATGGACAACTCCCTGCAATACCCTGAACTGACGCTATTGATCGGCGGCCATGCCCAGCCGGCGGGAAACCGCCGCACGCTGGACGTGATGGATCCCGCCACACAGGCGGTGCTGGGCCGCCTGCCGGTCGCGACCTCCGAGGACATCGACGCGGCGCTGCTTGCTGCCCACCAGAGCTTTCCGCGCTGGCGCGATACGCCGGCGCTGGAACGGGCCGCGATCCTGCGGCGCGCGGCGGC
>NZ_DATCUY010000534.1:0-6715 GCF_036567245.1 Achromobacter sp. | reverse complement strand
GAACAGCAGCACCAGGATGGCCAGGCCGATCGCCGCTTCAGCGGCGGCCACGGTCAGGATGAAGAACACGAACACCTGGCCGGCGGTGTCGCCGAACCAGCTGGAGAACGCCACGAAGTTCATGTTGACGGCCAGGAGCACCAGCTCGATGGACATCAGGAGAATGATCAGGTTGCGGCGGTTCAGGAAGATGCCGAAGATCCCGATGGCGAACAGGATCGCCCCGAGGATCAGATAGTGGGCCAGCGTCAGCGTCATTTTTGTTCTCCTTGGGGCGCGGCAGCGGTCGGGGTGCCGTTGTGCGCCTGGGCGCGCTCGCTCTGGGCGGGCATGCTCACCAGACGGAAACGGTCCTTCGCACGCACGCGGACGGCGGCCACCGGGTCGTTGTACTTCACGTCGCGGCGGCGGCGCAGGGTCAGCGCGATGGCGGCGACCATGCCGACCAGCAGCAGCGCGGCGCCCACTTCAACGGCGTAGATGTACTGCGTGTACATCGCTTCGCCCAGTGCGCGGGCGTTGTTGTAGTCGCCAGCGACCGGGGCTTGCGGGCCCGCGCCGTACCAGGTCGAACCCAGCACGAAGGCCATTTCCAGCACCATCACCAGGCCGATGATCAGGCCCAGCGGCAGATAGGTCTTCATGCCTTGGCGCAGGGTATCCATGCGGATATCCAGCATCATCACGACGAAGAGGAAGAGCACCATCACGGCGCCCACGTACACCAGCACCAGCAGCAGCGCGAGGAACTCGGCGCCCAGCAGCATCCACAGCATGGCCGCATTGGAGAACGCCAGGATCAGGTGCAGGACGGCGGTGACCGGGCTGCGCGCGGTGATCACGCGGAATGCCGCGATCACCAGCACGGCGGCCAGTATGTAGAACAGGACAGTAGTAAAAGTCATGGATCAGGTCCTGGGCTTCAACGATAGGGAGCGTCTTCGGCCCGGCGGCGGGCGATGTCGGCTTCATAGCGGTCGCCCACGGCGAGCAGCATGTCTTTGGTGAAATACAGGTCGCCGCGCTTTTCGCCGTGGTATTCGTGGATATGCGTTTCCACGATGGAGTCCACGGGGCAGCTTTCCTCACAGAAGCCGCAGAAAATGCACTTGGTCAGGTCGATGTCGTAGCGCGTGGTGCGGCGGGTGCCGTCATCGCGCTGGTCCGACTCGATCGTGATCGCCAGCGCGGGGCACACGGCTTCACACAGCTTGCACGCGATGCAGCGCTCTTCCCCGTTGGGGTAGCGGCGCAGCGCGTGCAGGCCGCGGAAACGCGGCGACGCAGGCGTCTTTTCCTGGGGGTAGCGCAAGGTGACCTTGCGCTTGAAGAAATACTTGCCCGTC
Source organism: Achromobacter sp. (assembly GCF_036567245.1). Classification (GTDB taxonomy): domain Bacteria; phylum Pseudomonadota; class Gammaproteobacteria; order Burkholderiales; family Burkholderiaceae_B; genus Achromobacter. The sequence continues at coordinate 5,369 of NZ_DATCUY010000534.1, read as the reverse complement.
AGGCGCATGCCCTTGAGCAACTCGGTCAGCATCAGGCTGCCGAAGAAATCCTTGATCGCTTCCATATCCTGCCTCTGCCTGGCGGCTTAGCGCCAAATGTTCCAGGGCGTCTGCATCCAGATCGCCACCACGACCAGCCAAACGCCGGTCAGCGGGATGAAGATTTTCCAACCCAAGCGCATGATCTGGTCATAGCGGTAGCGCGGGAACGACGCACGGAACCACACGAACAACGAGACCACGAAAAACGTCTTGAGACCCAGCCAGATCCAACCCGGAATCCAGGTCAGCGGCGCGATGTCGATCGGCGAAGCCCAGCCGCCCAGGAACATGATCGAGGCCATGCAGGACAGCAGGATCATGTTGGCGTATTCGCCCAGGAAGAACAGCGCGAACGCCATGCCCGAGTATTCGACCATGTGGCCGGCCACGATTTCCGATTCGCCTTCGACCACGTCGAACGGGTGGCGGTTGGTTTCAGCCACGGCCGAGATCACGTAGATCACGAACAGAGGCAGAAGCGGCAACCAGTTCCAGGACAGGAACGTCAGGCCCTTCTCGGCGAACCAGCCGCGGTTCTGCACATGCACGATTTCGGACATGTTCAGGCTGCCGGACACCAGCAGCACCGTCACCAGCACGAAGCCGATGGCCAGTTCGTACGACAGCATCTGCGCCGAAGCGCGCAGCGCACCCAGGAAGGCGTATTTGGAGTTGGAGGCCCAGCCCGCCACGATCACGCCGTACACGCCGATGGACGTGATGGCCATGATGTACAGCAGGCCGGCATTGACGTTGGCCAGGACCACGTCCGGACCGAACGGCACCACCGCCCAGGCGGCCAGGGCGGGCATCAGCGTGACCACGGGGGCCACGATGAACAGCACCTTGTTGGCCTGCGACGGCACCACCACTTCCTTGGTCAGCAGCTTGAACACGTCGGCGAACGGCTGCAGCAGCCCGCGGAAACCGACGCGGTTCGGACCGAAGCGCACGTGCATGGCGCCGATCATCTTGCGTTCCCAGTAGGTCAGGTAAGCCACGCACAGAATGATGGGCACGGCGATGACCACAATCTTGATGAGGGTCCAGAGGACCATCCAGACCGTCGGGCCCAGCAATGCCGTACCCTGGCTCTCAAGAACATTAAGCCATTCCATCAGGCACGCTCCACGCTGATTTGACCGAATGCGCCACCCAGGGCTGCGGTGTTTTCAAAGGCTGCGGAGATGCGTACGGCGCGGTCGGCCACGGCATCGTCCTGCACGGTTTCGAGTTCGATGGCGCCCTGCCCGCTCGACACGCGCACCTTGACGCCGGCCGTCAGGCCCAGGCTGGTGAGCGTGCGGCCGTTCATGGCGGCAGCCGGCTTCTTCGAGGCCGGGGCCGCTTGCAGCGGCTCCGAACGGCGGACCATGGCGTCGGTACGGTAGATCGGCACGTCGGCGACGCGCTCCAGGCCGATGGCGGCCTGGCCCAGGCCCAGCGGGGCCTTGATCTCGTTGGACAGGCGGCCTTCGATGCCACCCGCCAGCGCGGCGTCGCGCACGGACTCGGAAGTCTCGTCGTCGAAGCCGGCCAGGTGCAGGACGTTGCCCAGCACGCGCAGGACCTTCCAGCCCGGACGGGTCTGGCCGAACGGCGTGACCGTGCCCTTGAAGCTCTGGGCCAGGCCTTGCGCGTTGACGTAGGTGCCCGAGGTTTCGGTGAACGGCGACACCGGCAACATGACGTCGGCCCACTCGGCCGCGGCCGAACGGTAAGGCGTCAGGGCCACGGCGAACTGCGCGCCGCGCAGCGCGGCGATGGCCTGCTGGCCGTTGTCGGCATCCAGCAGCGGCTCGGCGTGCAGGACCACGTAGGCCTTGAGCGGCTCGGCCAGCATGGCGGCGGCGTTCTTGCCGCCCTTGCCCGGAACGGCGCCGGCCAGGTAACCGCCGACGGTGTTGCCGCCGGAGGTCAGGAAGCCGAACTTGCCGCCGGCCAGTTCCGCCACGGCGCGGCCGTTGGCGGCCAGCGTCGAGGCTTGGGCGCTGGCCACGGCCAGGTTGCCCATCAGCACGGCGGTATTGGCGCCGGAAGCCAGGCTGGCGGCGATGAGCTTGGCATTTTCGCCCGGGACGACCGAGGCAAATTCGGCCGGCACGGCCTGTTCCTTGGCCTGGGCCAGCGCGACGGCCACTTCGGCCAGCGCGCGCGCCAGCTCGGACGGCGCCACGGTGATGCGGGCGGCGATGGGCATCAGGGGATCGTCGGCGGCGCTGTCGACCATCAGGATCTGGGTGCCGCGCTTGGCGGCCTGGCGCAGGCGTTGCGCCATCAGCGGATGATCCTTGCGCAGGAACGAACCGACCACCAGGACGCGGTCCAGGTTGTCGAGCTCGGCGATGGGCATGCCCAGCCACGGCGCGCCAGTCAGGGCGGCGTCAAAGGCTGCATCCGTCTGACGCAGGCGGAAGTCGATGTTCTCGGAACCGAGCGCACGGACCAGGCGGCCCAGCAGCGCGTATTCCTCGGTGGTGGCGTATTCGGACGCCAGGGCGCCGATCTGGCCGGCGCCGAAGCTGTCGCGCACGCGGGACAGGCCCTGGGCCACGGCGGCAAGCGCGTCGCTCCAGGAGGCTTCTTGCCACTTGCCGTCGGTGCCCTTGATCATCGGGGCCGACAGGCGGTCTTCGCTGTTCAGGCCTTCGTACGAGAAGCGGTCACGGTCGCTGATCCAGCATTCGTTGACGGCTTCGTCTTCGAAGGGAACCACGCGCATGACGCGGTCGCCCTTGACCTGGACCACCAGGTTGGCGCCGAGGCTGTCGTGCGGGCTGACCGAACGGCGGCGAGCCAGTTCCCAGGTGCGCGCGCTGTAACGGAAGGGCTTGGAGGTCAGCGCGCCCACCGGACAGATGTCGATCATGTTGCCCGACAGTTCGGACTCGATCGAGCGGCCCACGAAGGTCGTGATCTCGGAGTGTTCGCCACGGCCCAACATGCCCAGTTCCATGACGCCGGCGATTTCCTGGCCGAAGCGCACGCAGCGGGTGCAGTGGATGCAGCGGCTCATTTCCTCGGCGGAAACCAGCGGGCCCAGGTCCTTGTGGAAGACCACGCGCTTTTCTTCCTGGTAACGCGAGGAAGAACCGCCGTAGCCCACGGCCAGGTCCTGCAGCTGGCATTCGCCGCCCTGATCGCAGATCGGGCAGTCGAGCGGGTGATTGATGAGCAAGAATTCCATCACCGACTTCTGAGCGGCGCGAGCCTTCTCTGAGCAGGTGTGGACGACCATGCCGTTGGTCACGGGCGTGGCGCAGGCGGGCAGCGCCTTGGGCGCTTTTTCCACTTCAACCAGGCACATGCGGCAGTTGGCCGCGATGGACAGTTTCTTGTGGTAGCAGAAATGCGGCACGTAAAGCCCGACTTTCTGGGCGGCATGCATGACCATGCTGCCTTCGGGCACTTCGACCTTGTTGCCGTCGACGGTTAGTTCAACCATTGCTGTTCCTGAGACCTACAGATATTGCGGGACCACACAAGACTTATGCTCGATGTGGTGCGCGAATTCGTCGCGAAAATGCTTGAGGAAGCCACGGACGGGCATGGCGGCGGCGTCACCCAGGGCGCAGATGGTGCGACCCATGATGTTGCCCGCCACGTTGTCCAGCAAGTCCAGATCTTCCGGACGGCCGTGACCGTTTTCGATGCGATGCACCATGCGGTAGAGCCAGCCGGTGCCTTCGCGGCACGGCGTGCACTGGCCGCAGCTTTCCTCGAAATAGAAGTACGACAGGCGCAAGAGCGACTTCACCATGCAGCGCGTTTCGTCCATGACGATCACGGCGCCCGAGCCCAGCATCGAGCCGGCCTTGGCGATGGAGTCATAGTCCATCGTGCATTCCATGATGATGTCGGCCGGCAGCACCGGAGCGCTCGAACCGCCGGGGATCACGGCCTTGAGCTTCTTGCCGCCGCGCATGCCGCCCGCCAACTCCAGCAGGGTCGAGAACGGGGTGCCCAGCGGGATCTCGTAATTGCCGGGACGCTCGACGTCGCCGGTGATCGAGAACAGCTTGGTGCCGCCGTTGTTCGGCTTGCCGACTTCCAGGTAGGCCTGGCCGCTGTTGCGGATAATCCACGGCACCGCCGCGAACGTTTCGGTGTTGTTGATCGTGGTGGGCTTGCCGTACAGGCCGAAGCTGGCCGGGAACGGCGGCTTGAAGCGCGGTTGGCCCTTCTTGCCTTCCAGCGATTCCAGCAGCGCGGTTTCTTCGCCACAGATGTAGGCGCCGTAACCGTGGAACGCGTGCAGCTGGAAGCTGTAGTCCGACCCCAGGATCTTGTCGCCCAGGAAGCCGGCGGCGCGCGCCTCTTCCAGCGCTTCCTCGAAGCGCTCGTAGACTTCGAAGATTTCGCCGTGGATGTAGTTGTAGCCGGCGCTGATGCCCATGGCGTAGGCGGCGATCGCCATGCCTTCAATCACGATGTGCGGATTGAAGCGCAGGATGTCGCGGTCCTTGAACGTGCCGGGCTCGCCTTCATCGGAGTTACAGACCAGATACTTCTGGCCCGGGAAGGCGCGCGGCATGAAGCTCCACTTCAGGCCGGTCGGGAAGCCCGCGCCGCCACGGCCGCGCAGGCCGGAGGCCTTGACCTCGGCGATCACGTCTTCCGGCTTCATGCCGGTGGTCAGGATCTTCTTCAGGGCTTCGTAGCCGCCGCGCTTGACGTAGTCGGCCAGGCGCCAGTTGGCGCCGTCGACGTCCGCCATGATCTGCGGCTGGATGTGCCGGCCGTGCAGGCACATCGAATTGGAAACGTCGTTCAGCGGATTGGGGTCCAGCCCCTGCGCGAACTGTTTGTACAGGTCGGGCGCGTTCATGCCGACTCTCCTTGCACCTTGAGGGCCGCGACCAGCGCGTCCAGCTTCTCTTCGGTCATGCGCACGCACATATGCTTGTTGTTCACGATCAGCACGGGCGAGTCGCCGCAGGCGCCCATGCACTCGCCTTCCACCAGGGTGAACTGGCCATCGGGAGTGGTGCCGCGGTAGTCGACGCCCAGCTTGCGCTTGAGGTAGTCGCCGGCACGTTCGCCGTCGCGCAAGGCACAGGGCAGGTTGGTGCAGACGGCGATCTTGTTCTTGCCGACGGGCTTGACGTCGAACATGTTGTAGAAGGTGGCGACTTCCTGGACCGCGATGGGCGGAACGCCAATGTAGTTGGCCACATCTTCGATGATTTCGGTAGCCAACCAGCCCTTCTCTTCTTGCGCGATGGCAAGCGAGGCCATGATGGCGGACTGCCGCTGGTCGGCCGGGAACTTCGCGAGTTCTCGGTCGATTTTCTGGTAGGCCTGTTCGGAAAGCAGCATAGTTTGAA
>NZ_DATCUY010000533.1:0-2144 GCF_036567245.1 Achromobacter sp. | reverse complement strand
CAGTGGCCGTGCGCAGGCGGCGGCGCACGCGGCGCGTTTCGGCGCGCGCCAATTCGGAGGAGAAAAGCGGATCCAGCTTGGACATCAATATTTCCGGCAGCGGCCAAGCGGCGGGCGTGCCCGCGCCAGGCCGTAGAATGCGAGCCATTGTAGTGGAGGCGGGCGCCGCTCCTGTCCTGGCCGGATCCGCCGGACGGACGCCAGGCGCGCCGCCGGTATCGAGAGGTGAATCATGCACACGCCCGACTGGGTGGCCCAGGGCCAACCCCATATTTGGCTACCCTATGCCCAAATGAAGACGGCGACGCCGCCGCTGCCAGTGGTGCGCAGCCACGGCAGCCGGCTCGAACTGGCCGACGGCCGCAGCCTGATCGACGGGGTGGCCTCCTGGTGGACGGCCTGCCACGGCTATAACCATCCGCATATCGCCCAGGCGGTGCGCGCGCAGCTGGACGCCATGCCGCACATCATGTTCGGCGGGCTGACCCATGAGCCTGCGCTGACCCTGGCGCGCCGCCTGGCCGCCATGTTGGGGCCGGGGCTGGACCGTGTCTTCTATACCGATTCCGGCTCGGTGGCGGTGGAAGTCGCCATGAAGATGGCGTTGCAGTACTGGCTGAACCAGGGCGAGCGAGGCCGCAGCCGCTTCCTCGCGTTCCGCGGCGGCTATCACGGCGATACCTTCGGCACCATGGCCGTCTGCGATCCGGACGAGGGCATGCACAGCCTGTACCGGGGCATGCTGGCCGAACACGACATCGTTGACCTGCCGCGCAGCGAGGCGGAGCTGGCTGCGCTGGAGGCCCACCTTGAAGCCCATGGATCCCGGCTGGCTGGCATCCTGGTCGAACCGCTGGTGCAGGGCGCGGGCGGCATGCTGCTGCATGGCCCGGAAGTATTGCGCCGCCTGCGCCGCCTGGCCGACCGGCACGGCCTGCTGCTGATCTTCGACGAGATCTTCACCGGCTTCGGGCGCACGGGCACGATGTTCGCCTTCGAGCAGGCCGGCATCCGTCCGGACATCGTGACCCTGTCCAAGGCGCTGACCGGCGGCACCTTGCCGCTGGCCGCCACGGTCGCCAGCAACCGGGTGTTCGAGGCCTTCTGGTCCGATGATCCGTCGCACGCGTTGATGCACGGCCCCACCTTCATGGGCAACGCGCTGGCCTGCGCGGCGGCTAACGCCTCGCTGGATCTGTTCGAGTCCGAACCGCGGCTGGCGCAGGCGCAGGCGATATCGACGGCCCTGGCGGCGGGCTTGGAGCCCTGCCGCGAGCTGCCCTGGGTGCGCGACGTGCGGGTGCTGGGCGCGATCGGCGTGGTCGAGCTGGACGGCATTGCCGACCGCGAGAGCCTGAAGCGGCGCCTGGTCGAGGCCGGCGTCTGGGTGCGGCCTTTCGGCAATGTGGTCTACCTGACTCCGGCGCTGACCATTGCCGAGGACGAACTGGCCAGCCTGATGCGGGCGGTGGTGGACGTGCTGCGCCAGCAGCGGCCCTGAGCCAGGCGCTCCTGAGCCGGGCCTCCCCAGAAGCGGGCTCCTCTGATCCGGGTGGGGCCGAGCCCGCCCGCGTTGCCGGGGCAAACCGGCCGGACCCGCCTTGATCCAGATCAAGGCAGTCTTGTAACGGGCTGAGTAACATCGGCGCATGCGAGCAAAATCGATCTTCGCCGTTCCGGCCAGCCTGTCCGACGCTGACCGTCAACAGCGCCGCCATGCGCTGGTGCGCCTGTCGCTGGCGTGGCTGGCGATGATGCAGGTGATGATGTTCGCCTGGCCCGGCTACCTGCGGCACGAAAGCATGCCCGCCGATGCGCTGGAAACGCTGGACTGGGCCATCGTGCTGATGAACTGGGCCAGTTTCGCGCTGACCGTGCCGGTGGTGGTGTATTCGGCCTGGCCGATCTGGCGCCACGCCGGCGACAACCTGCGCCATGGCCGCGCCGGCATGGACGTGCCGGTGGCCCTGGGCATCGTCGCCGCCTTCATTCCCAGCGTCCACGCCACCTACACGGGGCGGGGCGAAGTCTACTTCGACTCGGTCACGATGTTCGTGGCCTTTCTGCTGACCGCGCGCTACCTGGAACTGTGCGCGCGCCAGTCCTTCGGCGGCGCCGCGGGCGGCCTGCGTCACGAGCGCGTC
>NZ_DATCUY010000532.1:0-27845 GCF_036567245.1 Achromobacter sp. | reverse complement strand
CTTTGCGCGGGCGCGCAGCCCGGGGCTCGAGGCTATCGGTCAGCCGAGCCCTCGGCGGCGTTGTCCTCGGACGTCGTGTCGGCGGGCTCGATGTCCTCGTCTGGCACTTCGTCGCCCTGAGCGCTGTCGCTGGCGTCGTCCGGGTTCACCGGCGGCGGACGATGGGCCGCAGTCCCGGGTGGCGGCACTGACGCCATCGTTATCGGATGCAAGGCCAACTCGAACTGGATCTGGGGCATCGCGTCACCTATCAGGAAGTGCGGCGACATCCGCCGCAGTCCGGAATCAGCAAGCGCCATGCCACCAAGCCGGCGCCAGAGGCTTCAGAAGCGCGGATTCTTGCCGAATGGCACTTCCGTATCCGTCGGCTTTTCGAACGCCGCCGTATCGCCGTTCAGATCCGCCACGTGAATCTGCGCCAGCCGCGTCGCCTCATCGATGGCCACCTGGGCCGAAACGAAGCGCTCCTCGATGGCTATCCGCTCTTGCGGCGCTCCCGCGAGCGGCGGAACCAGCACGTATCCTATGCTCCAGCTGCCCTGGTCCTCGATCGGACGCTCAAGCTCGAAATCCCATTTGGCGTTTTCCATGGGGCCTCCTGTCTATTCCTGCTTTCATGCTACTGCGGTTTACTTGGGCCGGGGATTGCGGATGCCCTGGTCCTGCGCGGCGAATTCGCCCTGCCGCAAGCGCGGCAGGAAATTAGCCATGGCCCGTGCCACATTGCGTACTTCCTGCTGTATCGCCAGATCCTGGTCCAGATCGTCGTGGCTGGTGGCGTACGGACGGTAGTAGCTGATGTAGCGGTCCAGCCGCGAGGCGGCGCCCGCGTCGATCAGCCCCATCCAGTCCAGCCAGTCGGCCAGCCCGCGCCGCTGCGATTCGATCCCGGCCACGTCCCCATGCACCACCAGGCCGTAGGCGCGGCCGGCCAGATGCTTGGGGTACGGCCAGCCAGCCAGTTCGACCTGCTTGGCCTTCAGCGGGTCCTTGCCGCCGGTCAGCGTGGGATCGGGGTTGCCGCCATCCGCGCATACCAGCCTGTCTATCATCAGCTTCAAGGGACTGGGCGATTGGTACCAATACGTGGGCGCAATCAGGATCACGCCGTGGGCCGCGACCCATTGCTCGTAGATGCCGGCCATGGCGTCGTTGTCCTGTCCCAGCGAGTGATTCGGGTAACAGCTGCACGGCCAATGGCACAAGGGCATCGCGGTCGACACGCAGCCTTTGCAGGGATGGATCTGGTATTGGTACTCGGAAGTCAGGCGGCTGAGGTCCAGCAAGTCGGTCTGCACGCCAGCCGCCTGCAATTCGCTCAGGACGATGCGCGCCAGCCGCCAGCTCTTGGAGACCTCGCCCGGACAGGTGCCGTCATTGCGCGCGGCGCCGACGACGACCAGCACGCGCGATGCCGCGCCCGGATCCCGCTGCGCCACGGCGGCGCGCTCCAGCCGGTCGCGCGTTTCCTTCCATTCGACCGACAAGTCGTAGTCGGGATCGGCGTAGCCCGGCCCGGCCTTGACGGTGACGGGCGACTTGCGGCCCTCTTCATAGGCGTTCCAGGCGATCGCTTCCAGGCGCTCCAGCGCCTCGCGCTCGCCCTGGAAGGCCGGATCGTAGAAGCGCCGCATGAAGCGCAAGCGAAATTCCTCGCGCGCGAGCGGGCCGGCGTACTGTCCCTTGCGCACCATCGGTTTGGTCTCGGTCATGGCTGTCTCCGGCTACGCAGGCGCTGGCGCCGTTCCTGCCTGGCGCGCGCCGTGCAGGCGGCGGCCAGGGCCAGCAGCTTGTCTTCGTCCAGGCGCTCGGCATCGACCAGCCTTTCGTCCGCGCCCTCGAGCGCGATCAGCAGTTCGTCCAGCTTCAGATGCAGCGCCTCGCTATCCTTGTTCTGGCTCTGCTGGATAAGGAAAACCATCAGGAAGGTCACGATAGTCGTCCCGGTATTGATCACCAACTGCCAGACTTCAGAATAGGCAAAGGCCGGCCCGGACGCGCCCCAGATGATCACAGTGATGAGCGCCAGCCCGAACGCGATCGGCGACCCCGCCCACCTCGTCACATGCGCGGCGAAATGATCAAAAAAACGGGATATGGGATTGGCGCGGCCGGCTGAGGCGCGGCCAGCTGAGGCGCGCCCGGCTACGGCTCGGCGGACTTTGGCCCCGCCGACTTTGGCCCCGCCGACTTTGGCACGGCTGGCTGCGGCATGGCCGGCTGAGGCGCGGGCAGTACCCTCGGCGCGGTCCGATCGCTTACCGGGTGACTGCCGTTTGGAAATGCGAGTGCTCGGCATGGTGGTGTTCCAGTCCAACCGGACATGACAATCAGCAAGCCGCGTGCCCGCGCGCCCCCTTCAGGCGCGGTACAGGCTGCCGAAGCCGACTTCCTCCTCCGCCGATACTTCCAGACCGCCGGGCATCGGCAAGCCTTGCGACCATCCTCCCGCCAGGGCTTGCGCGTCACGAAAGGGATCGGACGCCTTGGCGCGCTCGTCCCGCATGCGGCAGGTTGCGGGATCGGTGGCGAACAGGCCGCGCGCAAACATCCGCGCCTGTTCGATCAGCTGCGTCGTCTTGGGAATGCGTATCCGGGCAAAGCCACGCAGCGCTGCATCCAGCCCCTCGTCCGCACCGTCCAGGCATCGCGCCAGATGCCAGGCATCCTCCAGCGCCTGGCACGCGCCCTGCCCCGATGTCGGCAAGGGCGCATGGGCCGCATCGCCCACCAGCAGCACATTGGCGCGGTGCCAGGTTTTCAGGGGCTCCAGATCATGCACGGCGATCAGGTGGATGGCATGCGGCGGCGTTGCGCGGATGATGCGAGCGACAGGCTCGGGCCATCTTTCGAACAACCCCTCGACCTCATTGCGCAGGTCCGCCGCGGGGCCCGCCGGGGGAATGGGCCGCGTCTGTGCCGCTGCCCAATAGACCATTCCCCGCCGCACCGCCACGGCGCCAAAGCGCTCGCCCGCGCCCCAGTAGTCCTGGATGGCTATTTCGTCGACCAGTGCGCCCTCCGCCTGCGCCACGCCTATCCAGTTCACGAAGCCCTGGTAGACCGGCGCGTTATCGCCCGCAACGAATCGGCGCGCCACCGAATCCATGCGGCCGTCGGCACCGATGAGCAGGTCCGGGCAGATACTCAGGCCGTTATCGAACCGCGCCATGGCCCGGCCATCCCCATCCAGAGCGACCGCCACCGCCCGATGCCCATACGCCACCGGGATTCCGGCCCGCGCCACATGGTCCAGCAGCACCGCCTGCAGATCCCGGCGCAGAATCGTGTGGGTGGGATATCCCATCATCCGGTCCAGCAACGCGATATCGAGGCCACCCAGCGGATTGCCCGCGGCATCCTGGCGGCGCATTGCCACCGGTCGCCCGCCCACCGCCGCGATGTCTTGCAGCAGCCCCAGTTGCTCCAGCACAAAGCCGGCGTTGGGCCAGAGCGTCACGCCGGCCCCCATGGTCGCCGGCCCTGCCCGGCGTTCATAGACCCGCGGCTTGTGCCCCTGCCTGCGCAAAGCCAGCGCCACGCTCAAGCCCGCAATGCCACCGCCCAATATTCCAATTTCCACGCTGAAGCTCTCCTGTAAAAACCGCCTCGACGCACCACCGGCGGCGGCTCGTCGCGCCATGACGGCATCTTAGATTCCGCCACCAGGGAGAACTAGCATGTAAAAATGGGACGTTTTAGTATCTCAAACGGGATAATCATGCGCGCTGCGCTAGACCTGAATGCCGTCCGCGTCTATGCGGCGGTCGTCAACGAACAGAGCTTCGCCGGCGCGGCCCGTCTGCTGGCCCTGCCCTCATCCAATGTCAGCCGCCACGTCGCCTCTCTGGAACGCAGGCTGGGCGTCCGCCTGCTGGAACGCAGCACCCGCCACCTGCGCATGACCGAAGCCGGCAGGCTGCTGTACGAACGCGCCAACCCTCTGCTGGACGTCTTGCTCGCCACCGAGGAAGAGCTCGGCGCGGTGCAACGCGAGCTGCGGGGCCCCTTGAGAATGTGCATGCCCGGGGAGGCGCCAAGGCTATTGGCTCCCATCCTGGCCGAGTTCTGCAGCCTGCATCCCGGCGTGGAACTGGAGTGCGACACGCGCATGACTGGCCTGGAGGCGCTGCGGGAAGACGACGTGGACCTCGCCATCGTCTTCCATCGCGGCCGCCAGGACGACAGCGCCTTCATCACCCGCGAACTGGCCACGCTGCCCAGCATCGTGGTCGCCGCGCCTGCTCTGCTGGCCAAAACCGGAACGCCGCGCCACGCGCGGGAACTCAGGTCGCTGCCCTGCATCACCACCCTCAGCGCAATCAAAGGCCAGCCCTGGCAGTTTGTCGATGCCGCCGGCGACATCGTCAAAGTCCCGGTCCGCAGCCGCTACCGCGTCAACAGCGGAGAACTGGCAGGAGCAGGCGCGCTGCAAGCCATAGGTTTCGCGATTCTGGCGGCCTTTGCATGCCAGGACGACCTGGCTGCGGGCCGCCTGGTGGAGGTGCCGCTGGATTTGCGGCCTGCGCCGCTGCAATTGCTGGGAGCTTATAGCCATCGCCATTCGGTGACTGCGCGGGTACGGGCGTTGCTGGAGCTGATGCAGCTGCGCTTGAGGCCGGCGGCACGAGAGGCAATCGCCAAAGTCTGATGATGCCCCGTCATGCGCGCTTAGTCGCCGCTAGGCAGTCTGGCCGGCCGCCGGCTGGCCTGGACCCGCTTTTTCCCCCAGCCGGAATGCGCGCCAGTCGGCGCCGGGGCCAGACAGCCAATGCCGGATGTAGCACAGGCTCAAGGCGGTGCTCAGCACGTCTCCCTGGAAGCGCAGATCAGGTTGCGGCCGCAGCCAATTGAAGTCCTCGATGGTCCGGATCTTGCTCGCAAGCACCTTGACCCCCATTCTGGACGCGTGCCCGAGCAAGCTGAAGAATTGCTCCTGAAGCGCAAAGGTCTGACTGATGCCGGCGGGAATGTCCAGGCGCAAGCCCACGGCGCGCAAGACACCAAATGGCGTGGGCGCGCCGTCCCGGCTACAGGGCATCAGGCGCACGCGCAGCGCGGCCTTGAACTCGCCGTGGCGCCGGAAGACCTCGGCGCCTTCGGCGAGACGGCTGCTCAGCGGGACGTTGAACACGACGCGCGCGCTCGGGTATATCGGCTGCGGCCTTTCCCGCACCAGGCACGCATCCGGCAGCAAATCGCTGCCAACCTTCGCAATGCGCAGATCCCGGCAAAGCTGTTCGGCCAGGCCTGCCTCGGCGTGCACGTTGAGCGGGTGGTCCATGGTCAGCCGCGCCAGGCTGCCGCTCTCCAGGAGAATGCGGCCCGCGGCCTGCAAGGCGGACGCCGAGGCGGCGAGCGACGCGCTCGCGGGCAGCCGGCCCATCCAATCCCCCGCCAGCGCCATTTCGCAGACGGCGCCGCTTGCGTCCAGGATGGGCTGGAGCCTGACCCTGCCGTCCCCAGATGGGCTGGACTGGACCCTATCGTTGTCAATCATGCATGTATTCAGTGATTCTGCCGGCGCGGGAACCGCGCTCAAGTTGCTTGCACCAGAGTACGGGCCGCGGCGTGGCGCTCACATCATAAGATTCTGATTATCCAGGCCAGCCCCGCGCCCCGCGTTCGCGCTCGCCGGCGCACGCACGGTGGACGGCGCCCGGCATTTTCAAAATCTTTTGATGTTCGGCAAGGCCTTCCATTTTTACGATGGGCCCATGCCTGTCCAGGAATCTCGAACCCTCCCGCATGACGATGTCGAAGCAGCCCCCCGGGTGCCGACACTGTTGCTGCATCTGTTTGCCCTTGCGCTCTTGGCGTGCATCGCCGCCGCAGCGGCCTTTTCGCTCTATTGGGCCTTCAGCGACACCGTTTCCGCCTACCGCCGCCAGATGAACGCCGCGGCCTACAACGCGCAACTTTTTTTCGACCAAAGGGAGATCCTGTTGCGCTCCCTGTCCTCGTCGGCGGTGCGCAACACCGACGGCGCGCCGATGTCCCGGACGCCGCGCTTCTTTGGCAACACCAGGCAGATCGAGGTTTTTCCGCTGCAAGAGGAGCAGGACGCCTACGACTGGGCCTTGATCCTCACTCCCCGCGACCTGAACGACATCGCCCTTGCCCACACCCAGCTGATGTACAGCTCGGTGCGCACCGGCAGGACCTCCCTGCTGGTACCGCTGCCTGGGCATGAGCAGAACGAGATGGACCAGGCCAAGCAGCGCTGGATCGCGCGCACGCTGGCGGCGGCCGATCCGAAACTGGACCCCGCCGGCCACCATCCCATCGTCTGGCTCAAGCCGCCGATGGATCAGGCAAACCGGCTTTACCTGTATACCCCCATGGATTCCATGGTGCCGGACTCAGGGTGGATCGGGCTGGAGGTGGTGGATATCGACGCCGCCATGGATCTGTCGCCGCTGGTCGGCGGCAGCTACGCGCTTTACGATCAGGACGATGCGCCCGTCCTGCACAGTGCGGCCGCCACGTTCCTGGCCAAATCCAGTCCGCGCGGCGGGCAAGAGGACTCCTTCGGCTGGTGGGGGCCCGGACTGCTGCCCGAGTATGTGGTGCTGAACAAGTCGGTTGGCGAAGCAGGCTGGCGGCTGGTCTACCACACGCCCATCAGCCGCATCCTCGGCGACACCGCCTTCGCGGTGCAGGCGACGCTGGCCGTCGCGGCGCTGCTGCTCGCGGCGGTGCTCCTGGGCGCTGCGCATATCAGGAGAAAACTGATCGCACCGGCCATACGGCAGTACGAAGCGCTTGCCGACAGCGTATCCCTGACCCGCAAGCTCGTCGAGGTGGCGCCGGTGGGCCTGTGCCTGCTGCGGCGCACCGACAACGCGCTCATCCTGTCCAATGAGCTGGCCCGCCAATGGCTGCTCAGCGACGCCGGCCTGCTGTGCCGCGCGGTCACCTCGGCGGGCCCCGATTCGGCGCGCGAATACGCCTTGCAGGACGGCCGCAACGTGCACATCACGTTTGCCGGCATCACCTACCGCGGCCAGGATGTGGTGCTGTGCGGCATCAATGACATCACGCCATTCAAGCAGGTCGAACGCTCGATCATGCGAGCCAAGCTCGACGCCGACGCCGCGAACCACGCCAAGACCGTCTTCCTGACCACGATGAGCCACGAAATCCGGACCCCTCTCTTCGGCATTCTGGGCACGCTGGAAATGCTCGGCCTGACGGCGGTCGACAGCCAGCAGCGGCAATACCTGGAGACCATGCAGCAGTCGTCATCGACGCTGCTGCGCACCATCAACGACACGCTGGACCTGTCCCGCATCGAGGCCGGCTACCTGAAACTGGAGTCGGAGACGTACTCCCCGGCGGAGCTGCTGGACGCCGTGGTCAGCAGCTATGCCGCGCGCGCCGAGGGCAAGGGCCTGCACCTCTACGCGGTGGCCGACGTGGAGGCACCGGCTTCGGTGCTGGGCGATCTGACGCGCACGCGGCAGATACTCAACAACCTGGTCAGCAACGCCATCAAGTTCACGGATTCGGGCCAGATCGTGCTGCGCTTGCGGCTGATACGACGCGACGCAGAGTCCGCGACGCTGTTGTTCCAGGTGGCGGATACGGGGGTCGGGATTCCGTCGGAACACCACGCCCAGCTATTCGAACCCTACTATCGCGCCGAAGCGGGCCAGTCGGGCGCCGTTCCCGGCACCGGGCTCGGGCTGGCGATCTGCGCGCGCCTGTCTGAAATGATGGGCGGCACGCTCCAGGCTGTCAGCGAACCCGGCCTGGGCACGAGCATATCGCTTGAACTGACCCTGCCACTGGCCAGCGGCGCCCGCGATGACGCGCAGACCCAGCTGGACGCCACACCGGTCTTCGTGCGCGGCGCCGTGAACGAGGTCGTCAACAACCTGTGCCACTGGCTGCGTCATTGGGGGGCCTTGGCCCTGCCGTACAAAGCCGACGATCACAGCCGCGCGCAAGCCAGCGTGCTGGTGGATGCCTGGCCGCCGGTCCCGAACCCGGCGTACTGGACGCACGCCCGTGTGATTGCGCACCCTCCTGGCACGCGGCCCCGCCAGGACCAGGCGCGCAACAGCTGGATAGCCAACGCCTACAGCCTGGCCGACATCGCCGCCGCCGTGCGCCAGGCGCAGGATGGCGCGGCGGCCAAGGAGTCCCTGGAAGCCAAGACCGTGCGCGACGTCCTGGGCATGCACCTGCTGGTGGTCGAGGACAACCTCGTCAGCCAGCAGATCCTGCGGGAACAGCTGGAGCATCTGGGTTGCACCGTGGTGCTGGCCAGCAACGGCCGGGAGGCCTTGGCCCGCCCGGACGTGACAGTCTTCGACGCCATCCTGACCGATCTCCAGATGCCGCGGATGGATGGCTATGAACTGACCCAGGCTCTTCGAAGCCAGGGCTACGCCCGTCCCATTCTCGGCATCACCGCCAACGCATTCACCGAAGACCTGCGGCGCAGCGCCGCCGCCGGCATGACCAAGGTCTTGCTCAAGCCCTTGCCTATTGACGCATTGCGCCAAGCCCTCGTTGCCCTTAAGGAAGTTTCATGATGACGCAGCTCGCCGACTACAGGATTCTTATCGTGGAAGACCACCCCCTCCAATGCGTCCACATGACGACGCTGCTGGAAGCCGCCGGATTCGCTCCCGCGGACGTCGCCACTTCCGCCGAAGCCGCGCTGGAGATGATCGGCGCAGCGCCATATCACCTGGTGCTGATAGACCTGAACATGCCGGGCATGGACGGCGTGCAATTCATCGACCGGCTCGCCACGCTGCATCACAATCCCATGCTGGCGATCGTGTCGGCGTGTCCGCGCCGCATCATGAACAGCGTGGCGCTGATGGCGAAGGAAAAAGGCCTGGCCGTGTTGGGCACGTTTGCAAAGCCGCTGACGGCGGACCACGCCCGGCAGTTGACCGGCCAACTGCGGCAAAGCCGGACCGAACCGCGCGGCCCGGCTTTGCGCGCCGATGTCGACGCCTTGTTCGACCGGGACACTCTCGAACATGCATTGCGGCAGGGACAGCTGCGCGCCTGGTTCCAGCCCAAGAAAGCGCTGGCCAGCGGCCGCATCGTCAGCGCCGAAGCGCTGGTCCGGTGGCAGCACCCCGAATTCGGATTCATGTTACCGGGGTCATTCCTGTCCGCGGTGAAGCGGCACTCGCTGGACCGTGCGCTGCTCCTGCGGATGCTCGGGGATGCCTTGGCGGCCTATACGCGCTGGCGCCGGGAGGGATACCGGATGCCCGTCTCCGTAAACCTGCCGACCCAGCTGCTGGACGACCCAGACCTACCCGACGAACTCGAGCGCATCGTACTGGCCGCGGACGTGGCGCCGCAGGAAATATCGTTTGAATTGCTGGAAGACGAGACAACCTCCATCCAGGGCCAATACTATATGGGAGCGAGCAGATTGCGGCTCAAGGGATTCGGCTTGGCGCAAGACGATTTCGGCATAGGATATAGCTCCATGTACAGCTTGATATGCACCCCGTTCACCGAATTGAAGATCGACCGGGCCTTCGTCAGTGGCGCTGCCGACGACGAGGGCCGCGCTGCCGCACTGGTGTCTTCGGTCCAGTTGGGACGCCAGCTGGGACTCCAGATCACAGCCGAGGGCGTTGAAACCGGCAAGGACCTGGAATTTCTCCGGCGTATCGGCTGCGACTGCGCGCAGGGCTTTCTGATTTCCGCCGCGCTCGACACAGACGCCTTCAGCGATCTGCTGGCCCTGGAGCGCCAGGCGGTGAACCCCCCCCAACCTTGAAGAAAACGTTCATGCCCTTGCAGGACACGCCATTCGGCAGGATTACGCGCACGTCGCGCTGGTTGAACCTGGCCTTGTTCGGCATACTGCCGCTGGCGCTGGTCCTGGGCAGCGCGCTTTTCTGGGGCCTGCAGCGCATCATCGAGCAAGAGCGCGAACGCCTGAACCTGGATTTCACCATTCTCGTCGGCTATGTCCACGCCCAGGAGCAGTTCCTGAACAAGCTGCGCTCGAATGGCGCCTCGCTGCCCACCGAAAACGCCTCGGCCACGATTTCCCTGCACGCGAAGAGCGTGCGCGAACGCTTCGGCATGCAGCTTCTCGATGGGCAGAACAGCAGCGCGGAAATGGCGTTCTCCCTGGCGTGCGAAGACGCGGCAGACTGTCCCACGTCCGGCCGCCGCCTGGCAGGCCTGGGTGTCTATCTGGCGGATTTTTATTCGACCTACTGGGCATCGTCCTATTACCCCGCGTCCACCAGCTTCCTGGTCAACCAGAACGACAGCATCAGCCTCAGCGTCCCGGCCGTCGACGCGCCGTCCGGCTACGAGATGCTGACCCCGCGGCACTTCCTGGCGGCCACGGACGCCATACGCACGGAATTGCGCCAACTGGATGCCGTCCAGCAGCGCTTGATCGATCAGGACCTGCCCGGCCAGCCAGGGCTGGCCAGCGCCGGCCGAGTTCATTGGTTCCGCACGCCGGAATTGCCAGGCAGCATGTTGGGAATGATCTACGCCAACGTGCCGCAATCGGCATGGAGCGGCAGGCCGGGGACTACGCCCGCCATCTATGCCGCCACGCTGTTCAGCCACCACCGCATCAGCATCTTCGAAAAAACGATGAGCCGGCCGCTGTATGGCGGATTCTGGCTGTCGCACCGCGAAGCCGGCGTGTTGCTGGGCGACGGAAACCGCCCGGAGGTCAACGAGAACGGGCTGCACTATACGGCCGACGGCCTGGTGCTGCGCGTGACTGACTCGACCGGCATCTGGACCGGCGTGTACCGGGTCGATTACCCCGTTTTTTTCCAGGACAACCTCTGGCTGCCGCTCACCGCCGCCCTGCTCCTGCTCTTGAGCCTGGGCGGTGGCATTGCCTTCGTGCGCTGGTTCAACCGCAGCGTGCTCGCGCCCGCGCAGAATGCCCAGCACAAGATCGTCGAAAGAGAAGAATTCAGCCGTACGCTGATCGAGACCGCGCCGGTGGCGCTCTGCCTGCTGGCGCGTCCGTCCGGCGACATCGTCTTCGGTAACGGCCTGGCGCTGCAATGGCTGGGAGTCGAAGCCGGCCGGCCGCTGGAAAACACGCCGGAGGCCAATCTGCTGCTGCGCCAGGTGCTGGCGGCGACGGGGCCGGGCACGGTCGCGAGTTTCCACGCCGCCGACGGCCGCCCCCTGTATGTCGCCTACGCGCCGACACGCTACAACAACCGGGATGTGGTGCTTTGCGCCTTTTCCGACATCAGCGCAAGGGCGGCGATCGAACGCGCGCTTGCCCAGGCCAAACGGGAAGCGGACAAGGCCAGCGAAGCCAAGTCCACCTTCCTGGCGACCATGAGCCACGAAATCCGCACGCCGCTCTACGGGGTGCTGGGAACGCTGGAACTGATGGGGCTGACCCGGCTGGACAGCGAACAGCGCCAGCATCTGGAACGCATGCAAAGCTCGTCGGCGATCCTGCTGCAGCTCATCAGCGACATCCTGGACATCACCAAGATCGAAGCCGGCCAGCTCCTGCTGGAGTCCACGGAGTTCAACCCGCGCGAATTGGTGCAGAGCTGCACCAGCGCCTATGCGGCGATGGCGGAGCAAAAAGGGCTGCTGCTGTTCTGTTGCGTGGACATCGACGTGCCTGCCTGGGTGACCGGCGACGCGGGTCGGATCCAGCAGATACTGGGCAATCTGCTGAGCAACGCCATCAAATTCAGCGAGTCGGGGCATGTCATCGCGCGCTTGAAGGTTGCGCGCGCGGCGGCCGACAAGACCGATCTCCTGCTCCAGGTCGTCGACACGGGCATCGGCATCGGCAAAGAGGAGCAGACCCAGCTTTTCGTGCCCTTCTACCAGATCGATGGCGCTTCGCATACGGTGCGGGGCACGGGAATCGGCCTGCCGATCTGCGCACGCCTGGCCAAGCTGATGGGCAGCGAGATACGGGTGACCAGCGAATTGGGGTTGGGCAGCAGCTTTTCCCTGGAATTGCCGCTGCGGACCGTGCCCGGCCAGCCGCTCAATGCGCCCGATCTGAGCGGCGCGCGCGTGCTGGTACGCAGCCCCAATCGGGAACTGACCGACAATGTTTGCCTGTGGCTGAACCGCTGGGGCGCGCAGGCTTCCCCCGCGCCGGCCCCTCTGCCCTTGGGCGCGCCCGACGAGGTTCTGCTGGATGTGCTGTTCAGCGGTCCCGACCTTGATGCCCTGGACTGGGCTGGCCACCACGTGCTGGCCGCCGCCAGCGCCAAGGCGCCCTCCGCCCGCACCATCCGGGTCATACCCGGCGTGGACCAGATCGCCGCCGGCATTCTGGGCGTCTTGCGGGGTGACCGGGCGCCGCTGTCCGGCGCGGCCGAAGCCAGCTTCTTCGCCCCGTTGGAGCTGCGGGTCCTGGTCGCAGAGGACAACCCGATCAATCAGGCGACGCTGCAGAACCAGCTGCAGCAGTTGGGCTGCACCGTGACGGTGGCCCCCAATGGCGCCGAAGCGCTGACGCTTTGGGGGCTGGGAACCTACGACGTGCTGCTGACCGACGTCAACATGCCCCGCATGAACGGCTACGAACTGGCGCGCGAACTGCGCGCCCAGGGCGCCAAGGTGCCCATCATCGGCGTGACGGCGAACGCCATGCGCGAAGAGGAAGAGCGCTGCCTGGCGGCGGGGATGACATCATGGCTCGTCAAGCCCATCGAATTGCGCACGCTGCGCCGCCATCTGCAAGGCCGCCACGCTGGCGCCTCGGGCATCGCCACGGCCATGGCCCGGCCGCCATCCACGCCGGCTGCTGGGACCTTGCCCAAGGCCTCCGTCAAGTTCCGCGCCCTGTTCATCAGCACGATGCAGGCCGATCTGCAGGAGCTGGAACAGACGCTTGCGGCCGCGGATCTGCACCTGCTGCAGAAGACTCTGCACCGCATCCGGGGCGCGCTCGGCGTCGTACAGATGGTCGCCCTGACCCGCAGGCTGGAAGCCCTGGAAGCGGCGCTGCACAACGAAGGGCTGAACGCGGTGACTCTCGGCGAAGCCGAAGCCCTGGCCGGGGCGTTGCGGCGCATGCTGGCGGAAATCTGAATACGGTCGCATGTCCCGGCAAGAACTTGGATTAAACTGGCCGCACTCGGAAACCCAGATCGCTTCGGAACGCCGCGCCTTCGATAGCCCATTCATGAGCAAGCCTCCAGCAGGACAGGATGTACGCATCATCGTCGCCGATGATCATCCGATCATTTCGCTTGCCGTCGCCGACGCTCTCAATGGCGTTCCCGGTTTCAGCGTCGTGGCGACCGCCCGCTCCGGATTGGAGCTTGTCGCGGCGATCCAAAGCCATCCCTGCCACTTGATCGTGACCGACTTCACGATGCAGTCCGAAACTGCGAACGAGGACGGCCTGCGCCTTATCGAACGCCTGCAACGCCAGTTCCCGCTGATTCCGATCGTGGTGTTCACCATGCTGACCAATAGCGGCATCCTCAGCCAATTGCGGCAACTGGGCGTGGCGGGCATCGTCGGCAAGGACGAACCCATCGACAAGCTGGTGGCGGTGTGCCTACGCGCCATGACCCAAAAAGAGACGATCCTGTCGGCCGGCATCGACAAGCGGCTCGGCCAGAACGATGTGACGATGGCAGGCGCCGGCCGCACGAAGAACCTGTCGCCGAAAGAACTCGAAGTGGTGCGCCTGTTCGCGCTGGGGTTGTCGGTGACGGAAATCGCGCGCCGGCTGAACCGGTCCGTCGCCACTATCGGCACGCAAAAGCAGTCGGCCATGCGCAAGCTCAACATCGACAGCAACGCCGAACTGCTCCGCTACGCCGACGAGCAAGGATTCGCCTGAGCGCTCTTCCCCCCGCCCAGGTGAAAAGCCCGGCTGCGCGGGATGCGCAACCGGGCTTTTCCTGGCGCAGGCCTGCCCTTACCAGCGGTAAGTCAGGTTCAGCATCCCGCCAAACCCGCGTTGGTCTCCGCTACCGGCCACGCCGGACACCTGGCCCGCCAGATACAGGGACTTGCCGATCCTGCCCTCGGCGCCCACCTTCAGTTCGGCCGCGTCCCGCAGCGGTTTGGCGCTGAAGCGGCCGTCGCCGATCTCGACCCTCGGGGTCCCCGTGGTGTGCAGCCAATTGGCCTCCAGGAACGGACGCACCGTGGCGCTGGCCTCGGATTTTCCCAAGGGATAGACGCGCGCGCCGACCCGCGTCGTCACCGAGTTCGCGCTGCCGCTCTCCAGTTTCATGCCTGGCAGCGTGGCGTCTGCGGCGTCGTACCGTACATAGGCCACTTGAACCTGCGGCTCGACCACCATGGCAGCCAGGGCCGAGCCGGGCGCGAACGGCTGCACGGCATAGCCGGTTTCGACCGAGGCCATCCACGCGTTGGCGTGGTAGCGCGCCGATCCCAGTTCGCTGCTGATCTGGTTCGAGTAACGGGCATACTGCAGCGAGGAATCCGCATAGGCGCCCAGGCGCGTGGCGTCGTTGGCGTACGCCGTGGCATACACGCCGACGGAATAGCCCGTGACCTTGCCTCGCGCTCGCGCGTTCACGGACGCATTCGAGCCCGGCAGCATGAGGCGCGAGGTGGAATTCGCCCGCGCATCGCCATAGCCCGCCATCACGCCGGCAAGCACCACGCCCTCCTGCCCCGCGCGGGCGTGCAGCACGTCGCCGCCCAACTGCATGACGTAGCTGTCCGTGTCGACGTCGACCTTGCCCTGCGTCAGGCGCAGGCCGCTGTCATGGCTGCCCTTGACGCGCGCCCAGAGCGCATCGCCGGATTTATCCGCCGCGTCGCCCGAAGGGATCCGGGTTACAGCACGGTCATGCAGGCTGTGCATGAACATCCGGGTCGCCGCCAACTGGTTGCCCAGGTAAGCGCCACTTTCCGGCGAGACGTTCACGAAGTCTTCGCCCCCGGGCGGGGTGATCTCCGGCGGCGTCAACGGCCCGCCGGGCTCACCCGGCCCGCCCGGCTCCGTGACCGGCGGCTCCGGCGTTTCCGGGTCGACCTCGCCTCCTGGCGTATAGATGGAGGTCAGATACCAATCGGACGCCACGCCATTGGTGCCGCCGCGCACCAGGCTGTAGTCGTAGCCATTGATCGCGATGGTTCCCGCGCTGCCCCGGTAGCCCGTGGATCCCGCGTCCAGGCGAAACGCGTCCGCCGTGGTGGTGCCGCCGTTGATCGTTTCCACCAGGCGGATGCCTTGCGTGGTCTGCCCGCCCGCGCCGCCCGCATTCACAATGCGCATGGCCGTGGTGCCGGAGGTGGAGCCGCCGTCAATCACCAGCTTGTCGGTCAGGGAAGCGTCATCGCCCAGCCTGGTATTCATGACCAGCGTGCCGCCGCCCACGTAGTCATTGACGGTGACCGTCTTGAAGCCCGCGTGAGCGTCGGGCGCAACGAAGCTCACGATGCCCGAGTTGCTCAGGGTGCCGAAAGAAGAGTCGCCGCGCACGTTCCAGGTACTGGTGGCGTCCACGCCCAGACGATCGATGCGGCCGTCGCGGGAGATGAGCGCGCCCGTCAATACGCTGGCATTCTTGAGCGAAATATCCACCACGCCGCTGTCGGCCAGGACGTCGCCCGTCAGGGTCGAGCCCGTTGCGTCCAGCTTGACCTGCCCCGCCTCGATGGTCGTGGTGGTGCCGCCGCTGGTGACGTTGACCGCCCGGGTGTGCAGAAGCAGGCCGCCGTTTTCGACGCCGCCCTTGCGGGCCGTGACTTGTGCATCGCGCAGCGTGAAATCATGGTTGCCCCCGGTGACCAGCAACGCGGCGGCGTCCTGCGTGTCGACGCGACTTCCATTCGAGAGGAACAGCGTATTGGTGATGTCAGCGCCGGTCACGTAGCTCCAGATCCCGTATGCATCCGCCCCCTCGGTGCTCAGCCGCGTGTTGTCGAGCATCACGAGGGTGCGATTGCTCATGGCCACGCCCGTGGCGTCGGCGCCGCGGGTGCGCACGATCGAGCCGGTCGCGGAGATCTTCGAACTGGTCCCGCTGGAAAAGAGACCGTGCGCATTCACGCCGTACGTGTCCACGGTGGAGTCCGTCAGCGCAATGCTGGCGCCGGACACCCGCGCAAGGGCTCCCACCGAACCCACTCCCTGGGTCTGGATGCTGGTGCCGAAGGTCTCTATCGTTGCCTTGGTTCCCCCTTCGCGCGAGGCATACAGTCCGTAGGCGTTGTTGCCGCGCGTGATGATGGAGCCGCCCTGCAAAGTCGCGCGGCCTCGCCGGTTGTCTATGCCGAGCGACTGGGAATCGATATGCAGGTCGACGGCATCGAGTTGACTGTCGACGCCGATGAGCCAGATGCCTGCCCCCCAAGAACGCGTGGCGGATATGGAGACGTTGCGCAATTTGGCCGAGGCGCCATCGGCGTTGAGGTTGATGCCGTAGCCGTTGGAGCTCGACAGCGTCGCATCGCTGACCGTCACCGAACCGCCTTTGACGCCGTAGATGCTGTTCGCCATGATTGCGTCGCCGGCGGCGGTTACCGAGCCGCCCTCCATCACCAGCGTCCCGCTTTCCGCTTCGATGCCCCGGCCGGAGACCGATATAACGTGCGTGTCCTTGAGCGACAGGGTCGACGCCGCGCCGCTCACCGTCATCGCGTCGATCGTATTGCCCTGGACATTGGCATTGACGCCGGTCAGTTCGACCCGGCCGCCGTTATCCACATACACCGCGGCGTTGTTGTTGGCGGCAGTGGTGATGTCGAGGAATTCCGCGGTGACGAGGGAGTTCGCGCCTTCCGAGCGCAGCCCGGTGCTGCCGTAGTTCGTCAAGGTGACGCTGCCGCCCTTCAGGGCGACTTTTCCGCCCGACTGAGCATAGGCCCCGTGGGAATAAGAGCCCGCGGTGCTGATTTCGGTATTGGCGGCCGATATCGTGCTGCCCGCGCCCGTCGCATGCAGGGCATGCGCATACTGCCCGGTGCCCACGGTCTTCACGCTGCCGTTGGACAGCTCCGCTGCTCCGCCCTGGCTGACTTTGACACCCGGGGTGTTCTGGCCGCCCGCCCCGCCCGCGCTGATGCGGATGCCGTCTCCGGTCACCTTGTTGCCCGCGCCGGAAACGTTGACGGCGGCCCCGGCGCCAGCGTGGGTAACGGTGGCCCCGGACTCCAGCGTGATCTGCGTCCCGCCCGCGGGATCCGAGACGTCCACCTGGCCGAGTTCCGCCGCGAAACCGGCGACGGGATACGCGGGAAGCGTGGCGGCCAGTATGCCGATCATGATGGGGGTGAGATGCTGGTTCATGGTGGATTCCTTGCCCCTTGCCAAGGTCCGCCGATGAACACCGCAAATCACTCGCGATAGCGCATTGCCTAACGATCAATAAGCCTGCGACCCGGACAAGGAGAGAATGAAGAAGAGGCTTCATTCTCAAGAGTCCGGGTTCCCCCGAAAATCATAGGATTATTAAAAATAAACGTTCAGGCGAAATGAAAAGATCAAATTTGCGTTTATTGCGCAACAATTGGCTATATTTTTCGCATGATTCTGCGGACAGCCACGTCCGCCTAGGCCCGCATCCACAGCAGCAGCGCGCCGGACGCCACGCCCGCCATCGCCAGCCACGCCCACGCCCGGCCCGCGCTGCGGGCGCCGAACGTGCCCACCGCAATCGCGGTGTACACAACGAAGCTCAGCAGCGATCCGGCCAGCACGCCGATTGCCGGCGATGCGCCAGCCAAGGCCGGAAAGGCCAGCGCCAGCGCCGACATCGCCAGGGCGGACAGCAGATAGCCACCCACGGCGGCCGCTATCACGCGGCTGACGATCCCCCATCGAGCTGTGGCGCCGTCGCTGGCGGCGGTGGCCTTGCGCGACGGCTGAGCAGCAACCGCCGGTGCAACGCTCCAGCGCCGCTGCAGCGCGCCGGCCATGTATGCCAGCAGCAGGCCAGATGCGAGCGCGGTGAGTTCCACTGCCGCCTGCAGCCTCTCCCCGCTCGCGGCATAGGCCCACAGATGGCGGCCCGTCGTAGCCCAGTTCAATACCGGCAGCGCCAGGCAGAGCACGGCCGCCGCAGCCAGTTGCTCGATCCAGGCGCGGCGCGGCGTACGCCACAAGGCGTGAGCCAAGGTGACGGCCCACACGGCGAAGAAGACGCGGATCTCCCAGGCGCTGCGTTCTGGCCAGGCGGCCGGGATCAGCCGGTTGCCGTAAAAGTAGGCAATGCTAGCCAAGGCAATGCCCGCAAGCGCCGCGACGTTCAAGGCCTCGACGCAGCGGTAGACCCGCGCCGTCGCCGCGCCGAACTCGTGCTCGCTCTTCTTGCGCCGCTTGATGGAAAACAGCAGCGTGCCGATGGCGATCATGGCGGTGCCCATCAGGCCGCTGAAGAAATACAGCCACTTGATGGTCCATCCGCCGAAGTCCGCCTTGTGCAGGGCTTCGATCGTCTCATGGACCTGCTTCGCTGCCAGCTCCTCGTGATGGGCGGGTACATACTGCAAGACCGCGCCGCTTTCCGCATCGAATGCGACCCGGCTGCTCTCGGTGAGCAGGCGCGGCGCCCCGCCCGCCAGGGGCTTGCGGCCGGACACCAGGACGACGCTGCGCGCGTCGCCCGGACGATCGATGGTGATCCGCGCCGCATCCTGTCCCGTCAGCTCGCGCGCTCGCGACAGCAAGAGGTAGAGATCGGGGACTGCGCCAACGCCCTGCCCCGCGACGCGAAGCGCCGGCTGCGTGGGCGCAAGCTCGGCCTGATAGCGGCGATAGGCGCCCGCATCCCCGCCATACGCCGCGTGCAGCGGCCATGGCATGTAGCTGGTGTAGAAGAACGCCAGCCCGGTGTAGCCGATCATGAACAGGAACGGCAGCGTCAGCACCGCCGTGGCGTTGTGTGCGTCCAGCCAGCTGCGTAATCCTTTGCCGAGACGGAAGGTGAAAAAATCCTTGAAGATACGCTTGTGCACCACCACGCCGGAGACCAGCGCGACCAGCATGCACATGGATATCCAGCCCACCAGCCAGTAGCCCGGCAGGCCGCCGTGCAAGGTGTAGTGGAAGGACATGAAATGCCGGCCGCCCTCCGTCTCGCGTATCTGGGGCGCAGGCTGCACCGCGCCCGTGCGGGAGTCCAGCCAGACCTCATGACGAACGCCATCCCCCGTGCGCCAGGACAGCTGCACGGGCCAGCCTGGTTGGGCCGGCAAAGAGATATCCCAGACGGAAGCCGCCGCTGCCCGGGACGACAACTCCTGCGTAGCGCGCGCCAGCCACTGTCGCGCGTCGGCTGCCTCGGCGGCGGAAGCCGGCGGCGGCCCCGCTTCCATCCAGCGCGTGATGGGCTCCCGGAACACGCTGAGCGTGCCGGTCAGGAAGATCGCGCACAACAGCCAGCCACAGGTCAGGCCGCACCAAGTGTGCAGCCAGGACATGCTCTGGCGGAATCCCCCCTTCACGACTGCGTCCGCAGGCGGCCGCAAGGACCGTCAGGCGCATGGCCGGTCACAGCGTCCCCCGCAAGGTCAGCATCACGTTGCGAGGTTCGCCATAATGGTTGCCGCGACGGATCTGGCTGACCATGCCGTAATAGTCCTTGTCGAACGCGTTCGCCACGTTCAGGCTGGCAGACCAGTGCTTGTTGATGCGATAGCCCGCACGCAGATCCCATACCGCGCGGCCGGGCGCGCCCATCCGCACCGACTCGTCGTCGTAGGCCTTGTACGAGTAGCCGCTTTGCGCCGACACGCCGCCGCCGATGCTGAAGGCATTCCAGCGGCCCGGCAGTTGGTACGTGGTAGACAGGCGGAACAGATGGCGCGGGGTCTCCGCGCTGATCGTCTCGCCCTCGTCGTCGCGGCTGGTGAGATAGGTATAGCCTGCCATCACCTGCCAGCCCGGCGCGAGCGCGCCGCTCGCTTCCAGTTCGAAGCCCTTGCTGCGCAGGGTGCCGCCGTTGCGATAGCAAACGGGGTTGCCCTGCGTCCCCGGGCAGCTTCCGGTGGCCGCCATGTCTTCCACCGCGATGCCGGACTTCTTCACGGCGAACACCGCCGCGGAAACGTTCAGGCGTCCGTCGTAGAGTTCACCCTTCACCCCTGCCTCGTAGTTGGCGCCGATGGTCGGGTCCAGCGGCTTGCCCGAAGACGTTACGTAGCTGCTCTGCGGCTGGTAGGTGTCCGCATAGCTGGTGTAGACGGACCATTGCTGGTCCAGGTCGTAGACCAGTCCGGCATAGGGCGTGAACTCATGTTTCTGCTCATAGTCCCGAGTTTTTTCGCCTGTCAGCCCATCATTGGACCGGTATTTCAACCAGCTGAACTTGCCGCCCAGCAACAAGTGCAGCGGGTCCGCCAGTTGCAGCCGCATGCTGCCGTACAGGCTGGTCTGCTCCAGCCGCGACGTTTCCCCGCCGTCCCAGGCCGGACGCGCCGGTTTCGGGATGGAGGAATGGTCAGGGTCATACACGTTGATGGGCGTGTCGTTGTCCAGATACGCCCATTGCTGGTTGACGCGCTGGCGCGACCAGCTTGCGCCGAGCAGGACCTGGTGCGTGCCGCCCAGCGCCTGGAAACTGCCCGTGGTATTCAGGTCGATGCCGTCGCTCTTCACGTGCGCATTGTTGAAATAGATGGTGTAGAAGCTCGAACCCACGCCGGTCGCCCGATCCACGCCACCCCTCGGAATGGCCACGCGCTGATCCAGGTCGACCTCGGTATGGTTGAGCGACAGGCGCGCCTTCCAGTCCTTGTTGAACCGGTGCTCGGTTTCAGCGAACACTTCGTTCACCTCGCCCTTCTGCCGGTTCCAGTCCTGGAGCAACGAGGTCGAGCGCGAAACGTCCAGCGCGCTGCCGTCGGTATAGCGCGGCAAGCCGAAAATCCAGTAGCCGTCCGTGTCGGTGGCTTGGTGGCGCGCGCCGAACGTCAGCGTGGTGTCGCTCCCGAGATCGGCGTCGATAACGCCGTAGACCAGGGGCGATTTCGACTTGGCGCCGTCGTAGAAGTAATGGCGGTCCTGGTACGCGGTGACCAGCCGGCCGCGTACCGTGCCGGACTCGTTGAGCGGGCCGCCGCCGTCGAGTTCCATGCGGTAGTTATCCCAGGAACCCACCGTCGTGAATCCCTCGAAATGGCCTTCGCTGCGCGGACGCTTGCGCACCATGTTGATCGCGCCGCTGGGATCCGCCGAGCCCAGCATCAAGCCCGCCGCGCCGCGCAGCACTTCCACCCGGTCGAAGACGGCGGTGTCGATGGGCAGCCAGCCCACCGGGGCGTAGACCACGCCAGCCACGCCGTCGACCAGGTAGTTGCTGTCGTCCACCGTGAACCCGCGTATCGAGAACTTGTGGTTGCCAAAGTTTCTTGCGGACTTCGTTACGCCTGTCGTCTGCGCCAGCGCCTCGTCCAGTGTGGTCAGGTTTTTATCGGTGAGCAACTGGCGCGTAAGCACGCTGACCGACTGCGGTGTTTCCCTGACCGACTGCGTCATCTTGCTGATCGTGATGGCATCGCTGGTGTATGAGCCGGTTCCTTCGGTCGTTGGGCCGCCCATGCCGCTGCCGGTAACCGTCACCGATTGCAGCGTCACCGCGTCGGACGAAGATTGCCCGACCACCGTCAAGGTGTATACGTTCGGCCGGGCGCTGTTGACGCGCACGTTCGTGCCGGACAGCAATTGATCCAGCGCTTCGCGCGGCGCATAGCGGCCATTGACCGCTGGCGCGTGCTTGTCCGCCACCACCGCCTCATCGAACAGCACCTGATGCCGGGATTGCTCCGAAAACAGTCTCAAGGCATGTTCCAGCGGCTGCGCCGGAATGCTGAAATCCACCTGCGCCTGCTGCGCCTGCACTGCGGCGGGCGACGCCAGAAAGGCAAGCGCGCACGCCACCATCACCGGCATGGCCCTGAGCTGCATGCCCGCGGTCAACGCGCCGCCAGCAAGCGCGTCCTTCAACAATCCCCGTCCCATTCCCACTCCCATCGTTGTTGGCCGCTACCGGCCTTGCGGGAGTAAACGGATTCCGGGACGGGATTGGGAACCCGCGCACCGCATGCAAACAAAAATAATTTTCAGCTAGATTTCCGGACGCTCAGCGGTCCTGGATGAGATAGCCGCCGCCGGGCGTACGCTTGACCTGCACGGGCAGCAGGTCCGGCAAGGCTTCCAGGAATGCGGCGGGCGCATTGGTCGCGGCGAAACCCGAGACCGGCAAGGACTTCAGGCCCGGGCTGGCCAACGCCACCGGTTTGCCCAGGTATTGCGCGACCTCCTGGGCTACCTCGCCCAGCGGCGTACGCCGGTACACCAGACGGCCATTGCGCCATCCGCCCACGCCGTCCGGCACTGCCGCCACCGCCTGATAGGTGGCGTTTCGCGCATCCACGGTCACGCCTTGCTCGGCGCCCAGCGACAGCTCGGGCCTGGCCTTGTCGCGGTCGGGCTGCACGCGCACCCGGCCATGCGACACCTTGACGATGACTTCATCTGCCGTGTTGCGCACATTGAAAGCCGTGCCCACCACGGTGATCCGGCTCTGGCGCGCATCGACCGTAAATGGCCGGCCCGTGTCCGGCGCCACGTCGAAGAACCCTTCGCCCTGGTTCAGCACCAGCTCGCGGCGCCGCGGATAGTAGCGGACCTCCAGCGTGCTGCCGAAATTCAGCGCGACATGGGAGCCGTCGGGCAGGTCCAGTTGACGCACCTCTCCCGCCGCCGTGCTCACGCTCAGCACATAGCCGGCCGTGTTGTCCCAGCGATACCAGCCGTAGCCGCCGCCCAGGACCAACACCGCACAGGCAGCGGCGAACGCCTTCGAGAACATGGGTTGCCCCAGCAGCGTCCCCCAGAATCCTGGCCGGCCGGCTCGGCGGCCGGGTGCATTTCTCGAAGAGCGTCGCGGCAAGGTTCTGGTTGGACCCGCAGCGGCCTGTCCGTCCGAGGCCAGCGCGGGACGGGGCGCGTGTGACAAATCCTGCCAGGTTCGCGCTACCCGCGAGTACGCCTGCCGATGCGCGGGACGGGCGGCCAGCCAGGCATGCAGTTCCTGCTCATCCGCGGCCGACCAGCTGGCGTCCTGGCGGCGCACCAGCCATTCGGCGGCCGCCTCATGCAAGGCAAGCGTATCCGGCGGAGCTGAGGAAGACGTATCGGTCATGACGAGGCAGAGTCGCTGTTGCTGTTATTGTCCAAGCCGGCGTCTTCGTCGGCGGGCCGATGCAATTGCCGCATCTGCGCAGCCGTAGCATAGTGCACCCGGACCTCGCAGTAGGCGATGGCGCGCGCCAGATGCTTGACCACCATGCGTCGCGATATCTGCATGCGGGCAGCGACTTCGTCCTGCGTCAGCCCATCGAACCGGCTCAGCACAAAGGCTTCGCGCTGGCGCTCGGGGAGCTCCTGCAAGGCCTCGCCCAGCCGCTGCAGGCGCTGTTGATGCGCCGCCGCGTGCATCGGACATGAAGCCTCGCCCGCCGCCAGCGCCTGCACGCCCTCTTCGGCGTCATCGAGCGACACCGTCTGCATGCGGCGACCTGCCTTGCGTTCGCGGAACTCGTCCGCCACGCCGTTCAACACCGTCCTGCGCAGGTATGCGCCCTGCTGATCAGCAGAGTCCAGCGCGGGATTGGCCGCCACCCATTTGACGACGCCCTCGTGCAGCGCGTCTTCGGCGCTGCCGATGCTGCCCTTGAAGCGGGCCAGGCCGCGCATGAGCGGCAAGCGCCAGCGCGCGTAGGCTTTGGCGATGGCGCTGGAACTCCCGTTCTTGTCGTCGGCGGATGCGGGCGTCGGGTTGGACGCCAGCAAAGGATTGCGGCTCATACGGCGCGGGTCGATTGAAAAGTGGCCGGATTGTACTGAGATTTATTCTCAGTCGCAAAAAACAGGAATATTTGCTCGTCTGCCTTGTCTCCGGAACTGCCCAGAGCTTGACGGCTAACCGACCAACTAGTAGATTGGCTGACAGGCGAATGCGGCGCGATAGTTCCACATCCGCGTAAAGCCCTACATATTCTCAGAACACAAGGTAGATACCATGAGCGTGGAGCTCTCTCCCAGAGCGGCCGAGATCGTCGAGCAGACCCGGTTGCTGCTTGCCGCAGGCGGTTATCACGGGTTCAGCTACGCCGATATCTCCGAACGGGTCCATATCGGCAAGCCCAGCATCCATCACCATTTCCCGACCAAGGCGGATCTGGTGCTGACGGTGGTCGCCCAGCATCGCGAGCAGGCCAAACAAGGTCTGGGAGCATTGGATCAGCATGTCCAGGATCCGCAGGCGCGTCTGACGGCATACACGGATTATTGGGCAAAGTGCATACGCGAGGACACGATGCCCATGTGCATCTGCGCGATGCTGGCTGCCGAACTCCCCATGATTCCGCAAGCCATCGCGGACGAGGTGCGCGCCTATTTCCGCGAGTTGGCCGGCTGGATCGCCGCGGTGCTGCAACGCGGAAGCACCATGGGTCAATTCCATCTGCGCGATGATGCCGCGGTCGAAGCGCAGGCCTTCATGTCGACCGTGCATGGCGCAATGCTGACGGCCAGGGCTTGCGGCGATCCCGAAATATTCGCATCCATTTCCAGGGCGGCCATCCGCCAATTGACCACGCCAGCCTGACTTCCCAGGCGCACTCCCGAGTGCGCTATTTTTACGCCGCAAACCGATCAACTAGTCGGTCGCTTAATGCAACACCATTTGCAGGAGCCATCCATGCCCCACCCCATTTCCACCCTGGGCGCCGCCCACACCCTCATCAGCCTCGTGCCGGCCACCGTCGGCCTGTACAGTTTTGCGCGATATCGGAGGATAGACGCCGCGACGCGATCCGGCAGGATCTATCTGGGCGGGCTGCTATTGGCCGTGCTCACTTCGTTCGGGTTGTCCAGTTCCGGGAGTTTCAATGCCGGGCATGCCCTCGGCATCCTGGCCCTGCTCTCGGCAGCGGGAGCCCTGCTGATCTCCCGGAATTCCTCGCTTCCCAGGGCACAGCCCTACCTGTCTCAACTTGGGTACTCGTTCAGCTTTTTCTTGATGTGGGTCCCCGGAATCGCGGAAACGCTGACACGGCTGCCGCTGGGCCATCCGCTGGCCGACGGTCCCCAGTCCCCCTTGGTGCGCGGCGCGCTGGCCGCCTGGCTCGGGGTGTTCCTGCTGGGCTCCGCGGCGCAGCTGCTGTGGATCCGTTCGCAGTCGCGCGCGACGCGACGCCGTTAACCGCTGCCGCCATGCGTTCCAACATCATCGAACCCTCAAGTCCGGCCCTGCCCTCCGGCCGCACCAATCGCTTGGCGCACGCACAAGCGCCGCAGTTCGCGTTTGCGCAAGCCGCGCAGCCGCCAGCCGCGGCAATGCCGCGCCCACGGCCGGGGATTGCAAGTCATGAGAGCAGATCCGTGCATTTGCTACGGGATCAGTACACGGCCCACTGCCTGAAAAACGCAGTTCTTGCGCATCAGGCCCAGCAAGCCCGCCTGCGCGAGCGCGCCATCGCGGCGAATCAGGCCCAGCGGGACGAACAGACCGCGCTGCAGGCGCGCGCCGATGCGGCCAACGACCTGGGCACGATCCAAGGCCTGCTACCGCAGCAACTCTACCGTCATGCCGTGGGAGTTCCGCCCATCGTTGCGCAGCAGTTCACGGCCCCCGCCGATGTCGGACCGCCCCTGGTTGGTCCGGTCGCCAACATCACGAAGATGCGCAGCAGAACCGAAAACACGTCAGACGCTGAGCGCCGCCACGCCAACCGCCGGGAAGCAGAGGGGTAGGCAGCGCATCTGGCTCAATTCGCCTTCTCGTCCTCGCCCTTGTACCCGCTGATGTAAGCCCGCCCCGAGCAGCGCACGAAGGCCACGCAGGTCAAGCCGCCGCTTTTGGCGTCGCAGGTGGCGCGCGCTTCGTTGCGCGCCGCCACCGGATCGGGATTCTTCGCGGTGAAGCTGGTGCCGCGGCCCTCGCTGCCCTTGCCCCAGGCCATGCCGACGCAGGTATCGGTGTAGGTGAGCACCGTGCGGCAGCCGACGCAGTCTTCCCACTTGAGCAAGGCCTCGACCGCTTCCTTCTCGCTCGGATAGCCGTCGGCGTAGGTCAGTTGGCCCGAGTCCTTCTCGGCCACGGAGCCCCAGTAGCCGCGCGAATCCAGCTTGGCCGACAGGGCCTCCAACTGAGCGGGCGTGGCGGTGTCGGGCGCCTTCAGATCGGCTTCGCTGTAGCCTGGACCCGCGCACAGCGGCATGACGGCCAACTTGCACTTGCCGTCGGCGCTGTCATTGGTGCAGGTGCGGATCGCCTTTTTCGCGGCCACTTCTGACGACACGCTGGTGCCCCAGAACAAGTCGTTGCGCGAATTGCGCGAGAACGCCACGCAGCTGTCCGAGAACGAGGTGACGCTCTTGCAGCCCTTGCCGCCAGCCTTGTTGCACTTGGCCAGCGCGGCGCCCTGCGCCTCCTTGGCGGAGGTTTCGGGCATGACCCAATACAGCTTGGCGTGCGCTTCGTCGGTGGCCACTGCGCCGTAAAGGGTGTCGGCATGCGCCGACGGCGCGGCTACGAGACCCAAGGCCAGCGCGCCTGCGCCGGCCAGTGCGGCCACGGTGGAACGGAACTGAACGAGCAATCGCGCGAGCATCATGGGTGTGCAATATCCAGTGGTAGTGGCGCGGCGCGCCCCGCGATGTCTCGTCGCCAAGGACGCCCCCTGGGCGCAGAACGCGCGGATCGTAACACGTTACAGTTTGTCTTCCAGACCTTGCTTTACCGCGTTTCCAGGTATTACGTAACCAATTTTGCAGCGGCTGAAAGCTGATGCGCCACTATTTTTTCGGTAACATCGACCACTACCGGCGCAGCACTTTGCGGGCGCCTGCGGGTATCCGCCGCTCTGTCAGCGTTCTGGCGCCGCGATACGACTCGTCACGAAACGAAACCAAAAAAAGACAAAATCTTGCGGCCACTGAATTATGTTGCGGCACGCCGGATCTTTGAGGGAGCTAGGGCTCAGCATGAATAAATCGCGACTCCGTTCGACCTGGTGGCTGGGCCGCGCCCTGCCGGTGTCGCTGGCCCTGACCGCCTTGGCCGGCTGCGCGCCGATGCCCACGGGCGGCAGTTCGACGCTGCCGTCGCTGACCAATATCTTCTCGTCGGGGCTATCGCTGTCGCCCAGCGTGAACGTGGCCAAGAACATGAAAGGCCGGCCGGTCGCCGACGCCATCACGGCGTTGGGCGAACCCTCGAAGAAGCAAGGGGTCGGCAACACCATGGAAATGGTCTGGTCCGACTACCAGACCGCGCCCTATACCGAATGGGTCTCGACCGGCACCTCGCAGCAGGTGGTCGGCATGATCCCGGCCACCTCGACCAGCGCCGCCACGCCCGTGTTCCAGAATACCAACCATGGCTACTACAGCGGCCGCACGAAGGTCTACGAATGCAGCGTGGTGATGCGCATGCAGAACAGCGTCATCATCGACAGCCAGGTGGACGGCAATGTATGCCCCGAGTTCATCGCCGCGCTGCGCAAGTGGGCGGGTGAGCGCGAAGCCAACAACTACCGCAGCAAGTAAGGCGCAGCCCCCCCTTGTCGAGCAAACCCGGAGCACGCCGCTTCCTCGCAGCGACGGCTGGCGCCATCCGCCAGCAGGGCCGCGCCATGCTGGCCGCCGCGCCCTGGTCCTTGGCGGTATTCACCCTGTCGCTGCCCTTCGCCTTGTTGATTGCCAACCTGTTTCCGTACGGAGGCTGGCTGTTTCTTGCGTTGGCGCTGATCAATCTGATCGCCTTGGCGCGCATGACGTTCGCCTGGCATCGCGTCATCACTCTGCCAGATTCGCCAGGCGAACGTCATGCGCGCCAAGGCGATCAGATTGATCAGCGCCAACGCAAGAAACAGCCAGCCTC
>NZ_DATCUY010000531.1:0-10115 GCF_036567245.1 Achromobacter sp. | reverse complement strand
GCAGGGCCAGTCCCAGCGCGCGCGCGGAAGGCCCGCCGCTTGCCAGGGCGGCATGCGCCGCTGCGTCGGGGCCCTTGGCCGCATTGGCGTTTTCGCCGTGTCCGGTCAGCCGGTCTGGTTTGGTGCCCGCTAGCGGGCTGTCGCCGTCGAGCGACGCGGCGGCTGAGGCAGCGAGGGTGGCGGCTTGTTGTGCGGTGGTCTGCGGCGGAGTCTGGCCGGACGTCGGCAAGGGCGCCTGCGCGCTGGTTTGCCCGGGCTGCTGGCCCTGTGGGGCAGCGGGCATGGATCCGGCTCCCGCGCCCGGCTGGCCGGATGGCGCGTCAGCGGTCCAGAGAGGCGCGCGTCCCTGGACCGCCGGCGCGGCCTCGGGGAATTGGGCCAGCAACGCAAGAATGGTGCGCGCGGTCGTGCCCAGCGTGGTCGGGGCGGAGGCGGTGGTGTCGCTGCTGGTGACCAGGCCGCGGGCTGCCAGCGCCAAGGCCGCCGCCGTTTTTGGATCGACAACAGTATTCTGGCGGTCGCCACGGGCGCCGCCAGTCTGTATGCCTTGCCCTGGGTCGCGGGCCGATCCGTCCGAGGCGCCTGGTTTTTCCGGGCTGCCTGGCTGGCTGACGGCGTCTGGGCGGGCGCCGGAGACCTGATTGGCGCTGGCGGCGGACATCGTCGTGCCCAGCACGGCGTCCAGCCGCTGCACCAGGACATTGCCAAGTGCGGCGGGACCTACGCTCATGTTTCAGGCGCCTGCTGGTACCCGTAGGCGGACAGCAAGGTTTGCTGGCGCTTCATGCGCCCCAGCAGTTCTCCCAGGCGTGCCAGTTGCGGAAGCGCCAGGTCGCGGGTGAGCGCGTCGTTTTCCAGGATGCGCACCAGCAGGTCGTACTTCAGGGTGCGCCCGGCTTCGTCCAGTGGCACGCTGCTGTCGGTCAGCCGCAGGCGCTCGACCTGTTCGCAGTACTGCTGCCCAAGAACCATCGCGGCATCCCAGTCGCCCGCTTGCGCGGCTGACAACATGTCGTTCGTGATGTGGGCGATCTCCTGGTAGTGTTCCAGGATGGGGTGGGTGTACTGGGTCAGGGACGTCATGGAAATCTCGGGCGGTCGATGGCTGGCTAAATTCGTATTTCGGGCCATCAAGGTTGCATCCCGCCGGCAGGCCGGTCTATGGAGGTCTGCCAAGCTTCAGCCAGATCCGCCAGCAGGCGGTCGGCTATATCCAACTGTTCGACGTCAGCCTTGAGATTGGCCATCAAAAGAGTGCGGACGATGTAGTCGTAAAGCAGCGAGAGATTGGCGGCGATATCGCCGCCCGCCTCCATGTTCAGGCCCATCTTCAGGCCTTCGTCGACGATCTTGATTGCTTTCGAGATTGCCGCGCCGCGCTCCGCGATCCGCCCCTCCTGCAGATGGATACGCGCCTGCCCAATGGCCGCGCGCGCGCCCATGTAGAGCAGGGTGATCAGCCGCTCGGGGCTTGCACCCAGAATCTGGGTTTCCAGGCCGATATCGGCGTAGGAGCGGACAGATTGGGACCCCTGGGGGCGGCGGGCGGCATAAGTCATTTAATGCATCTTCTACGGTTTATTTGGACGATTTGTTCATCGCCGCAAATTGCTGGGTCAGGTAGTTGCCGGTGACGCTCAACTGCGAGACGAACTTGTCCAGCTGGACAAAGCGCGTGCGCATCTGGTCCATTTCGGCATCGCTACTGGCCTTGGCGCGGGCTTTCTGCGCCGCCAGGTCGTCGATGGTCTTGCTCAGTCCGTCTTGACGGGTTTTCAGCGAGCCATTGTCGCCGAGCACGTCCTTGAAGGCGGCTTCCATCTTCTTGGCCAGGCCGTTTTCGCCCGTCAGCAGCTTGGTGACGTCGGCGGAGTTTTCCTTTAGCGCCTTGTCCAGCTTGGTCTGGTCCAGCTTCAGCTGGCGGTTCAGCGGATCGGTCGTGATGCCCAGGTCGGCCAGCGATTTCACTGCGTCTCCGCCCAGGACGTCCTGCAGCGCATTGCTCAGGGACCATTGGATCGAGCGGGTCGTGCCATCGCCCGTCAGGGGCTGATTGGTCGCGGCCTTGGCGTCGAACGCAGTCAGTTCCTTGATGGTGGACTGCAGCGTGTTGTAGACGGTGACGAAGTCCTTCACGGCCTTGGTCGCCACGGACGGGTCCGCTTCCAGCTTGAGCGTGATGGGCTTGTCCGTCGGGGTTTCCTCGGACAGGTTCAGCGTCACGCCGTCGATGGCCTTGTCGATGTTGTTCGAGCCGCTGGTCACGGGGATGCCGTTGATCACGACCTCCGCGTCCTGCGCCTTCGTGTTGGTCATGCCGGTGGTCACACCGCCGGCGTCGGTGCTGAAGCTCAGGATGTCCTTGAGCGACTGGTCGCCCGTGACGGTGATGGACTTGACGGAAGCCTGGACGCCGGTGTCCTTGGCGGTCAGCATCAGGTAGTTGTTGCCGTTGCCGTCGTTGATGACGGTGGCGCGCACGCCGGCCTTGTCGTCGGCGTTGATGGCCTTGACGATGCCGTTGAGCGAGGTGTCGCCCTTGAGGTCTATGGTTTTCTTGGTGCCGTTGGCCAGCTCGATTTCGAAGGAGCCCGTATCGCCGTGCTTGGCCGTGCGGTCGCTGACGCCGCCGGACTGGAGGGTCTGGGACTTGGCCAGCTTGTTGACCGCGATGGTGTACTCGCCTGCGACGACGCCCTCGGCGGCCACGGTGGCCGTCAAGGCAGTTCCGCCGGTGACGCTTCCCTTGATGGCCGCCAACGTTTCGGCCTTGCCGAGCACTCCGGCGGCCTTCTGGACCGCTTCCAGCGCGCTCTGCAGCTTGGCATAGGCATCGATGCGCGTCTTGTAGCTTGCCGTGCGCGTGTCGTAGATCGAGAGCTTTTTGTCCTCGGCTTCCTGCAATTTCTTCAGGGTTTCTTCCAGTGGCAAACCGGAAACCGAGCCGAGGTTGGTGATAGAGGCCATGTGAATTTCCTTCCTAGCGATGCGATTCTGTCAAAAATACGGTGGTGGCGATTGGCCGGGTAAGGGCATTAGGCGGGCCTAATTCGACGCTTCCGTGGCCGGCCGGCGGCAGGGCGGCCGGCCATGGGCTGAACCGGGGTCAAATCAGGCCGTGGTTTTAATGCCGTTTCCTTGCATGTTCACGATCATTTTGGCGATTTTGAGCAGTGTTTCGCTGGGGATCGTGCGTATGACGTCGCCCGATTCCGCATCGATCACCGAGACCACCACCTGGTGCACGTTGGGGTCGATTTCGAACTGGAGCTGGGTGGACCAGGCTTTCATCTGGTCGTTGATTTCGTCCAGAGCCTTGTCAAGGGGGAGCTTCTGCGAGTCGGATTGATCCGACGTCGCGCTGTCCGAAGCCCCACTGTTCGTTGCGGCGGCCGTGGGCACGACGCTCACGGCGGGGTCCGGCGCGACGGGCGCGGATGCTACCGGCGTTGGTGCAAACGATGGTGGGGCTATGGGGGTTACGGCCATGATCACTCCAACGGCGATGTGGGCGTCTCGGAGGAACGCGCTGTTTTCAGGGAATTCTCAGCTACGATAACGGCAGGCCCGTAGGGAACTTTAGCCACCGCCGAGCCAGATGTTTCATGTGCTAAATAGTTCGGATCGGGCAATGAGTGTCAAGACGGCGCTGCGAGTTATCGAAATCATCGAAACCTATGCCCGCGAAAAGCGCGCGCTGCCGTTATCGGAACTGGCTCGGTTGCTGGATGTGCCGGTGTCCAGCTGCCTGGCCCTGATCCGTACCCTGACGGGCTTGGGCTATCTGTATGAAACGGGCCGGCGCCAAGGCTACTATCCGACCGGCAGGCTGCTTGCCATGGCGCAGCGCATTGCCCGCGCCGATCCGGTCCTGGACCGCGTCTATCCCAGTCTGACGGAGTTAAGGGACGCTACCCGGGAAACGATTGTTTTCGCCAAACTGAGCCAGGACGGCCGGGTGGTCTACCTGGATGTGCTGGATTCTCCACATACGATAAGATACGCGCCCGTTGCGGGTGAATTCAAAGACATTCATGCGAATTCGCTGGGGAAGGCGCTGCTGTCAACATTGGACGACCCGGCCCGCGACAGCATGCTCGCGGGCATGGCCATGACCCGTCACAACGAACGGACGCTGGTCACGCGCGAAGCCTTGCTGGCGGATCTGGCGCTGTCGCGCCAGCGCGGCTGGTTCATGAACAGCGGCGAGTCCATTGCGGACGTGGGCGCGATCGCCTGGCCGGTCACCCTGTCCGGTGAACACTATGCGATTTCGGTGGGCGGGCCGATCTACCGGATCGAGCCCCAGCAGGAATCCTATGCCCGGATCCTGCGGTCGGCGTGCACTGCGCTGGAGCAGCAGGCCTGACGGGCAGGCCTTGCCGCTGGGACGGCGCGCCGGCGCTCAGTAGGACTTGGGCAAGCCCAGCACTTTTTCCGCGATGAAGCACATGATCAGTTGCGGGCTGACCGGGGCGATGCGGGGAATGAAGCTTTCGCGCAGCAGGCGCTCCACGTGGTATTCCTTGGCGTAGCCCATGCCGCCCAGGGTCATGACCGCGGTCTGGCAAGCGTTGTAGCCGGCCTCGGCCGCCAGGTACTTGGCCGAGTTGGCGTATGGGCCGCAGGGCTTGCCCGCGTCATACAGGCTGGCGGCCTTGAACACCATCAAGTCGGCGGCTTCCAACTGCATCCAGGCTTGGGCAAGCGGGTGCTGGATGCCCTGGTTCTGGCCGATGGGGCGGCCGAACACGGTACGTTCGCCGGCGTACTTCACGGCCCGGTCCAGCGCGGCCCGGCCGATGCCCACCGCCTCGGCCGCGATCAGGATGCGCTCGGGGTTCAGGCCATGCAGGATGTACTCGAAGCCGCGGCCTTCCTCGCCGATGCGGTCGGCCACGGGGATGCGCAGGCCGTCGATGAACAGCATGTTCGAGTCCACCGCCTTGCGGCCCATCTTTTCGATCTCGCGGACTTCTATCTTGTTGCGGTCCAGGTCCGTGTAGAACAGCGACAGGCCCTGGGTGGGCTTTTCCACCTCGGACAGCGGGGTGGTGCGCGCCAGCAGCAGCATCTTGTTGGCGACCTGGGCGGTCGATATCCAGATCTTGCGACCGTGCACCACGTACTCGTCGCCCTGGCGCACGGCGCGGGTGCTGAGCTTGGTGGTGTCCAGTCCGGCGTCGGGTTCGGTGACGGCGAAGCAGGCTTTCTCGCGGCCGGCGATCAGGGGTTCCAGCCAGCGGCGGCGCTGCTCGTCGCTGCCGAACACCACGACCGGGTTCAGGCCGAAGATGTTCATATGGACGGCCGAGGCGCCGGTGAAGCCGGCGCCGGAGGCCGCAATGGTCTGCATCATCAGTGCGGCCTCGGTCATGCCCAGGCCGGCGCCGCCATATTCCTGCGGCATGGCGATGCCCAACCAGCCGTCGCGAGCCAGATCGGCGTGCAGGGGCTCCGGAAAGCCGCCTTCGCGGTCGCGCTCCAGCCAATAGTCGTCTGGGTAGCGCTCGCAGATGCGGGACACGGCGTCCCGCAGCGCCAACTGGTCGGGGGTGAATTCAAAGTCCATCAGTCATTTCCATCCAGGGTGATGCCGCGGGCCGCCATGGCGTCGATCCGGGCGGGGTCATAGCCGGCCTCGGCCAGCACTTCGCGGCTGTGCTGGCCCAGCCTGGGGGCGGGGCGGCGTATGGAGGTGGGAGTGCTTTCGTATGTGCCCAGCGGAGCGGTTGTGCGGATCGGGCCTTCGCTGGGGTGGTCCATGGTCCGAATCGAGCCGGTCGCGGCCAGGTGTTCGTCCTGTAGCAGGTCGTCCACGGAATAGAGCGGCGAGGCGGGAATGTCCGCCCGCGCCAGGCCTTCCAGCCATTCCTCGCTGCGGCGGGTGGCGATGACGTCGGCGACAAAGGCATAGACGTCGCCGATGTGGGCGGCGCGCGCGCCGTGGGAGCTGAAGCGCGGGTCCGCCGACAATTCGGGCTGGCCGATCAGGTCGAAGAAGTTGCGCCAGTGCTTGTCGTTGTAGATCAGCAGGCTGATGTAGCCGTCGACCGTGGCGTAGGGGCGGCGATGCGGCGCCAGCAGGCGCGCGTATCCGGTGGGGCCTAGCGGGGGGTCGAAGGTGGCGCCGCCAAGATGATCGCCCAGCACGAGGTGGGCCATGCCTTCGAACATGGGGATTTCCACCTGCTGGCCTAACCCCGTGCCGCGGGCATGCAGCACCGCGGACACCAGCGCGATGCCCACGTGCAGCCCGACCGCCCGGTCGGCCAGGGTCAGCGGCGCGTAGCGCGGCACGTCCCCGCTTTGCTGGGCAGAGAGGGCGGCGATGCCGGTCTGGCCCTGGATCAGGTCGTCGTAGGCGGGACGCCCGGCGTAGGGGCCGGCCTCGCCGTAGCCGTAGGCGCCCAGGTAGACGATGCGCGGATTGCGCGCCGCCACTGCCTCGTAAGACAGGCCCAGCCGGGCCATCGCCTGCGGGCGGATGTTGTAGAGCAGGGCGTCGCAGCTTTCGGCCAGTTTCAGGCAGGCCTCGAGCCCCTCGGGCGTCTTCAGGTCCAGGACGACCGATCGCTTGTTGCGGTTCAGGTGCAGATAGATATGGCCCATGCCAGGGTTGCGCATGGGGCCGACGGCCCGCATGTTGTCGCCGGCCGGGGGCTCGACCTTGATGACGTCGGCGCCCAGGTCGGCCAGGACCTGGGTGGCATAGGGGCCCATCACGACCGCGCTCAGGTCCAGGATGCGCACTCCCGCCAGGGGGCCTGCGGCGGGCGTGTCGGATTGCGGTGATGCGTTCATTGCTGCTCGATCCCCGCGTCGCGGATCAGTTTGCCCCACAGGTCCAGCTGGGCGCCGACAAACTGGGAGAACGTTTGTGGCGTGCTGGAAAAGGCGTCGAACCCGAGGCCGGCCAGGCGCTTTTTCACGTCAGGCTTGGCGACCACCTGATTGATCGCGGCATTCAGCTTGGCCACGATTTCCGGCGGCATGCCGGCCGGGCCGAAGTAGCCGTTCCATGAGTTCAGGTCGAAGTCCTGCACGCCGGACTCGGCCATGGACGGCAGGTCGGGGACGATGGCGCTGCGTTCGGCGGTCGACACGGCCAGCGCGCGCAACTGGCCCGATTGCACGAAGGGCAGGCCGGAAGCCAGGTCGGTGAACATGAAGTCGACCTGTCCGCCGACCACGTCGGTGAGGCCTTGGGGCGTGCCTTTGTAAGGCACGTGCAGGATGTCGATCTTGGCGCGGTTGGCCAGCGTGGCGCCGGCGACGATGCCAGTGCTGTTGCCGCTGGCGTAGGTAATGCGGCCGGGATGCTGGCGCGCGTCGGCGATCAGCTCGCCCACCGTTTTCCAGGGACGCTTCGGGTTCACCACCAGGATGAACGGCAGGTTGCCGCCGCGGGCGATGGGGGTGAAGTCCTTGACCGGATCGTAGGGCACGTTCTTCATCAGCCAGGGCGCGGCCGAATGCGAAGTGTTGGTGGTGACGAAGAGCGTGTAGCCGTCGGGCTTGGCACGAGCGACGTAGCTGGCCGCGATGGTGGCGTTGGCCCCGGGCTTGTTCTCCACCACAACCTGCTGGCCCAGGATGTTGCCCAGCTCGGCGCCGAAGATGCGGCCCACGGCGTCGGTGCCGGAGCCGGCGGGAAAGGGGACGATCAGGGTGATGGGTTTGGTGGGGTAGTCGGCGGCGTGCGCGGTGGGGCCGGCAATCAGCGCCGCGCTGCCGATGAGGGCGGCGCCCAACAGGCTTAGAGGTCTCATGGGTTTGTCTCCTGTGTGTTTCGGATCCAGGCGCGGTTTCTGGGCCCGCTGCCCGGGGCTGCGCCGCGTCAAGCGGCTGGGGGTGGCGCCGGAAAGCCGCGTATCACGCGGTCGGGGGATTCTTCATACGGGGGCGTGTAGATCACCAGCAGGCGGGCGGGCTCGTCGCTGGTGACGGTGAAGACATGCGGAATGTCCGGGGGGAAGTAGCAGCAGTCGCCCGGGCCCATGTCGGCCCATTCGTCCTGCACCTGCGCGCGCGCCGTGCCGGACAGCAGGTAACAGACCTGCTCGATGCCGGGGTGGGCGTGCGGCAGGGCGCCCTTGCCCTTGTCGATTACGCCCAGCAGCACTTCCACGCCCCGGGAGCCAACGGTGTCCGGGCCGATCAGACGGCGGTTCAGGGTGCCGGTGTGGTTGGCGGGGTGGTAGCCGGGCACGTCGGCCTCGCGCACCAGCCAGGATGGGGTCTTGCTCTGCGTCATGTTCTATCCATGGAAATTCTCATACGTGAAATTATTTTTATGTATGAGAAAAATATCGGCAAGCAATTTTTCGGTATGGATACCTTGCCGCTCCCTGGGGGATTAGGGAAAACACCGTGCGCGGACTGCTAAAATCGATGGCTGAACTCACTTCCGGCTTTGTCATGTCTTCTGCCCGCACGCCCGACGTTTCCGCCACCCTGTCCGATTGGCTGCAGTATCTGGAATCGATCCACGCTACCGCCATCGACATGGGCCTGGACCGGGTGCGCGAGGTGGCCGGACGCATGGGGCTGGAGCTGTCCGGCGTGAAGTTCGTCATCGGCGGCACCAACGGCAAGGGCTCCACCTGTGCCATGCTCGAAGCGATCCTGCTGGCGGCCGGCTACAAGGTCGGGCTGTACACCTCGCCGCACCTGATCGACTTCAACGAACGCGCCCGCATCAATGGCCAGATCGCCACCGACGAGGCGCTGATCGCCCAGTTCCAGGCGGTCGAGGCTGCGCGCGGCGACGTTTCGCTGACCTATTTCGAATTCACCACGCTGGCGATCCTGCGCCTGTTCTCGCAATCCAGGCTGGATGCCGTGGTGCTTGAAGTCGGGCTGGGCGGGCGGCTGGATGCCGTCAACATCGTCGACGCCGACTGCTCCATCGTCACCAGCGTGGATCTGGACCACACCGACTGGCTGGGCGATACGCGCGAAAAAATCGGTTTCGAGAAAGCCCATATCTATCGCAGCGGCCGGCCGGCAATCTGCAGCGATCC
Source organism: Achromobacter sp. (assembly GCF_036567245.1). Classification (GTDB taxonomy): domain Bacteria; phylum Pseudomonadota; class Gammaproteobacteria; order Burkholderiales; family Burkholderiaceae_B; genus Achromobacter. The sequence continues at coordinate 1,089 of NZ_DATCUY010000531.1, read as the reverse complement.
CGTGCCTCCGCAATCGCTGCTGGACCACGTTGAGAAGATCGGCGCCGATCTCTGGCTGTTCGGCCGTGACTACAATTATTCCGGCGACCGCCAGCAATGGGCCTACGGCGGCCGCGAACAGCGCCGTAACTCGCTGGCCTATCCGGCGCTGCGGGGCGCCAACCAGTTGCTGAACGCATCGGCCGCGCTGGCGGCGCTGGAATCGGTGCGTGACCGCCTGCCGGTGCCGCAGCAGGCCGTGCGCCTGGGGTTGTTGCAGGCGTCCCTGCCTGGCCGTTTCCAGATCCTGCCGGGCCAGCCCGCGGTCATCCTGGACGTGGCGCACAACCCGCATGCCGCGGCGGTGCTGGCGCAGAATCTGGACAACATGGGTTTCCATCCCTACACCCACGCTGTGTTCGGCATGCTGAACGACAAGGATCTCGCCGGCGTCGTCGCCAAGCTCGGCACGCGCATCGACAATTGGTACTGCGCCGGCCTGCCGGGTCCGCGCGGCACGCCTGGCGCAGCGTTGGCCGAACAGGTCGCCGCGGCGCTGCCGCCCACGCCTGCTGGGGGCGAAAAGCCGGCCATCTCTGCGTATGCGGATCCCGCCCAGGCCTTTGCCGCCGCGCGCGAACGGGCAGGGGAGAATGATAGAATCGTGGTGTTCGGCTCGTTTCTCACCGTAGCCTCGGTTTTGCAGGCTCTGGGTCGCAAGGCATAGGCAGCATCGGGTCAATCGCGTCCAGGCGGCCCGCCGCCATATCGCCGCAAGGAATTCTCCTCCATGGGTTTTTTCAAACGCAAAGATCCTGCCGACCAGGCGCAGTCCTCCAAGCGGGCGGCAGTGCCCAGCGAGGTGCAGGCTGCGGAGCTGCGCGGCCGCGCGCGGCGCAGGCTGGCAGGCGCTATCGCGCTGGTATTGGCTGCCGTCATCATCCTGCCGATGGTGCTCGACTCGCAGCCCACGCCGGTCGACGACAACATTCCCATCAGGGTGCCGGAACGCAACACGCCGTTCCAGCCGCAAGTGAGCGAACCGCAGGTCGCCGCGCCGCAGACGCCCGCGCCGGGTGGCGCCGCGCCGACGGATCCTTCCGCCATCCC
>NZ_DATCUY010000530.1:0-3899 GCF_036567245.1 Achromobacter sp. | reverse complement strand
GGAACTCCTTCTGGAGTGTCCGGCCATCCCGCCTAGTGCAAACGTTCCGGCAGCGGCACGCTGACCCCGGGCTCCGAAGCCGGCAAGGCCGACATAGGCTCGGAGGTGGCGCGGATGCGACGCCTCAGGACCGCCGTGGGTTCGGCCGGCCCTACCCCGGGCGCGGCCACGCCGCGCCAGGCGTTCGACATCGCTTCCACCACCAGCGGCAGGTCGCGCAGGCGATGAAACTGGCTGCGCAGCCAGCGGGAATCGTTGCCGCTGCGCATGGACTCGTCGCGCAAGGCGGCGATCATGTCGCCCGTGCCCAGCTCTTCTGCCACCGGCATCAGGCGCTGGAACAGGTTGCGCAGGTGATCCATCAACCGCAGGCGCTGTCCGTCCGGCGTCACATAGCTGCCCTGCAAACCAAAGCGGCAGGCCTGGAAATGGTTGCTGCGATAGGACAGCCAGGCGCCGTCGCCGGGATCGCCCTCGCGCATCAACAGCACCGCCAGCGCCTGGGCGAAAGCCGCCAGCTGGCAAGCCCGCTCGACCGTCAGCGGCGTATCGCACACGCGGATCTCGACCGTACCGAATTCCGGCTTGGGGCGGATGTCCCAGTACAGGTCCTTGATGCTCTCCGCCAGGCCGTAGGCCCGCAGCTGTGCCAGATGGGCTTCGAACTGGTACCATTCCTTCACTTCGGGCGGCATGTGGCCGGCCAGCGGGAAGCTGTTGACCGCATTCAGGCGCGAGCACGAGAACAGGGTATCCACACCCTCGCAATAGGGCGACGAGGCCGACAGCGCGATGAAATGCGGTACGTAGGGCGACAGGCGGCGCAACAGTTTGATGGAATCGTCGCCGCTTTTGACGCCCAGATGGATGTGCTGGCCGAAGACCGTAAATTGACGCGCCAGGTAACCGTACATTTCGGCCAGGTACTGGAAGCGCGGGGTGTCCGAAATGGAGCGCTCCTGCCAGCGCATGAAGGGATGGGCGCCGCCACCGGCGACCGACACGCCCACGGCGTCCGCCGCTTCGATCAGGGCGTCGCGCATTTCGCGCATCTCGGCCAAGAGGCCCATGGGGTGCTCGTGCACCGAGGAATTCAGTTCGATCATGGACCGCGTGATTTCCGGTTTAACGCGGTCGGCGATGGGATGGTTGGCCATTTGGGCCAGCAGCTCGTCCGAGGCTGCGGTCAGGTCAAAACTGCGCGGGTCTATCAGTTGCAGCTCGAGCTCGATGCCCAGGGTGTTGGGGGCCGACGAAATGAACGGGATCTGTTCCATCTCGGACTCCTTTCTGAATGTTTGATGAGGGTGTGCGCCGTTCGACCTTGAAGCCCGGCAACATCCCGGGGGGCACTAGACGGCAGCTTGTGCACGCATGATAGCCGCTGTTTTGTGGCAAGAAGATGGAAAATCGTGACATTTATGTGCAACATCACGAAGCAATCGGTTTTCCCCTGTGAAGAAAAGTGAGCGAGCGCTCACGCCATAGAAACGGCGCGGCCTCCCGGCCCGCGACGGCTGGATAGCAAGCGTGGGAGGGGGTTCCGAGAGGGGGTGGGACAACCCTTATTAGGGTTATTACCTAAAAAATCGGCCTCTGAACTCGCCTCGGAAGGCAGCAAGCACGCGGAGCGTGGGGCCTTCTACTTGCGCCAGAAAATAGGGGTGAACAGCACCAGCACCGTCAGCAGTTCCAGGCGCCCGATCAGCATCGCGAAGGTGCAGACCCAGATCTGGAAATCGGACAAGACGGCGAAGTTGCCCATGGGTCCGACAGGCCCCAGGCCGGGGCCGGTATTGTTGACGCTGGCGAAAACAGCCGAGAAGGCCGTGATCGGGTCCAGGCCGGACAGCAGCAGCAGGCTGGTGAACACGGCGATGGAAAGGCCGTAGAACAGCATGAAGGCCAATACCGACGACATGGTGCGGGTCTCGACCGCCCGGCCGTTGATGCGCACCGGACTGACCGCGTGCGGGTGCAACATTGTGACCAACTCGTTGCGGGCCTGCTTGACCAGCAGGATCGCCCGGATCATCTTGATCCCGCCCCCTGTGGACCCGGCGGAGGTGGCGAAACCCGACAGCAGCAGCATGGTCAGCGGGGCGAACAACGGCCACTGCGCGAAGTCGGTATTGGCGTAGCCCGTGGTGGTCGCCATGGAAATCGTGTTGAACATGCCGTAGCGCAGCGCCTGCAGCGGATCGTCATAGACCCCCTTCAGGAACAGGAACACCGATATGACCAGTCCGACTCCCAGCACCACCACCAGGTAGGGAATCGCTTCCGGACAGCGCAGATAGGCGCGCCCGCTGCGCTGGCGGAAGGCGTTGAAGTGGGTGGCGAAGTTGATGCCGGCGATCAGCATGAACACCATCGCCACCATTTCCACCGCCACGGAATCGAAGTGGGCAAAACCGTCGTCCCAGGTCGAAAAGCCGCCCAGACCCATGGTGGTGGCCATGTGGCACCAGGCCTCGAACCACGATAGCCCGACCGCCCGGTAGGCCAGGAAACACAGGATGGAGAAGACGAAATAGACCGCGTACAGCGCCTTGGCGGTGCTGGCGATGCGCGGCGTGAGTCGCTCGTCCTTCATCGGCCCGGGCGTTTCGGCCCGCACCACCTGGTGCCCGCCCACCCCGAGCAAGGGCAGGATGGCCACGGCCAGGACCAGGATGCCCATGCCGCCGATCCAGATCAGCGTGGCGCGCCACAGGTTGATCGACGCGGGCAGCGTGTCCAGATTGGTCAGGACCGTGGCGCCGGTGGTGGTCAGGCCCGACATGGCCTCGAAGTACGCGCCGGTAAACGACAGCGGCAAGCCGGCGCCATGGAAATAGAGCAGCAGCGGGATGGCCGCCAGCAGGGGCAGGCCCGCCCACACGGCCGACACCAGCACGAAGCCGTCGCGCGCACGCAGTTCGCAGCGGGCGCGGCGCGTCACCGCCGCCAGCCCTCCGCCTATGCCCACCGAGATCAGGAACCCGTCCAGAAAGGCCTCGCGCGCCGCATCGCCGCCGACGTAGGCGACAGTCAGCGGGATCAGCATGGTGAGCGCGAACATCACCATCGTCAGACCCAGGATGTAGAGGGTACCCAGGACGCGCTTCATGGAGCTATCCGGCCGCGCGCGGCCCGCGCAATAGGAGGGAGGTGGCGCCCATCAGAAGAAGGACGCCGAGACTTGGAACAGCTTTTCCACGCGCGGCATCTGCCGGCGCGAGGGCACGAAGACAATGACGTGGTCGTCGGATTCGATCACGGTATCGGCGTCCGGCAGGATGATTTCGTCTTCCCGCACCAGCGCGCCGATGCTGGCGCCCTTGGGCAGGCTGATCTGACCGACCGCGCGCCCCACCACCTTGGAAGTGGAACGGTCGCCATGGGCGATCGCCTCCAGCGCTTCCGCCACGCCCTGACGCAGCCGGTGCACGGCGGCCACGTCGCCGCGCCGCACATGGCGCAGCAGTTCGCTCATGGTGGCCTGGGACGGCGACACGGCGATGTCGATATGGCTGCCCTGCATCAGCTCGCCATAAGCCTGGCGGTTGATCAGGGCGATCACCTTGCGCGCCCCCAACCGTTTGGCCAGCAGCGAGGACATGATGTTGTCCTCGTCGTCGCTGGTCAGCGCCAGCCAGGTGTCCATGTCCTCGATGTTCTCGCGTTCCAGCAGCGCTTCGTCGGTGCCGCTGCCGTGCAGGACCAGCACGCTGTCGGGCAGTTGAGTCGCCAGGTATTCGCAGCGCTTCTGGTCGCGCTCGATGATGCGAACGCTGTATTTTTCCTCGGCCAGCTGGCGCGCCAGGCGCAGGCCGATATTGCCGCCGCCCGCGATCATCACCCGGCGCACGGCGCGCTCGGCGTCGCGCAGCTGCCGCACCGCGCGACGCGCATCG
>NZ_DATCUY010000529.1:0-12800 GCF_036567245.1 Achromobacter sp. | reverse complement strand
CGCCGCGGCGGCTGCCGGAGCAGCGCCCTTGGCGGCAGATCCCGGCGTGGCGGTGGCAGCGGCCGGACCGGCCTTGTCTCCCGCCTTGGCGGGATTCAGGCCGCTGGCTTTGCGCAGCTTGTCGGCCACCGGCGTGGCGGTCGGCTCGACGCCGCCCAGCCGCTTCAGCCCGGCGACCACGTCCAGCCAGTTCAGATTTTGATTGGCGTAGCGACGCACATGAATCTGCGGCGCCCACAGCCCCACCTCGCCTACATAGGCATGGCGCGCGATGGGCTCCAGCTCCAGGCGGGTGACGGTCAGCGCGCTCCAGGCGGCCAGGTTCGCGCCCGCGGTGTCGCGCAGGTCCAGGCGGCGCAAACCCAGGTCGCCGACGACGCGGATCTTGGGCGGCGCGTCCTTGGGCTGCTCGAACACCACTTGCAGGTTCGAATCCAGCAGCGCGCTCTCGACCTTGAACGGCAGCGGCATGGGCCAGACGTCTGCCCACTTTTCGAGCTGCAGGCCGTTGAAGGCCACGCGCAGCGTGGATGAGGGCACCTTGTCGAAGGGCCGGGCCACGCCGGTCAGGTCGAAGGGGCTGCCGTTGATGCGCAAGTGCACGCGCGGCTGCACGTCGATGTCGGTGGCGTAGCCGAAGGTGGAAATGAATGGCACGCCCACGCCCACTTCGTCGACAACCTGCTTGCGGCCGGTGACCTTGTCGTCCAGCGTGATCGAGCCGTTCTCGATCACCATGTTGTTCAGCGAAAAACGCGGCAGTCCTTCGTCCGGCTTGGGCGGTTCCTGGGGCTGGGCGGCCGTCAATTCGGCCACTCGTTGCTGAATATCAGAGAAATTGAATCGCGTGACGTCCTCGCGGACGATGGCGATGTTAGGCTCGCGCAGCGTCATTCGATCGACGACCGGCGCAAACCAGAACAGGGAAGTCCAGGCCGCGCTGACGTCCAGCTCGGCCAGCGTCAAGAGCGGCGTCTGCGAATCGGGCTGGGCCACGGCCAGATCGCGCGCCCGGACGGTCAGCGTGAAGGGATTGAAGCTGATGTCGCCGACGGAGACGTCCCGCCCGATCATCTTGGAGACGTCCTGCACCAGGACGTTGTGCAGCACTTTGGGGACCTGCCAGGCGGCAACCCCGAAAAGGATAAGTACGAATGCCGCGATACCCAGAAGAATCTTGCCGACCCGGCGGGTTAACCGAAGCTTGGGCATCCGCAAGGGCATTGCGCGTCTCCTGATACGAATTGAAGGACGAGCGTTTCCGTCCTTCTAATGACTACAGGCGCGATTATCGCGCCCCCTGCACCGCTCGTCTATCATAGGCGTATCAATGGGCCGATCCGGCCAGCCGGGGCCGCCCTTTTCAATCATTAACAATTATCGCTCCCGATTCCCATGTCCACGCCCACCCCAACCTTGAGCCACCTGGATGAAGCCGGACAGGTCCGCATGGTCGACGTCATCGCCAAGACGGACACCGAGCGCGTGGCGATCGCCACCGCCAGCGTGCGCATGAACGCCGTCGCCTACGGCCTCTTGACCCAGCCGGGCCAGGGCAAGGGCGAGGTCCTCAATACCGCCCGCGTCGCCGCTATCCTGGCCGCCAAGCGCTGCGCCGACACCATCCCGCTGTGCCACAGCCTGCCGTTGGCCTTCGTCGGCGTCGAGTTCGCGCTGGACGACGCCGAGCATCGCATCGACGTGCTGGCCACCTGCCGCACCAGCTACAAGACCGGCGTGGAAATGGAAGCCATGATGGCCTGCAGCGTTGCCGCGCTGACCATCTACGACATGTGCAAGGCTGCCGACAAAGGCATCGTCATCGAGCAAGTTCGCCTTAAGTACAAGGCAGGAGGAAAAAGCGGTGAATGGCGCAACGATTAATCTTCTTTACTTCGCGCGCGTCGCCGAACTGGTCGGCAAGCGCTCCGAAGCCTGGCCTCTGGAGGGCGAGTCCACCGGCGCGCAGCTGCTCGCCGCGCTGGGCGAACGCTACCCCCAGCTGGCGCCCTCCGCGCGCCTGAAGCTGGCCATCAACCAGACCCACGCCAAGCCGTCCGCGCCCGTCCGGGCGGGCGACGAGGTCGCGGTATTCGAACCCGTCACCGGAGGTTGAACGCCATGATCAGCGTCCAGGAAGCCGATTTCGACGGCGCCGCGCTCACGGCCGCGCTGCGGGAGAGCGCCGGCCCGGGCGTGGGCGGCATCGTCACTTTCGTGGGCTATGTGCGCGACTACGCGCCCGACACGCCCACCGACACGCTCTTTCTCGAACACTACCCGGGCATGTGCGAACGCGAGCTCGAAGAGATCGCCGCGACCGCCCGCGCGCGCTGGAACCTGGACGGCACGGTCATCGTGCACCGGGTCGGCGCGCTGCACCGCAACGCCCAGATCGTCTTCGTGGCGGCCGCCAGCGCCCACCGCGGCGACGCCTTCCGCGGCTGCGAATACATCATCGACGCGCTCAAGACCCGCGCGCCCTTCTGGAAGCGCGAAACCCTGGCGGGCGGCAGCAGCTTCTGGGTGGAGCAACGCCAATCCGACCAGGACCGCACGCAGTCCTGGGATGAAGACACCACCGTCTAGACGATAGAAGAGGAGAATCCATGAGCGACGAAAGCCTTGTTTCGCTGGCCTGCGCCGTGCTGACGGTCAGCGACACCCGCAGCGCGGGCGACGACACCTCCGGCAACCTGCTGGCCCACAGCCTGGCCCATGCCGGCCATCAGTGCGTGCGCCGCGACCTCGTCAAGGACGACATCTATCAGATCCGCCGCGTCATCAGCGACTGGATCGCCGATCCCGAGGTCCAGGTGATCCTGACCACGGGCGGCACGGGCTTCTCGCATCGCGACCACACGCCCGAAGCCATCCAGCCCCTGCTGGACCGCGAGATCCCCGGCTTCGGCGAACTGTTCCGCCAGATCTCCTACACCGAGATCGGCAGCTCCACCGTCCAGTCGCGCGCCCTCGCAGGTTCGGCCAACCAGACACTGATCTTCTGCCTGCCCGGCTCCAACAACGCCTGCGAAACCGCCTGGTCCCAGATCATCCGCGAACAGCTGGACAGCGGCCACCGCCCCTGCAATTTCGCCACCCAATTCAAGCAACGCGAAGAAGACAACTGACCCATGCTGGATTTTGATCAAGCCCAGACCCTGCTGGCCAATGCCGCGGGTCCGCTGCAACGCAGCGAAGAGGTGAGTCTGGCCGCTGCCGCCGGCCGCGTGCTGGCCGCCGACCTCACCGCCACCGTGGACATCCCGCCGGCCGACAACAGCGCCATGGACGGCTACGCCTTGCGCGTGGCCGACTGGGGCGCCGGCGTGCGCCTGCCGATCCAGCAGCGCTGCTATGCGGGCGAAATGCCGGAACCGCTCAAACCCGGCCAGGCCATCCGCCTGTTCACCGGCAGCCTGATCCCGGAAGGCGCGGATACGGTCGTCATGCAGGAAGACACCACCGAAGCCGACGGCCAGGTGGAAATCTCGCGTGCTCCCAAGCCCGGCCAGCACATCCGCCGCCGCGGCGAAGACACCATGGCCGGGGCCCCGCTGCTGGCCGCGGGCACCGTGCTGGAAGCGGCTCACATTGCGTTGCTGGCCTCGCAAGGCCTGGCCCGCGTGCGGGTCGTCGGCCAGTTGCGCGTGGGCATCCTCACTACCGGCGACGAGCTGGTGCTGCCCGGCCAGCCGCGCGCGGCCGAACAGATCTACAACTCCAACGGCCCCATGCTGGCAGCGCTGGCGCGCGGCATGGGCGCCCTGCCGGTGCACGTGCTGCACGCCCGCGACACCGAGGCCGACCTGCATGCCGCCTTCAAGACGCTGCTGGCCGATTGCGACCTGGTGGTTAGCGTGGGCGGCGTGTCGGTGGGCGAACGCGATCTGGTCAAGCCCGCGCTGGCCTCGCTGGGCGGCGAACTCGCGCTCTGGAAGGTACGCATGAAGCCGGGCAAGCCGGTGGCGCTGGCGCAGATCGACGGCAAGCCCGTGGTCGGGCTGCCCGGCAATCCCGTGTCGGCCTACGCCGTGTTCACCCTGCTGGTGACGCCGCTGATGCGTCGCATGCAGGGACGCGAAACCTTGTTCCCGCCGACCAGCCAGTTGCCGCTGCGCACCGAGCATCCGCGCCAGGATAGCCGCGAGGAATTCCTGCGCGTGCAGCGCCGCCTGGCCGACGACGGCAGCGCCGAACTGGTGCCTTACGGCCACCAGGGTTCGGGCGTGATCAGTTCATTGCCCTGGGCGACGGGCCTGGCCCGCCTGCCGGCCGACGTGCAGGTGCAGGACAAGGACCGGGTCGCCTACTACGACCTGCGTCACTGGCTGGCGTAGCGCTCGGCAGCCGCCAGTTCCTCTGGCGTGTTGACGTTCATGAAGGCATCGGGCGCGTCGTCGAAGCAGGCTTCGACCGCACCCGCCCTCGCCTGCCACAACCCAACCTTGCGGTCGCCGGCACGCAGGTACGCCAGCAGATTCGGCAATAGCGAAGTGCGCAAGGCCATGCAGGCCGAATGCCGCTGCCCGTTGGCCATCGCATAGGCCATGGGCGCCTTGGCGGACTCGGCCGCGCCTACCAGGCGCGCCGCCAGGTCCGGGGGCAGGAAGGGGGTATCGCAGGGAACCGCCACCAGCCAGGCCTCCCGTTGCGCGGCCGCCAGGCCCGCGGCAATGCCCAGCAGCGGCCCTTGCCAGGCGCCCAATTCGGCCTCGCCGTCCCGCAAGACCTCGCCGTACGGGGCATAGAGATCCACGTGACGGTTGGCGCTGACGATCAGGCGCGACACCTGTGGCGCCAGGCGGCGCGCGACGTGCGCCACCATGGGCTCGCCGCGCAGCATCACCAGGCCCTTGTCCTGCCCATTCATGCGCGTGCCCTGGCCGCCGGCCAGGATCAGACCCGCCACTCCTGCGCGTGCGATCGCGGGCGAGGTTTCAACCACCGATGTAGCTCATCTCGATCTTGCGCGCCGGATCGGCCATGTTGCGGCCGCGCAGCTCGGAGTAATGGTCGTTGCGGCCCGCCCAGATGCCCGCGATGATGCCGGCAAGCTCGGCATCGCTGGCGCCGTCGCGCAGCGGCGCGCGCAGGTCGTAGCCGTCGTGCGCGAACAGGCACAGGAACAGCTTGCCTTCCGGCGACAGGCGCGCGCGCGTACAGCCGCCGCAGAAGGCGTGCGTAACGCTGGAGATGACGCCGATCTCGCCGCCGCCGTCCAGGTAGCGCCAGCGCTCGGCCACGCGGCCCATTTCGCCGCTGGCCACCGGCTCCAGCGCATAGGCCGCACCGATGCGGTCCAGCACTTCCTGGCTGGGCACCACCTCGGCCAGATTCCAGCCGTTGGTGTTGCCCACGTCCATGTATTCGATGAAGCGCAGGATATGGCCGGAATGGCGGAAGCGCTCGGCCATGGGCAGGATCTGGCCGTCGTTCAGGCCGCGCCGCACCACCATGTTGACCTTGACCGGCGCCAGTCCGGCTTCAGCTGCTGCGTCGACGCCGCGCAGCACGTCTTCGGGCGTGAAGCCGCTGTCGCTCATACCCTGGAACATGGCCGGGTCCAGCGCGTCCAGGCTGACAGTGACGCGCGTGAGTCCGGCGTTCTTGAGTGCGGCGGCCTTGCGCGCCAGCATGCTGCCGTTGGTGGTCAGGGTCAGGTCCAGCGGACGGCCCGCAGGGGTCCGCAGTTCCGCCAGTTGTCCCACCAGGTTCTCGATATGTTTGCGCAGCAGCGGCTCGCCCCCAGTCAGGCGGATTTTCTCCACGCCCAGCTGCGTGAAGATGCCCGCCAGGCGGCTGATTTCTTCGAACGACAGCAACGCCGCATGCGGCATGAAGGTATAGCTGCTGTCGAAGACCTCGCGCGGCATGCAATACGTACAGCGGAAGTTGCAGCGGTCCGTGACCGAGATCCGCAGGTCGCGCAAGGGGCGCGCGCGCTGGTCCAGCGCCGGCTGTCCATGCGGCGGCAGTTCGCCGGGCACGGCGGGGGCCAGCGGACCGGTCCGGCGATCGGCGAGGAAAATCACTTTGCTCATGGGAACATCATATCCCGGCGCATCGCGTTCCGCGCTCATGGAAAAGCCTCCTGCAGGGACTGCAGCCTGCCTGTGTCCCGGGCGTCGTAGCCCGCCAGCTGGCTGACGTAGCCGACGTAGTCGGGACTGCTCATGATGGACAGCAGGTCGCGCATGGCGGGCGTTTCCAAGGAGGATTTGCGGATGGCGAAGAAATAGCGCTCGCGCACCAGCGGGATGAAGTCCAGGCCGAAGCGGCAGGCGGCGGTCTCCACCCCCACGCCCGTGTCGGCCATGCCGCTGGCGATGTGCGCGGCGATGGCCATATGGGTGAATTCATTGGTTTCGTAGCCCTGCACCTCGCTGATCGAGACCCCCGCCCGCTGCAGCATCAGGCCCACCAGATAGCGGGTACTGGAGCCGATCTGGCGGTTGACGAAGCGCACGTCGGGCCGCGCCAGATCAGTCATGCCCCGTATCTGCTTGGGATTGCCGGCGGTGACGAACAGGCCGGCATTGCGCACCGCCAGATGGATCAGCATGTACTCGTCCGCGTGCAGCCATTGCGCGTACCGCTCCATGATGGGCGCTTCGAAATCGCCCAGCGGCACCTGGAAGCCCGCCAGGTCGCATTCGTGCCGCTCCAGCGAGGCCAACGCCTCGATGGCGGTGCGGTAGCGCAGTTCCAGGCCCGGCTTGCGGTTGCCCATGTGCTGCATCAGCGATTCCACCGCAAAACCGTGGCTGGCGTGCAGCCGCAGGTGCGGGCCGCTCTCGGGCAACAGGCGCTCCAGCTCTTCCTGCAGCTCCGACGCCATGCTGTCCAGCGTCGGCATCAGGCGCGCCTCGATGCGGCGGTTGGCCCACAGCAGGCGTTGCGCGAACGGCGCCAGTTGCGTGCCCTGGCGGCGGTTGGTGATGAGCAATTGCGTGCCGAAGATGGTCTCGAAACGGCGCAGCACGCCCCAGGCGTGCCGGTACGACAGGCCGCAGGCGCGACAGGCGCCGGCAATATTGCCAGTGGCGTCGATCGCCGACAGCAGCGCCAGCATGTCCTGCAGCGGCACAGGCGCCGGGTCGTCGTCTCCGCCCAGGCTCCATTGCGGCCGCAAGCCGATACGGAACTTATATGTCATTTATTTCTTATTGAAGACGGTGAATTACCCCGCTAGAGTACACAAATAATGCGGCTGGAAGGGTTTTTATATGCTTTTAAAAACATATAACCCAACGAAATCCCGCCCGACCCAACAGCAACACAGGAGGAGACCGACGTGCATCAGCGCGAGGCAACATCCGATCTGGCGTCCAGCGGCGGCGCCCGCGGCGGCCAGATGGCCCTGGACGCGGCGCAAGCGTCCCCCACTCCGGCCATCGCGGCCACCGCCCGCATACTCGCCCGGCTGAAGGACCAGCCCGGCCCCCTGTTACCCGTGCTGCATGCGGTCCAGCATGAACTGGGCTGTATTCCGGCCCCGGCGGTGCAGACCATCGCCGAGGCCCTGAACCTGTCCCGCGCCGAGGTCCACGGCGTCATCACGTTCTACCCCCATTTCCGCAGCGAACCCGCAGCGCGCCACACCCTCGAGGTCTGCCGCGCCGAGGCCTGTCAGGCCATGGGCGGCGAACATCTTGCTGCCCATGCACGCACGGCGCTGGGCTGTGATTTCCACGCCAACAGCAAGAACGGCGATTTCACCCTGGAACCGGTGTACTGCCTGGGCCTGTGCGCCCAGTCGCCGGCGGTGATGATCGACGGCCGGCCCCACGCCCGCGTCACGCCGGAAAAGCTGGACCGCCTGCTGGCCCGCACGCTGGAGGCGCAATCATGAGCTCCCCCATCGTCATCTACGTGCCGCGCGACGCGGCGGCATTGGCCATGGACGCGGACACGGTCGCGCGCGACATCGAACGCGCCGCCGACGCCCGCGGCCTGTCGGTGCAGATCGTGCGCAACGGCTCGCGCGGGCTGCTGTGGCTGGAACCCATGGTCGAGATCGCCACGCCGCAGGGCCGCATCGCCTACGGGCCGGTGCAGCCAGAGGACGTGGCCGCGCTGTTCGACGCGGACTGGCTGGCCGGCGGCGAGCATCCGCTGCGCCTGGGCCTGACCGAAGAAATCCCCTACCTGAAGCAGCAGGAACGCCTGACCTTCGCCCGCGTGGGCGTGACCGACCCGCTGTCGCTGCAGGACTACGCCGCTCACGGCGGCCTGCAGGGCCTGCAACGCGCCCTGACGATGGAGCCGGGACAGATCGTTGATGAAATGGTGGCCTCGGGCCTGCGCGGCCGCGGCGGCGCAGCATTTCCGACCGGCATCAAATGGAAGACGGTGGCCGGCACCCCCAGCGACCAGAAATACATCGTCTGCAATGCCGACGAAGGCGATTCGGGCACCTTCGCCGACCGCCTGCTGATGGAAGGCGACCCCTATGTGCTGATCGAAGGCATGACCATCGCCGGCCTGGCCGTGGGCGCAAGCTACGGCTATATCTACGTGCGCTCCGAATATCCGCAGGCCATAGCCACGCTGGAAGCCGCCATCGCGCGGGCGCGCAGCGTGGGCTGGCTGGGCGACGACGTGCACGGCAGCGGGCGCCGCTTCGACCTGGAAGTGCGCAAGGGCGCGGGCGCCTACATCTGCGGCGAGGAAACCTCCCTGCTGGAAAGCCTCGAGGGCAAGCGCGGCGTGGTCCGCGCCAAACCGCCGCTGCCCGCGATCTCGGGCCTGTTCGGCAAGCCCACCGTGATCAACAACGTGATTTCGCTGGCCACCGTGCCCATCATCCTGGCCAAGGGCGCGGGCTACTACCGCGACTACGGCGTGGGCCGCTCGCACGGCACCCTGCCGTTCCAGCTGGCCGGCAACCTCAAGCACGGCGGCCTGGTCGAGAAGGCCTTCGGCCTGAGCCTGCGCGACCTGCTGTACGGCTTCGGCGGCGGCAGCGCCTCCGGCCGCCCGCTGCGCGCGGTGCAGGTGGGCGGCCCGCTGGGCGCCTACCTGCCCGAATCGCAATGGGACGTGCCGCTGGACTACGAGGCCTACATCCAGATCTCCGCCATGGTCGGCCACGGCGGGCTGGTGGCCTTCGACGACAGCGTCGACATGGCGCGCATGGCGCGCTACGCGATGGAGTTCTGTGCCATCGAATCCTGCGGCAAATGCACGCCCTGCCGCATCGGCTCCACCCGCGGCGTGGAAACCATAGACAAGATCGTCGCGGGCGGCCCTGGCCGCGAGCAGCAGGTGCATCTGCTGCGCGACTTGTGCGACACGATGCTGGGCGGATCGCTGTGCGCGCTGGGGGGCATGGCGCCCTACCCGGTGCTGTCCGCGCTGAACCACTTCCCGCAGGACTTCGGCATCGAGTCCTCCCAGTCTGCCGCGCACGCGGCCTGAACCCGAGACCGACATGCTAGAAACCGTCATCAAGCGCGATCGCGACCTGGGCACGCCGGCGCGCGAGTCCGCCGTAACCGTCACCCTGACCATAGACGGCCAGGAAATCACGGTGCCCGAAGGCACTTCGCTGATGCGCGCGGCCGCCGAGGCCGGCATCAACATTCCCAAGCTGTGCGCGACCGACAGCCTGGAGCCCTTCGGCTCGTGCCGGCTGTGCCTGGTGCAGATCGAAGGCCGCCGCGGCTATCCCGCGTCGTGCACCACCCCGGCCGAGAACGGCATGGTGGTCTACACCGAAACCCCCAAGCTGCATGACCTGCGGCGCGGCGTGATGGAACTGTACATCTCCGACCACCCGCTGGACTGCCTGACCTGCCCGGCCAACGGCGACTGCGAGCTGCAAGACATGGCCGGCGTGGTGGGCCTGCGCAACGTGCGCTACGGCTACGACGGCGCCAACCACCTGAAGAGCGAAAAGGACGAGTCCAATCCGTACTTCACCTACGACGCGTCCAAGTGCATCGTCTGCAACCGCTGCGTGCGCGCCTGCGAGGAAACCCAAGGCACCTTCGCCCTGACGATCTCCGGCAAGGGCTTCGAATCGCGCGTGTCGCCAGGGCAGGACCAGCCCTTCCTGGACAGCGAATGCGTGTCCTGCGGCGCTTGCGTGCAAGCCTGTCCGACCTCCACCCTGCAGGAAAAGACCGTCATCATGATGGGCCAGGCCGAGCACTCGGTCGTGACCACCTGCGCCTACTGCGGTGTGGGCTGCGGCTTCAAGGCCGAAATGAAGGGCCAGGAAGTGGTGCGCATGGTGCCCTGGAAGGACGGCCAGGCCAACCGCGGCCACTCCTGCGTCAAGGGCCGCTTCGCCTGGGGCTACGCCACGCACAAGGAACGCGTGCTCAAGCCCATGATCCGCAAGCACATCACCGACTCCTGGAAGGAAGTATCCTGGGACGAGGCGATCAACTATGCGGCCTCCGAATTCCGCCGCATCCAGGGCCAGTACGGCCGCGATGCGGTCGGCGGCATCACCTCGTCGCGCTGCACCAACGAAGAGACCTGGCTGGTGCAGAAACTGGTGCGCGCGGCCTTCGGCACCAACAACGTCGACACCTGCGCGCGGGTCTGCCATTCGCCCACCGGCTACGGGCTGAAGCAGACGCTGGGCGAATCCGCCGGCACGCAGACCTTCGATTCCGTCATGCACACCGACGTGGTGATCGTAATGGGCGCCAACCCCAGCAGCGGCCATCCGGTGTTTGCCTCGCGCCTGAAGCGCCGCCTGCGCCAGGGTGCGCGCCTGATCGTGATCGACCCGCGCCGCATCGAACTGGTGAGCTCGCCGCACATCAAGGCCGACTTCCATCTGCAGGTACGCCCCGGCACCAACACCGCGCTGCTGTCCTCGCTGGCGCATGTGATCGCCACCGAAAACCTGATCGCCGAAGCCTTCGTCGCCGAGCGCTGCGAAGCCAAGGCCTTCAAGGAGTGGCGCGACTTCGTCTCGCTGCCGGAAAACTCGCCGGAAGCCATGGAAGAAATCACCGGCGTGCCGGCGCAGGCCGTGCGCGGCGCGGCGCGCCTGTACGCCACGGGCGGCAACGGCTCCATCTATTACGGCCTGGGCGTGACCGAACACAGCCAGGGTTCCACCACCGTCATGGCCATCGCCAACCTGGCCATGGCCACCGGCAACATCGGCCGCGAAGGCGTGGGCGTGAATCCGCTGCGCGGGCAGAACAACGTGCAGGGTTCCTGCGACATGGGCTCGTTCCCGCACGAGCTGCCCGGCTACCGCCACATCTCCGACAACACGGTGCGCGCCCAGTTCGAAAAGGACTGGGGCGTGACCCTGCAGCCCGAACCCGGCCTGCGCATCCCCAATATGTTCGAGGCCGCGCTGGGCGGATCGTTCAAGGGCCTGTACTGCCAGGGCGAAGACATCGTGCAGTCGGACCCCAACACGCAGCATGTGGCGGCTTCGCTGGCGGCCATGGAATGCATCGTGGTGCAGGATCTGTTCCTCAACGAAACGGCCAAGTACGCCCACGTGTTCCTGCCCGGCTCCTCGTTTCTGGAAAAGGACGGCACCTTCACCAACGCCGAGCGCCGCATCTCACGCGTGCGCAAGGTGATGGAGCCCAAGAACGGCAAGTCCGACTGGGAAGTGACGGTGGCGCTGTCCAATGCGCTGGGCTATCCCATGGACTACAAGCATCCGCGCGAGATCATGGACGAGATCGCGCGCCTGACGCCCACATTCTCCGGCGTCAGCTACGAAAAGCTGGACAAGCTGGGCAGTCTGCAATGGCCCTGCAACGACGAGGCGCCCGACGGCACGCCCATCATGCACATCGAGGAGTTCGTGCGCGGCAAGGGCAAGTTCATGATCACCAAGTACGTGCCCACGGACGAGCGCAGCACGCGCCGCTTCCCGCTGCTGCTGACCACCGGCCGCATCCTGTCGCAATACAACGTGGGCGCGCAGACCCGGCGCACCCCCAACGTCATGTGGCATGGGGAGGACGTGCTGGAACTGCACCCGCAGGACGCCGAGGACCGCGGCGTGAAGGACGGCGACTGGGTCGGCATCCAGAGCCGCGCGGGCGAGACCGTGCTGCGGGCCACGCTGACCGACCGGGTACAGCCGGGCGTGGTATACACCACCTTCCATTTCCCCGAGTCCGGCGCCAACGTCGTCACCACCGACAGTTCCGACTGGGCCACCAACTGCCCCGAGTACAAGGTGACGGCCGTGCAGGTCACGCGCGTGTCGCAGCCTTCGGAATGGCAGCGCCAGTGGTCGCGCTTTGCGGATATCCAGCAAAAGCTGCTGCGCGAGCGTTCACGCGAAAACGAGGCGGCGCTGACCGGGAAATAACCGCCAGCCCGAACCGCCAGGACGCCGCCATGACCACGCCACCGCCTTCCCGCCCCGACTGCACGCAGGTTCAGGTCACCCGCGTGCGGGGCGGCATCCTTGTCCCCGAGGTCGAAACCGACTCCGTGGCCGAGGAAACGCCGGTGGCGCTGGAGTTCAACGGCATCAGCCACGCCACCATGCTGGCCACGCCGGCCGACCTGGAGGACTTCGCGGTGGGTTTCGCGCTGTCCGAAGGCATCATCGACGGCGTCGGCGACGTGCGCGGCATCGACCTGCTGCCGCAATGCGACGGCATCGTGATCCAGCTGGAAATTTCCAGCGCCTGTGAAGTGCGGCTGAAGTCGCGCCGGCGCGCCATGGCCGGGCGCACGGGCTGTGGCCTGTGCGGCGTGGAAACGCTGCCCGAAGTGCTGCGGCCGGTGGCGCCCGTCACCAATGGCGCGCCGGTGCGTATCCAGGCGGTGCTGGCGGCCATGCGCGACAT
>NZ_DATCUY010000528.1:0-3374 GCF_036567245.1 Achromobacter sp. | reverse complement strand
GGGACAGTCCGGCAGCCGCCCGCCCCAACTGCTGCATGCGGTCGAACTCGCGCGCACCCTCGGGGTGGTCGCGCCGCCACCGGGCAAAGTCGCGCCGCTGGCGGCGCGTCAGTTCGCCCGAATGCCAGCGCGCGAACCATTGCGCCGCCGTATCGGCCGCAAGCTGCTCGCCGGGCTCATGGGTGGAAGGCATCGTCATGGATTGTGTTCACGCATGCGGTCGCGGACGAATTCGATCGCCCGCATGACGTAGCGCTCGATCATGTTCTTGGACAGGCCCATATGCTGAGCCACCTCGGCCTGCGTCCAGCCTTCGATGCGATTCAGGACGAAGGCTTCACGGCACTTGGGCGGCAATTCTGCCAGGACTTGGGCCAGGTCATCGGCCAGGCGCGACGCGCGCACCGGGGATTCCGGGTCGGTCCAGGCGGGCTGGTCGGCTTCGTCCAGCAGATCCAGCGGCACGTGTTCGGTTCGTTCCTGCCGGCGCCAGCGATCGATCAAGCGATGCCCGGCGGCCTGGAACAAGTAGCTGCGCGCCTTCAAGGCGACGCTGGCATCCGCCTTCAGCAGGCGTTCGATGGCATCGTGCGCCGCATCCTCCGCGTCATGCCGGTTGCCGACCCGCCGGCTCCATACCCCGACCAGCTCGTCATAGTAGGCGAGCCAGCCGGTGCGGGGCGGAGGAGAGCGGGACATGAACCGATCGGACAACGAAGATGGCGACGCCGCGAATTTTACAAATAATTCTCATTACCGCAACTGCGTGCCAGGATTCTTGCGAGCGTCTCCGTGCCCGCCCTGCTAGTAATCCATCGGAATGTGGCTCTGCGCCTCTCGCAGTTCCTGTATGTGGCGTTCGGCCTCTTGCTTCTCGACGGCGGGCGGCAAGGGCCGCCAGCTCACCATGTTGCCAGGCGTCTTCACCGGCATCCAACCCAGCACGCTGTACAGCGTGATGGCGGTGCATCCTGTGTCGTACTGCGTTTCGTAGTAGCCCTGCCGGTCCGGCTTGGTATCGCCGGACGTCCAATCCAACTGAGACATCCATGTCTCCTCAATCTGAAGCTTGTTGTCCCGCGCACCGGGCGAGCCCCTTGATCGTATAGCGGCCCTTCGCGCCCGTGCTGCCACCTTGCGCCCGCTTTGCAATTCTTGATAGAGGGGAATCCCTGACATTCTGATAGGTGCCAATTGCTAAACATGGAAAACCGGGGCTAGGATGTAGCAAAATATTCTTACAAACACGGGAGCGGGGATCTTCGCTTGCACGGACTCTAGGGCGAACCGCCATGCCAAAACCGGCCCTGATACGTTATCCAAAAGATCGGCTGGCCGCGCTGGCGGGCGCGAGCGGCCTGCGCGCCCTACGCGAAGGCCTGCTCTGGACCCTGCCCTGCCTGCTGATCACGGCGCTGTTCCTGGTGCTGTCCGTCGTCGCCCGCCAACTGGGCCTGCCCGCCTCCGTGGTGGACCTGCTGACCGGCGTCCACGACAAGCTCTCGGGCATCATGCCGATCCTGGCCGGCACCTCCATCGGCTACATGCTGTCGTTCCGCCACCGCGTGCCGCATCTGCCCACCGCGTTCCTGTGCCTGTCCTACGTGATGATCGCCGAAGCCCTGATGGCGCCCTATCCCCAGGCGGCCGCCACCCTGGTGCTGTTCATCGCCATTGTTTCGCCCTTGCTGACCGTGCCATTGATGGCTTGGCTGCACCGCCGCCGCTGGACGCAGCTGGCGCCGGACGGGGTGATCGCTGAAAACGTCCGCGACACGCTGAACATGGTCGTGCCCGGCCTGCTGACGGCCGGCCTGGTCGTGCTGGCGCTGTCCGCCGCGCTGCAGATCCCCGCCGTGGCGCAGTTCAACATCCCCCTGGGCCTGGCCTCGCTGGACAGCCCCTTCACCTCGGGCGCGCTGATGGCGGGACTGAATTCCCTGCTGTGGTTCTTCGGCATACATGGCTATCAGGCGCTCACGCCCCTGATGAGCGTGATGGACCAGGCGGCCATGCTGAACTCCGCCAGCCAGTCCGCCGGCTACGAAGGCATGTATGCCTTGAACAGCACGCTGCTGGGCGCCTTCGTCTTCATCGGCGGCGCGGGCGCGACGCTGTCGCTGGTGGTGGCCATGCTGCTGTTCGCGCGCAGCGAATCGCTGCGCGTGCTGGCGCTGGCCAGCCTGCCGGTGGCGCTCCTGAACGTGAACGAGATCCTGCTGTTCGGGCTGCCCCTGATCCTGAATCCGCGCCTGCTGGTGCCGTTCATCCTGGCGCCGGTGATCAACGTCATCCTCGCGCTGGCCGTCGTGCAGCTGGGCTGGCTGCCGTCCGCGGCGACCACCCTGCCCCTGACTTCGCCAGTGCTGTTCAACGCCTATGTCGCCGCTGGCGGCCATCTGGGCGGGGTGGCGCTGCAGCTCGCGCTGGTGGCGATAGGCGTGTGCCTGTATGCGCCCTATGTGGTCGCGCTGGAACGGCAGCGCCAGGAAAGCGCCACCGTCTACTTCAAATCGCTGGACACCACCTTCACCCGGCTGCAAGAGGAATCGCTGCTGTACGCGCACGATCCGGTGGTGCAGACCTACGCCGACCGCGCGCGCCGCAACGCCGAAAACACCCGTATCCGTGCCATCAGCCAATACGATTTCCATCTGGAATTCCAGCCGCAGGTGTCATTGCGCAGCGGCCTGTGCACCGGTTGCGAAGCCCTGTTGCGCGCCACCGGCCCCGATGGCTCGCGGCAGACGCCGGTAGAGTTCCTGCGCTGGCTCGCCCAGGCGGATCTGATGCGGGAAGTGGATCTGTGGGTGGCCAGGCAGGCCGTGCAGCAATGCCTGCGATGGCGCAAGCGCGACTTCGCCTTGCCGATGACCATCAACGTCACGGCCGGCACGCTGACGTCCGGCGACTACCTGGAAAAGCTGATCAAGGTGCTGGCGCAGGCCGGCGGGCAGATCTCGGTGGAGCTGACCGAAGACGCGTTGGTGGAGGATACCCAGGCGCTGCACACCGCCTTCGACCGCCTGCACGAGATAGGCGCCCGGGTCTACATCGACGACTTCGGCACCGGCTATTCGGCCTTGGGCTATCTGCACCAGTTCGAGATCGACGCGGTCAAGATCGACCGCAGTTTCGTCGTGGCGCAAGACAGCGACAGGGGCGCGCTGGTCCTGAACGGCCTGCTGCGCTTTTGCGAAGCGCTGAACCTGCAGATCGTGGTGGAAGGCGTGGAAACGGACCAGCAGCTGAAGGCGCTGGCATCCCCCGCCGAAATCATCGTGCAGGGGTGGTATTACAGCAAAGCGTTGCCGGGCGACAGCCTCATGGACTACGCGCGCCGGCGCCAGGCTGCGCCGCCGGCGCCCGCGCAG
>NZ_DATCUY010000527.1:0-2676 GCF_036567245.1 Achromobacter sp. | reverse complement strand
ACATGGCACCGCCCGCGGCGGCGCCGGCCCTGCCGACGCGCGCGCGTCCGCAAGCTGGCCAGGTGGTGCTCGAAGTCGATGCCATCCGCAAGGAATTCGGCGGCCTGGTCGCCGTCAACGACATCTCCTTCAAGGTCGCCTCCGGCGAGATCATGGGCCTGATCGGCCCGAACGGCGCCGGCAAGAGCACGACCTTCAACCTGATCAGCGGCGTGCTGCCGGTGACGCGCGGCAAGGTCACCTTCATGGGCCAGCGCATCGACAGCCGTTCCGCGCGCGAGATCGCCAAGCTGGGCGTGGGGCGCACCTTCCAGCACGTGCAACTGCTGCCCGGTATGACGGTGCTGGAGAACGTGGCGCTGGGCGCACACCTCCGCTCGGACGTCGGCGTGCTGGCGGGCGCCCTGCATTCGGACCGCGCCCGCGAGGCGCAGCTGCTGCACGAGGCGGCCGAGCAGATCAAGCGTGTCGGCCTGGGCGAGTACCTGTACGAGCAGGCGGGCAATCTGGCGCTGGGCCAGCAACGCATCCTGGAAATCGCGCGCGCCCTGGCCGCCGATCCGGTGCTGCTGCTGCTGGACGAACCCGCCGCCGGCCTGCGCTACAAGGAAAAGCAGGACCTGGCGCGCGTGCTGGAACAGTTGCGGGCCGAGGGCATGAGCATTCTGCTCGTCGAACACGATATGGATTTTGTGATGCGTCTGACCAACCACCTCGTGGTGATGGATTTCGGCACCAAGCTGGCTGAAGGCGTGCCGGCCGACGTGCAAAAGAACCCGGCGGTGCTGGAAGCCTACCTGGGCGGCATCGATGACGACCTGCCCGAAGCGGACCAGGCCAAGCCCGTGTCGGCAGGAGGCGTGTGATGAGCGCTCCCGTACTCGAAGTCACCAACCTGTCCGCCCGCTACGGCAAGGTGGGCGCGCTGGTGGGCGCCTCGCTCACCGTGCCTGCCGGCAGCATCGTTACCGTGATCGGCGCCAACGGCGCCGGCAAGTCCACCATGCTGAACGCCATGATGGGGGCGCTGCCGCAGACCGGCCACGCGGCCGGCACCGTGCAGTACGCCGGCACCGACGTGTCGGGCTGGCAGGTCGAACGCCGCGTCGCGGCCGGCATGTCGCTGGTGCCCGAGCGCCGCGAACTGTTCGGCACCATGTCGGTGGAAGACAACCTGCTGCTGGGCGGTTTCCGCCGCTACCGCGCCCGCGAAAGCGGCTGGCGCGATACGCTGAATGAAGTGTTCGACCTGTTTCCGCGGTTGCGCGAGCGCCGTGCGCAGCAGGCCGGCACGCTGTCGGGCGGCGAACGCCAGATGCTGGCCGTCGGCCGCGCGCTGATGGCCAAGCCCAACCTGCTGATGCTCGACGAGCCCAGCCTGGGCCTGGCGCCGCGCATCGTGCGCGAGATCTTCCACATCATCGCGCGCCTGCGCGAGACCGGCGTGGCGATCCTGCTGGTTGAACAGAACGCGCGCGCGGCGCTGCAAGTAGCCGACTACGGTTACGTGCTGGAAACCGGCGAGGTCATCCTGCACGGCCCGGCGCGCGAGCTGGCCGGCGACCCCAAGGTCATCGAAAGCTATCTGGGCCTGGGCAAGGGCGGCGAACAAGGCTGACCAACCCCGAACGCCTGAAGGGCCGGACACCGCAGGGTGTCCGGCCTTTTTTATCGTTCGAAGACTTCGACCACCCGGAAGCGTTCGCACGCCAGCATCATGTCCGGCGCATAGCCGCCGTTGCGGCCGAAGTAGGCGATGTGCGCGTCGCGCCAGGCCTCGTAAGGGCCTTCGCCTTCGGCCAGCGCGAACGCTTCGTCGACCTGGTCGAAGCGCTGGATCAGCACGCTGAGGGTCTCGATGACGCAGGCCGGGCGGCCCTGTCCGTCCAGCACCACGTCGCGCCGGCCGGCCGCGGGCACGGGTTCCTGTTCATTGAAGTCGCGCAGCGCGCCGCAGGTGGCCGTCTTCGTGCCGGCCAGCACCAATGCCAGCAACTCGTCGGCAAGTTCGGGCGAATCGCCGAACTGGAAAGTCACGGCGTCTTCATAGGGGGCGGGCGGTTTCATGCCGGGGGTGTCCATTGCAGTATCAGCTCCTGTCCCATTGCGGGATCGGAAGTGGAGGGCGCGCCGGTTTCGATGCGCCCGGCCAGGCGACGAGTGTAGGCCGGGTCGCCGCTGTCGTGCACCGTCAGGTCATACCAGCCGGCGCTGCGGGTCAGGTCCCAGGCCAGGCTGAGCGTCTCGCCCGCAACGAGCGTGACATTGTCTTCGCTGGGATAGCCATAGGCGTTGGCCTCCACCCGGAACGAGCGGGCCTGCGGGGCAGGGTTGCGCAGCGTCAGTTGCAGCGACGCGCCCGGCCCCTGGTAGTTGGCTGTGACTTCCAGGGATGGCGAGCCGGCGCGGCCCGTGCAATGGCGATGGAAGCCGTTGGGCCCCAGCACCCACAGATCGTAGCGTCCCTCGTCGGCAGCGGTCTGCCATGCGTCTTCGAGCTGCTTGCCCGCTTCCACGGTGTAGCGGCGTGGGCCGCGCTCCAGATGCAGCCGGTCGTATACATGCAGCACCGCGCCAGCCGCGCCGGTGTTTTCGAAGCGCAGCGTCACGCTCTTGCCATCCGCAACCGCATGGACCTGCAGCGCGTAGGGCAGCGGACGCGATGGGCGCGTGCCG
>NZ_DATCUY010000526.1:0-17564 GCF_036567245.1 Achromobacter sp. | reverse complement strand
CGGGCGGTGGGGATTTTTTCTTGAAGAAGCGGCTAAACATGGGTAACAAGTATATTCGTATCGTCGGGGGCCAATACAGACGCACCCCCATTGCCGTACCCGACGTGGAGACGCTGCGCCCCACGCCCGACCGGGTGCGCGAGACACTGTTCAACTGGCTCAATCACCTGTGGGGCGGCGATTTCGCCGACAAGCAGGTGCTGGATCTGTTCGCCGGCAGCGGCGCCCTGGGCTTCGAGGCGGCCTCGCGCGGCGTAGCGCATGTGCAGATGGTCGAGCGGGACAAGACCGCCGCGTCCGCGCTGCGGACACTGCGCGACAAGCTCAAAGCCGACATGATACGCATCCACGTGGGCGACGCCATGCAGGTCGCCGAGCGCATGGATGCGTCCCGATTTGACCTGATTTTGCTGGATCCTCCTTTCGGCCAGGACTGGCTGCCGCGCCTGTGGCCGATTCTGCCGGGCATTCTGACCGAGCATGGGCTAGTCTACGTAGAGGCGGAAAGCCCCATCGAAGCCCCTGAAGGATTCACGATCTTGCGGCAGGACAAGGCAGGCGCGGTCCACTACCACCTGCTGGAATTTGCTGCATTGCGCAAATAGGTCAATAATCCGAGCTTCGGAGGATGGTGTACACCACTAATAACGGTACGGAGCTCGCATGATCATCGCTGTATATCCTGGCACTTTCGACCCGCTGACCAGAGGCCACGAAGACCTGGTCCGCCGTGCCGCCACGCTTTTCGACAAGGTCGTGGTGGGTATCGCCATCAGCCGCAACAAGAAGCCCTTCTTCAGCATCGACGAACGCGTGGAAATCGCGCGCGAAGTGCTGGGCCACTATCCCAACGTGGAAGTGCAAAGCTTCGCCGGCCTGCTCAAGGACTTCGTGCGCGACCAGAACGGCCGCGTCATCGTGCGCGGCCTGCGCGCCGTGTCCGACTTCGAATACGAATTCCAGATGGCCGGCATGAACCGCCATCTGTTGCCCGACGTCGAAACGCTGTTCATGACGCCCTCGGACCAGTACCAGTTCATCTCTGGCACCATCGTGCGCGAAATCGCCCAGTTGGGCGGCGACGTGAGCAAATTCGTGTTTCCATCGGTCGAGCGCTGGCTCCAGGAAAAGGCCAAGGAACGCCGCGAACAGTCCTGGCCGGGCTGAACCCGCAGCCGGTATTTGCTCCACCCTCGAAGGGCGCGCACAGCGCCCTTCTTGCGCTGCGCCGCCCGGGCGGGCGACGGCGGTACAATGCGCCTAGCCCTACCCGCCCCATACCGTAGCCCGCCATGGCCCTGACCATCACTGAAGAATGCATCAATTGCGACGTTTGCGAGCCCCAGTGCCCGAACGAAGCAATCTCCATGGGCGAGGACTATTACATCATCGACCCCGACCGGTGCACCGAATGCGTGGGCCACCACGACGAGCCGCAATGCAAGGTGGTATGCCCGGTGGAGTGCATCGAACTGCACCCGCAATGGCATGAAGGCCAGGAACAGCTCATGGCCAAGTACCGCCGCCTGACCGGTGCCGCATGAGCGACGCCGCGCAGCCCAGCATCGACCTTCCTCCTTCCCGCCACCAAGCCCGCCGCGACCTGTCCGCGTCGGCCATCGCCGCCGGTCTGGTCGCCGTCCTGGTCAGCTTCGGCGGCACCGCCGTGCTGATGGTGCAAGCCGGCCATACCGCCGGCCTGGATTCCACCCACATCGGGTCGTGGATCGGTTCGCTCAGTCTCGCGTTCGGCCTCGGCGGCGCGGTATACAGTCTGCGCACGGGCTTGCCCATCGTCATGGCCTGGTCCACGCCCGGCGCGGCCCTGCTGGTCACCGCGCTGGCAGGCGTTCCCTTCAATGAAGCCATCGGCGCCTTCATCCTCGCGGCCGCACTGACGCTGGCCTGCGGCCTGTTCGGGTGGATCGATCCCATCCTGCGGCGCATCCCGGGCGAAATCGCCGCAGCCATGCTGGCGGGCGTACTGCTCAATTTCGGCATGGGCGTCTTCAGCAACATCAAGCAGCAACCCGCACTGGTGCTGGCGATGTGCGCCGCCTATCTGCTGTGCCGGCGCTGGGCGCCGCGCTACGCGGTGCTGGTCGTCATGCTGGTGGCCATCGCCATCGCCTTCGGCCTGAACCTGATCCAGCTGGACCTGCTGGACTGGCGCCTCACCGAATTCGTATGGACCACGCCGGCCTTCAGCGCGCAGGCCGCGGTCAGCCTGGGCATTCCGCTCTTCGTCGTCGCAATGGCGTCGCAGAACCTGCCCGGCCTGGCCATCCTGCAAGCCGCCGGCTATCAGCCGCCGGCCTCGCGCCTGGTGGCGGCCACCGGCCTGCTGGGCCTGCTGGCCGCGCCCTTTGGCGCGCACAGCGTCACGATGGGCGCCATCAGCGCAGCCATCTGCACCGGCCCCGAAGCGCACGCGGATCCGTCCAAGCGGTATATCGCCGCCGCCACCTACGGCCTGGGCTATGTCGTG
Organism: Achromobacter sp.; assembly: GCF_036567245.1. Taxonomy (GTDB): domain Bacteria; phylum Pseudomonadota; class Gammaproteobacteria; order Burkholderiales; family Burkholderiaceae_B; genus Achromobacter. The sequence goes on along the minus strand of NZ_DATCUY010000526.1, from coordinate 15,076 downwards.
CTGAGCGTCGTGGCCGGCGCCGTGGCCGTGTTCTTCCAGGCCTTGCCCGCCGCCCTGCTGGCCGCGCTGGCCGGGCTGGCGCTGCTGGGCACCATCATGGGCGGCATGGCAGCGGCCATGGCCAACCCGCAACGCCGCGAAGCCGCGCTCATCACGCTGCTCGCCACGGCCTCGGGCTTCAGTTTCTGGGGCATCGGATCGGCCTTCTGGGGCCTGCTGGCGGGCCTTCTGGCCCACGTCGCATTTGAGTTCAAGCGCTCGGGCACGCAGGCCTGAGGCGGCCTGCTCAGGCCGGCCAGGCGGCCACGGGCGTGTCGGGGTGCACTTTCATGATGCGGCAAGGCACCTGCACAAAGTTGGAGATCCAGGCCGCAGCCAGTTCCCCTTCGTCGATCACGTCGACCACCTGCTCGCCCACCTTCATGCTGTAACGCACGCTATCGTCGTCTTCGATGACGTCCAGCGGAATGTCCATGCGCAGCATGCCCGGCGCCTTCAGCACCAGGTAGCCCAGCCGCAGTTCGACCGAGACCTCGGCCAGCCGCGGACACAGGGCGCGGTTCAGCCACTGCCCGGAATCGTTGGCGACCAGCCATTGCCGGTGATAGCCAGCGGCCTCGGCCTGTGCGGTGACGCCGCACTCGGCCACGGGTTGGAAGTGTCCGGCGTTCATTTGCCCAGCAACCCCTTCAGGGCTTTGTCGACGGCCGCGCCGCCCTTGCCCTTGCCCGTCACCGCCTCGCGCAGCTTGTTTTCCAGGCTGCGCTGGAGAATGCCGCCGATGGCGTCCTTCCAGAGCACGGTGTAGGTCGGCTTGTCGAACGGCCCTTTGACGTGCACAGGGATGGTCACGTCCTTCAGGTCTATCAGTTCCTTGCCTTCCGGATCGGCAGCCGGATTGACGACGCGCGCGCGCGCCACCAGGTCCAGCTCGCTCTTGACGAAGTCTATGGTGGCCGGTTCTCCTTGCGTCACCCGCAGCAGGGGCGACACCACGTTCAGACGCTTGACGGCAGCCACACCCTTGGTGAAAGCCAGGTCCGCGTCCATCTCGGAGAATTCTGTCTGCTTGCTGGTGTCGGAGGCGACGGTTTCGTTCTGCGATTCCGGCTTGAAGGCGGCCTTCAGCTCGCGCAGCGTCTGCGTGAGGTTGATGCCCTTGACCGCGCCATCGCGCAGGCGCAATTGCATGGTGCCGCCCAGGCCGTTCTTCATGGCATAGGCGTTGGCGCCAGCCGTCTTCAGGTCCACCGCGAGGCTGCCCGTGCCGCTCAGCACGTTCTGGCGCGCCAAGTCCATCAGGAACGGTTCGATGGCGATGCCGGCCAACGACATCTTGGTGGCCAACTGGTTGCCCTGCGCGGCGTCCACCGACAGGGTACCCGCCAGCTTGCCGCCATACAGGCCCGCCGTCAGGCTCGAAATGTCCAGCTTGCCCTTGTCCAGCTTGACCGCGGCGCCGACGTCATCGGCCTTCAGGCCGCGCACGACCAGCTTGCCAACCTTGATGGTGCCGTTGACGCTGGGACCGATCAACGCCGACAGATCGATCGTATCGTCGACCGGTTTGGACGCAGCCGGCGCCGGGGCGGGTTGCGCCGGCTTGCCTTCGTCCTTCTTGGCTTCGGCAGGCGGCTTGGCCGCAGGCTGCGCAGGCGTTGCCGCCGCGGGCGGCACCAGCTTGTCCAGGTCCAGCGTGTCCACCACCAGCGCGAAATTCACCTTCGGCGAATCGCTCAGCTTGGTAATGTCCGCGCTCAGGTCGAACTTGCCGCCTTCCAGTACCGCGTTGATCTTGCTGGTGGCCTGATCCTTCAACAGGTCCGCCGTGACGCTGCCAATCACCGGGATCTGCAGGCTGCCCTTGGGCAATCCGGGATCGGTAATGTTGACGTCGCCGCGCAGGCCGGAAAGGCCGCCGCTGCGCTGAAGCAGGTTAAGGGACAGCGGCGAGGCGAAATTCAGCTTGACGATCCGTTCGCCGTTCTTGGAAGTGCTGTCCAGCTTGGCTTCCTTGATATCCAGTTCGCCGGCGTTGCCGCTGATGCCGTTCAGGCCGAAGCTCGCGTCCAGGCCGCTGATGCGCACGCGGCCGGTCAGCGCTTCGCCCGTGGCCGAAGCCGGAGAAATATTGAGTGCAGGCGCGTCCACGGCGAATTCGAAGGGACCGTCGGCCACCCCGCCCTTGGCGCGAATGGCCAGCTTCTCGATCTGCAACTGGCTCTTGTGCGGGTCGATCGCCAGCTTGGGGATCGCGACACTGGCGTCCACATTGGTGGCCCGCACCGCGGGATCGGTGACGTCACCCTGGAACACGACCTCCAGGCCGGCGATATCGAGCGCCGATTTCTGCCCGTTGAAGGCCAGATTGCCGCGTATGGCCAGGCTCTTGGCCTCGGCGCCCGGCAGCTTGCCGTCCATGCGCAGGTCCAGCTTCTGCGCCGCATAGCGCTTGGCGGACGGATCCAGCGTCAGCAGGGCCTGACCGGTCAGATTGGCGTCGACGCGCGGATCGCCGCCCTCGACGCGCGCGGTCATGCGTACGTCAAACGGCTGATTGAAGGTGACGCGGCCGGTGTTGGCGTTGATCTTGGTAACCGCCACCGCCATGCCCGTGATGGCATCCTGCAACTGCACCTGGCCATCCTTCAGGTCCAGCCCGGCGATGTCGATCTGCATGTTGTTGCGCGGCTGCGGCAGGTTGCCGTTGGCGATGGCTTGTACCGCGCTCTGCGCCGCGCCCGCCAAGGCTTCGGCGGGATTGGCGGGCACCGCCGTGATCGGCGCGGTGCCGCCCACGAGATTGCTGAAATTGAATTGGCCCTGCTTGTCCCGCACCACGCGGGCCTTGAAGCCGGTGATGGCCACGTGATCCACGACAAAGCTGTTGGACAGCAGCGGCCACACGGCAACCGCGAGGCGGGTGCTGTCGATGGAAGCGAAAATCTCGGGGCTATCCGGCTCGGACAGCGACACGCCCTGCACCGACAGACCGATACGCGGAAAGAGCGACAGCTCGATCTCGCCGTCGATCGTCAACGTGCGTTGGTAGCGTTGCTGGACAAGCTCTTCCAGCTTGTACTTGTACGCGTTGGGGTCGAATGTCAGCAAGAAGATGGCCAGGCCAACGACGGCCACGACAACCAACACTACCAGGCCTATCAAAATGCGCTTGAACCACGTTTTCATTGCTGCCCCGTCGGTACCTCGACTGGAAATCCTTGAATGCCGTCCGCGGCGCCAGGCGCGCGAAAGGTGCTTTAGCGGCGGAAAAACCACCCGGCGTATGAAGCCATGGGCCTTTCAGGGCGTGCCCTATCTCAAGCCGAGCCTGGGGCTGCGGCACCGAAAAAGGAGAATCTGCCAAGGAAAGCCTGATGAAGACGCCGGCAAAGCCGGCGTACAGATAGCGCTATCGTAACAAATCAGGCTGGCTTCGCGCGGGCCGCCGGGCAAAGCCGCGCAAAATCAGCCCTATCGCCATCGGTCTCGCGCCTCGAAATCCGGCCCGGACCTGACAACTTTCTGTCTCGCGGATTGTAGGACTAGAATGATTGATACATCAATCATTGATAGATCCAATAATGTCCGCCCCCGCTCCCAGCACCCCGCACTCGCCCGGCCAGGTGCTCCCATTCCGCCAGACTCTGCTCGCCATGCTGGGCATGTGTTTCGTCATGATGATGGTCGCGATCGACCAGACCGTGGTCGGCACCGCGCTTCCAACCATTGTGGCCGAACTCAGGGGCTTCGAACTGTATGCATGGGTAGCGACCTCTTACCTGCTGACCTCCGTCATCACCGTGCCCATCTTCGGCCGCCTGGGCGACTACTACGGGCGCAAGCCGTTCGTAGTGGCGGCCATCGTGCTGTTCACCCTGGCCTCGGTGCTGTGCGGCGCGGCCGACAGCATGTTCACGCTGGTCCTGGCCCGCGCCCTGCAAGGCATAGGCGGCGGCATGCTGGTGGGTACCGCGTTCGCGTCCATCCCCGATCTGTTTCCCGATCCCCACGTGCGGCTGCGCTGGCAGGTCATGCTCAGCTCCGCCTTCGGCATCGCCAACGCGGTGGGCCCGACCCTGGGCGGCGCACTGACGGAGCACTACGGCTGGCGCTCGGTGTTCTACGTCAACCTGCCCATCGGCATACTCGGCCTGTGGTTCGTCACCCGCTATCTGCCGCACCTGCGCAGCCACACGTCCGGCCGGGTGCGGCTGGACTGGCAGGGCGCGGTGCTCATCGCCCTGGCGCTGGGCAGCCTGCAATTGCTGGTCGAATTGCTGCCCAAGGAAGGGCTGAGCGGGTCCATCATGCTGCTGGGCGCGGGCAGCGCGGTCGCCTTCGCCGTGCTGCTCTGGTGGGAACGGCGCTGCCCCCACCCGCTGCTGCCGCTGGACATGTTCCGCAACCGCGGCCTGGCCATGCTGTTCACGCTGGCCCTGCTGGTGGGCGTAACCATGTACTCGCTGCTGTTCTACGCGCCGCTGCTGCTACAGGGCGGCTTCGGGCTGTCGCCCCAGGATGCGGGCCTGCTCATCACGCCCATGGTGGTCTTCATTACCGTGGGCAGCATCATCAACGGTCGCATCATCACCCGCATCCGCAATCCCAACTGCATGCTGTACGCGGGCTTCATCCTGATGGCGTTCTCGTGCCTGGGCATCGTTACCACCCATAGCTACACGTCACATGCGCTCATCGCCGCATATATGCTGATGGCCGGCCTGGGCATGGGCTTCATCATGCCCAACCTGACGGTCTTCGCGCAGCAGACCGCCGGCCGCAGCCACCTGGGCATCGCCACCGCGCTGCTGCAATCGCTGCGCATGATAGGCGGCATGCTGGGCACGGCGATCGTCGGCACCATGGTCAGCCACAGCTATTTCAGCGGCGTCGAATCCACGCTGCGCGGCGCCTCCGCCCGCTGGCTGCCCGAACTGAACGATCCGCAGATGCTGGTCAATCCCGCGGCCCAGACGCAGTTCCTGGCACAATTGGCGCATCAAGGCCAGGACGGAACCTCGCTGATCGAGATCGCGCGCGTCGCGCTCGTCGGCGCGATCCACGAAGGGCAGTTGATCGCCCTGGCGGTCGCCGTGTTCGCGCTGTGGTGCGTGCGGCGCGTGCCGCCGATCCAGTTAATCCGCCCCTCCAAACCAGAGCCGGCCGGCGTCGGAGAATAGCTTTTGCCCAAACAACAACAAGGCTTGCAGGTCATCCAGCACATGGGGCAGGCCTACCGCGGCATGCAGAACGCGTTCAGCAGCACGGTTGGCCACGCCTTGCCCCGCTGGCGCATCCTGCTGGCGCTGCATGAATGCGGCCAGTGTTCGCAGAAGCATCTGGCCGAACGTTGCCGGCTCGATCCTGCATCGCTCACGCGCCAGTTGCAGGCCATGGAGAAAATGGGCTGGATCGCGCGCGAAGTGGATCCGCAAGACAACCGCCTGACCAACGCCAACCTCACGCCCGCCGGCCAGGCCGTGGTGGACGAGGCGCTACCCAAGCGGGCGGCTTTCTTCGAGGAATCGCTCAAGGGCTTGTCGGCCGCGGATATCGATACCTTGAATCGCGTGCTGAGCGTGCTGGAGGCGAATTTCCTGCGGGCGGCAGCGGATAAGGCGTCGCAGGCCTGAGAAGCCAAGGCGTTTGCGGCGTGGGCGCATGCGCCGCATCGAACCTTCAGCGCGCGCCCGACTGCTCCACAATGATCTTCATGAAATCGTCGGCCAGCCGATGCGAGACGCCCTTTGCTCGCACCGCATACACCTGAGCCGTCGCCGTCAATCCCTGGACAGGCAGAAACAGGATATCGCTGCGGCTTTCATCCGCCACTGACCTGCCGACCAGCGCATAGCCCAGGCCGGCCGCGACCAGGCCCAGCGCGGTGTGTATCTCCTTCGCCTCATATCCCACGCGCACCTTGGCGCCGGCCTGCTCCAGCGCCTGCATGGTCGAACGGGCGAAACTGCTTTCCGGGTCCTTCGGATAGCTGATAAATGCCATGCCGGCCAGATCATTCGAATTGAGGCGCTTGCGTTTGGCAAACGCGCCCGCGGACGGCACTGCCGCAACGAGTGGGTCATCGAACAGCGGAAAGTAGTCCAGGCCGTCCTCTTCGACACGCGCTCCCATCGTTCGCGAAAGCCCCACATGGATGAGACCGCTGTGTAGCGCCTCCCCTTGGTGCTCGCTGAGGATCTCGGTCAGGTCGATGCGCACCTTGGGCAGGTCGGCCTTCATCTTGCGCACCGCATCAGGCAGCACCGAGAAAATGGTCGAACGCGTGAAACCGATGCTGAGCCAGCCGAAATGGCCTGCGGCCATATCCTGCGCTTCGTCGAACAGGCGCTGGGCATCGGCCAGCAGCGCCTTGGCCTTGGGATAGATGAAGCGTCCCAGCGGAGTGAGCGTCATGGGACGGGTAGAGCGGTCAAACACCTTTGCGCCCAGCATGGCCTCCAATTGCCCCAGCTGCATGCTGACCGCGGTGGGCACCACGTGCAATCGCTGGGCCGCCAGATTGGCATTGCGGGTTTCGACCACTTCGCAAAAGAACTGCAGGGATTTCAGGTTCATGGAAATTGATCTTACGCTCAAAATCGACTGATTGCTTTCCACTTTTCATTAGCTGAACATGGGATCACACGCATATATCGACGCGCCGGAACCTGGAGATTCTGTTGATTACCGATTTGCACGAACCCGAATGGCTGAGCCTGGCCCGCGGCCTTTCCACTGCCGAGGTATCCGATGCTCTCGACTACTACGAACTTCCCGGCAGCGCGCTGGGTATCCGGCCCATCGCAGGCCCAGCCCGGCTCTTCGGCTTGGCCTACACCGTCCGCTTCGCACCGATAGACCACGCCCAGCCCGGCACGGTCGGTGACTTCATCGACCGGCTCGCGCCCGGCGCCGTCGCCGTTCTGGACAATGGCGGGCGCATGGACTGCACCGTATGGGGCGGGATTCTCAGCCGGCTGGCCGCGCACAAGAATATCGCTGGCACAGTCGTGCATGGCGTGTGTCGCGACACCGCCGAGGCGGACGAGGCCGGCTATTCCTTGTATGCCCGCGGCGCCTTCATGCGCACTGGCAAGGACCGGGTGCAAGTGCAGGCCTACGAAGAGCCCGTAACGCTGGGCGACGTGCGCGTATGTCCTGGAGATCTGCTGATCGGTGATGCCGACGGCATCGTGGTGGTGCCTCGCGGACGCATGCAGGAAGTGCTGACCAAGGCCCTGGAAACGCGCGCGTTGGAAAACCGGATTCTGGAGGCCGCGCTTGGCGGCATGCCGCTGATCGAAGCGCGCAGGCAGTTCGGCTACCACACGCTGCAGCGTTCGCCGGCCAAGCTCACCTGATGCTGGCTCGAATAACAACTACATAATCCAAGGAGACATGATGTCCATCACCCGCACGCTGTGCGCAGCAACCTTCGGCCTGGCGGCCGCAGCGGTGACCGCCCCCGCGCTGGCGCAAGACCCATATCCCTGCCAGCTGGTCAAAATCATTTCGCCCTATCCCCCGGGCGGTACCACTGACATCCTGGCGCGCCTGATCGCACCCGGCTTGGCCGACGAACTCGGCACCAACGTGATCGTCGAAAACAAGGGCGGCGCCAGCAGCAACATAGGCACCCAGTACGTCACCACCGCCGCGCCGGACGGCTGCACGCTGCTCTTGGGCAACAACACCGGCGTCGTCATCAACCGCAACCTGTACAAGCTGCGCAACGACCCGGTCAGCACGCTAGCGCCGGTCGCCGAAGTGGCCGCAGTCCCGCTGGTGCTATACGTCAACGCCGGCGTGCCCGTGAAGACTGCCAGCGAACTTTTCGCGCTGATCCGTAGCAAGCCAGGCGAATTCAATTTCGCGTCCGGTGGCAGCGGCAGCCCTCAACACCTGATGGGAGAGATGCTCAAGCTCGATATGAAGCTCGACATGACGCATATCCCCTATCGCGGCCAGGGTCCGGCCCTGGCCGACGTAATCGCGGGCCAGGTGCCCGTGGCCTTCGAAACCACCACCGCTATCGCACCGCAGCTGGGTTCAGGCCGCATCCGCGCGCTGGCCACCACCGGAGAGACCCGCTCAAAGGGCCTGCCGGACGTGCCGACCATGAAGGAGCTCGGCCATGCCAGTTTCGTGATCGAGAACTGGTATGGCATTTTCGCCCCCGCGCAAACGCCTGCGGCTCTAGTCCAGCGGCTTAACCAGGGCATCGTGAAAACATTGAAGAGCCCTGCGCTGGCCAAGAACCTGGACGAAATGGGATCGGATGACGTAGCCGGCACGCCCGAACAATTCGCGGGCTTCATCGCCAAAGAATTGCCCTACTGGGAATCGCTGGTCAAACGCACCGGCGCAAAGGTGGACTGACATGACGAACCTGCTTGCCACCTTGCGCCAACTAGGCGCCGCCACCGTCTACGAAGCGCAGGGCGCCAAGGGTGCGCTGGACCACGGCATCAAACCCATCGACCCGACCGTGCGACTTGCCGGACCAGCCTTCACCGTCGACTGTCGCCCCGCCGACAACCTCATGCTGCACTATGCCGTCCAGAAGGCCCGTCCTGGCGACGTCCTCGTGGTCGATGCCAAGGCCTTCATGGAAGCCGGCCCCTGGGGTGACGTGCTGACATTGCAAGCCATGCAGGTTGGCATCGCCGGCCTGCTCATCAACGGCTGCGTGCGCGACGCGAACCTGATCATCGAACTTGGCTTCCCGGTGTTCTGCCGCGGCCTGTCGATCAAGGGCACCGGCAAATTCCAGCCAGGCCGGATCAACGTGCCGGTCAGCATAGGCGACGTCACCATTCATCCCGGCGACTACATCGTCGCGGACCGCGACGGCGTAGCCGTTATTCCCCAGAGCGAATTGGAACAGACCATCGCCCGCAGCCTCGCCCGCGAAGAGAAAGAAGCTGGACAGCGCAAAGCGATCGAGCAAGGCGTCTTCACTACCGAGCTGCTGGGCTTGACTGACACCCTGCGCAGACTCGGTCTGGAATAAGCCTCAACCATAAGACCCGCGGTATCGGCCCATAGGAAAACAAGATTTCCCAGGGACGAAGATCGCCCAGAATACAGAACCTTTCCGTACACGCCATGAAAAGGACGGCAATGGATTCTGTATATCTGGTGGTCACCCTCGGCGCGGTCGTCGCGGGTTTCGTGCAAGGCCTGTCGGGCTTTGCCTTCGGCCTGGTGGCGATGTCGTTCTGGGCCTGGGTACTGGACCCGCGCCTGGCCGCGACGCTCGCGGCCTTTGGCGCCCTGGTCGGGCAGATCCTCGCCGCCATTACCGTGCGCCGCGGCTTCGACCTGCGGCGACTGCTGCCTTTCGTGATCGGCGGCCTGTTCGGCATTCCGCTGGGCGTGGCGCTGCTGCCGCGCCTGGACATGGACTGGTTCAAGACCATACTCGGCGCCCTGCTGGTGATCTGGTGCCCTGCCATGCTGTACGCCAAGAATCTTCCCAAGATCTCCGCGGGCGGCCGCGCCGCAGATGCGGCCGTCGGCATGGCCGGCGGCGTGCTGGGCGGCATCGGCGGCTTCACCGGCACGCTGCCCACCTTGTGGTGCACCCTGCGCGGCTTCGACAAGGACGCGCAACGCGCCATCATCCAGAACTTCAACCTGTCCATGCTGTTGGTGACCATGGGCACGTATCTGGCGACCGGCATCGTCACGCGCGCCATGCTGCCCATGTTCGCCATCGTTGCCGCCTCCATGCTGGTGCCGGTGCTGTTGGGCGCGAAGCTTTACATAGGCATCAGCGAGGCGCGTTTCCGGCAGATCGTACTGGGGTTGCTGACAGCATCCGGCGTTGCCTTGCTGGCATCGGCGGTGCCGCGGTTGCTTGAACGCGTGGCATAGTTCCAGCCATAGCAGCAACACAGACAGGCAACATCCATGAATCCCGACCGGCGCTACCTCGTCATCCAGTCCCATGCGAGCGAATTTCCCGAGCCCATGCGGGTGCGCAAGGGAGATCGCGTCGCCGTCGGCGAACGATACGATGGGCCCGAGGGCTGGCCCGACTGGTATCACTGCACGCCAGCGGACCAGGAAGCCGGCTTCGTGCCGGCGCAATTCCTTGACCATCATGCCGACGGCAGCGCCACGATGCTGGAGGACTTCACCAATAAGGAATTGGATGTCGCGGAAGGTGAAGTGCTGCGCGGCGAACGCGAGTTGAATGGATGGGTGTGGGCGACCCGGCTTGAGGACGGAGAGACGGGCTGGGTGCCGCTCGACAACTTACGTATGTGCGATCAAACCATCTGCTGATGCAGCCCAACCCGGCCGCGACCGACATTATCCCGCCGGGAACAGGTGCCCAGCGATGAAATCCACGAACGCCCGTACCCTGGGCAACAGTTGCCGATTGGACGGCCACAATATCCAGAAGGTACTGGACGAACCCGCCCATTCGTCCAGCACCGTCACAAGGTCTCCGCGATCGAGGGCCTGCTTGACCGCGAAGTCAGGCAGGTAGGCGATGCCGTGGCCCTGGATGGCCATATGCCGCAAGGTCTCAAGGTGGTTGCTCGTCATGCTTGCCGCAGGACGCATGTCGGCGTCCTCGCCGCCGCGTCGCAAGCGCCATTTTTCCAACAGGCCGGTGCTTGGGATGCGATGCAGCAGGCAAGCGTGCTGGACGAAGTCCTCGGGCCGTTCGGGCATGCCGTGCTGCGCGAAATAGCGTGGCGCGCCCACACAGACGAAGCGGCTGATGCCCAGGCGCTTGCTCATCAGGCGGGAATCGCTCAACTCTCCGGTGCGCACTACCGCATCGAAACCTTCGTCCACGACGTCCACCAAGCGGTCGCTGAAATCCAGGTCGAGTTCAATTTGCGGATAGTGGCTGGCAAAGGCCGACAACACCGGCCACATCAATCCGCTGACTAGCGGCAGGCTTACCCGAAGTCGGCCTTGCGGGGTCGCAGTCGTGCTGGCCAGCTCATTCTCGGCCGCCGCGATTTCGGAGAGGATGCGTCGGCAACGGTCGAGGAACAGCGTGCCTTCTGCGGTGAGGCTCACGCTACGGGTGCTGCGCTGGAATAGGCGTACGCCAAGCTTCTGCTCCAGCCGGGCCACGCCCTTGCTGACCGCCGACGCGGAGATGCCCAACTGACGCCCCGCCGCCGCGAAGCTGCGTAGATCAGCCACCTGCACAAAGATCGTCATGCCGCTGTGACTATCCATTGCCGCTCCAATTGATGACTCAAATGTCATGTCTATCGTGATTTACGGGCCATTTTTCCATAAATAGTTCCTCCGTATCATCAATTATTCAATACGGCCGTCACGACATTGCCGTTAACCACCGTTTCGAGAGCGTCGTGCATGGCCTCGCCATTTTTTAGGGATACCCGATGAGCACCACCACCGCATCCGCGTCGGACGCGACGATTCGTAAAGCCCCCTTGATCGTCACCGGGTGTCTGACGGCCGCCGTCATTCCGTTGAGCATCGCTGGTCCCGCCGTCGTCGTGCCCTCCATCAACCAGGCGCTTGGCGGCAGCGCGGTCGAACTGACCTGGATCATCAACGCCTACATCCTGACCTACGGCAGCGCAACACTGGCGGCGGGTAGCTTGGCCGACACCTATGGGCGCAAGCGGATCTGGCTGTCGGGCATGCTGTTGTTTGCCCTGATCACGGCGGCCATTCCCTTCATGCCGTCAGTGTTCTGGATCGACATCCTGCGGCTCATTCAGGGCCTGGGCGCGGCAGCAGCCTTTGCGGGCGCGATGGCTGCGCTGACGCAAGAGTTCGACGGACATGCCCGCACCCGCGTGTTCAGCCTGATCGGCACGACTTTCGGCGCCGGAGCGGCATTCGGTCCATTCCTGGCCGGACTGCTGATCGACACCCTGGGATGGCAGTGGGTGTTTTATCTACCGGCGCTGGTCGCCTTGTTGGCATCCGCACTCATTGCGCCATTTGCCCGCGAGACACGCGACCCCGACGCCACGGGGCTGGATTGGCCCGGCGCCATCAGTTTCACCGCCGGACTGGCGGTGCTCACCTACGGCATCATTCTTGCCCCCGAGCGAGGTTGGAGCCATGCCTCGGTGCTAGCTTGCTTGGCAAGCGCAGCCGTGTTGCTGGCCGCCTTCGTCATCATCGAACGACGCCAGGCCAAACCCATGCTCGACCTGTCGCTGTTCGCAAATGCACGGTTCGTCGGTGTGCAGGTGTTGGCGATTGCGCCGGCCTATGCATACATCGTGCTGCTGGTCATGCTTCCAGCCCGATTCATAGGGGCGGAAGGACACAGCGCACTGGCAGCCGGGCAGATGATGATTGCGCTGTCTGCGCCGCTGTTGGTGGTGCCCTTCATTGCCGGCCTTCTTACGCGCTGGATCAACGTCGGCGTGCTGTCTGGCATTGGCCTCGCCATTGCGGCTGCCGGACTGGCCTGGCTGGGTTTGACGCTGTCCGGCAATACGCAAAGCGAGCGTTTGCTGGCGATGCTGGTGATCGGCATCGGAATCGGTCTCCCCTGGGGGCTGATGGATGGTTTGGCCGTGAGCGTTGTTCCCAGGGAACGGGCCGGCATGGCGACGGGAATCTTCAATGCGGTACGCCTGGCCGGCGACGGGATGGCCATCGCCGCCGTGGGGGCCATATTGTCTGCTCACATTCTCTCGGGGCTAGCGGCGTTAGTGCCGAATGGCACATTGGGGCAAGTGACGGATGCAGACTTGGTGGGAGCATCGAACCGATTGGCCATGAGCGATCTACAGAACGCCCTCGTGCATTTGCCGACGGCTGGACAGTCACTGCTGTTGCTGGTGTACGAAAGCGCATTCCGGTTCCAGCTTCTTGTTCTGGCTGGCGCTGCGGCAGCGACGGCAATTCTGGTGCTCGTGCTGTTGGGTAGGGTAAAGACGGCATGACTGATCGCAATGGAATTTAGGCATTTCCTTTGCTCCCTGGCTGTGGCCGAACAACGGCACTTTGCCCGCGCTGCCGAGCGGCCGCGCATCGAACAGTCGCCTTTGTCGCGCGCCCTAGAAGAGTTGGAGAAAGAACTGGCGCGGTGCTGTTTGCAGGCACCACGCAGCACGTTTGAACACGAGTACCCTCAACGCTACCCCCGAATTTTTCAGACTTCGATGAACAATAGGAACGCTCAGTAGACCGTACTGTTGTCAAGCCCTTGATTTCAAAAGGCCTGCTCAATCCACCAAGCGCTACCGAACGTTCCTGAGTTCCGAAAAATTCGTCAGACGTTGAACAGGAAGTTCATCACGTCCCCATCCTGCACGATGTATTCCTTGCCTTCCGCGCGCATCTTGCCCGCTTCCTTGGCGCCCTGCTCACCCTTGTAGGTGATGAAGTCTTCGTAGGCGATCGTCTGGGCGCGGATGAAGCCGCGTTCGAAGTCGGTGTGGATGACGCCCGCAGCTTGCGGCGCGGTGGCGCCGATCGGCACGGTCCAGGCGCGCACTTCCTTCACGCCTGCAGTGAAGTAGGTCTGCAGGCCCAGCAGCTTGAAGGCGGCGCGGATCAGGCGGTTCAGGCCGGGTTCTTCCATGCCCATGTCCGACAGGAAGGCCTGGCGGTCGGCATCGTCGAGGTCGACGATTTCGGATTCGATGGCGGCGCAGATCGCGACCACGGGCGCGTTGCGCGCGGCGGCGAATTCGGTCAGGCGGTCCAGCAGCGGATTGTTGGTGAAGCCGTCGTCGGCCACGTTGCCCACGTACATCGCGCGCTTGGCGGTGATGAAGCAGAGCTGGGCGATGTCGGCCTGCTCTTCGGGCGAGAGGTCCAGTGCGCGGATAGGCTTGGCTTCGTTCAGCTGGGCCACGCACTTTTCCAGCACGGCCACGATGCGCTGCGATTCCTTGTCGCCGGAACGCGCGGTCTTCTGGTGACGATGCAACGCCTTTTCGGCGGTTTGCATGTCGGCCAGCGCCAGCTCGGTTTCGATGACTTCGATGTCGGCGATAGGGTCGATCTTTCCCGCCACGTGGATCACGTTGGGGTCTTCAAAGCAGCGCACCACGTTGACGATGGCGTCGGTTTCGCGGATGTGCGAGAGGAACTGGTTGCCCAGGCCTTCGCCCTTGCTCGCGCCGGCGACCAGGCCCGCGATGTCGACGAATTCGACGGTGGCGGACAGAATGCGTTCGGGCTTGACGATTTCAGCCAGCTTCTGCAGGCGCGGATCCGGCACTTCGACCACACCGACGTTGGGTTCGATGGTGCAGAACGGATAATTCTCGGCGGCGATGCCGGCGCGGGTCAGAGCGTTGAAGAGTGTCGATTTGCCTACGTTGGGCAGGCCGACGATGCCGCATTGCAGAGCCATGGGAATCCTGTGTAAGTACGGTATTGATCGTTAACGTTCTAGTTTACCCCGGCTGGGGGATCGAGCCCTGCCGGCTCGGCCGCCGTTGCGGCCCCGGTTAGGCCGCGGCGGCGGGAACCCAGCGCATGATGATCCAGATCATCAAAATGGGGCCAGCGTTGAACGCGGAGTGCAGCAGGATGGCCGAGCCGATTCCGCGCCTGACGCGCATCCAGCCCAGCACCAGACCCGTCAGCCACTGCGGCAGCACCAGCAAGGGCAGCAGCCAGTACGGCGTCTTGCTGTAGACGAAATTGGTCAGGTGCACCGCGGCGAAGCTCAGCGCGACCAGGTGGAACACCAGGCCGAAGTGCTTCAGGTAATAGCGCCGCCAGGTGGTGTCCCAGCCTTGCAGTGGTTCGGCGCGCTGGCGCGCGCCCCAGCATGCCAGGATCACGAATGCGGCCAGCAACAGGCCGGTCCAGACCTTCGGCCCCCACAGCACCACGGGCACCATCGCCGGGATCAGCCACAGCGCCTGTCTGGGCCGCCGTAGGCCGTAGCGAAACAGTATCTCTTCCACCAGCGGCGCCCAGATCACCGCGGTCAGCCAGGGGATGTTGGCGGGATCGAGCCGATGCGTGACGCCACCCAGGCCAGCCGCGGCCACGGCGACAGGCCCCAGCGCGAACAGGTTCACAGCCCACAGCAGCGCGGCCCAGGCCAGCAGGCGGCCCGGCCCCAGGCCCGGCCACCAGTCGG
>NZ_DATCUY010000525.1:0-3486 GCF_036567245.1 Achromobacter sp. | reverse complement strand
GGGGGCCGTCGGTGGCGGGCGCGTGCGGATGCGCGGTCCGGCGGGCGCCGGGGTGGCCCTCGGGCAGGGTTTCCAGCGCCGAGTCCCAGCCGCTGATCATGACGTCCGGCGGCAGCACGCAGACGCCATGGCGGCGGGCGTCCTGCACCAGTTGCGCGGGAGCGTAGAAGCCCATGGGCTGGGAGTTGAGCAAGGCGGCCAGGAAGGCTTCGGGTTCGTGCCGCTTGAGCCATGAGCTGGCATAGGCCAGCAGGGCGAAGCTGGCGGCGTGGCTTTCGGGGAAGCCATATTCGCCGAAGCCTTCGATCTGCCGGAACAGCGCTTCGGCGAAATCCAGCTTGTAGCCATGGGCCAGCAGTCCGCCGACGAGCTTGGTGCGGTACTTGTCCACGCCGCCCTTGCGTTTCCAAGCGGCCATGGAGCGGCGCAACTGGTCGGATTCGCCCGGCGTGAAGCCGGCGGCGACCACGGCGATCTGCATGACCTGTTCCTGGAAGATGGGCACGCCCATGGTGCGGCTGAGCACGCCACGCACTTTTTCGCTGGGATAGGTTTCGGGTTCTTTCCCCTGGCGGCGGCGCAGATAGGGATGGACCATGCCGCCCTGGATCGGGCCGGGCCGCACGATGGCCACCTGCACCACCAGGTCGTAGTATTGGCGCGGTCGCAGCCGCGGCAGCATGGTCATTTGCGCGCGGGATTCGATCTGGAACACGCCTATGGTGTCGGCGTCGCAGATCATGTCGTAGGTGGGCGTATCGTCCGGCGGGATGTCCTGCAGCCGCAAGGGCTGGCCGCGGCGCTGGCCGGCCAGCTCCAGCGTGCGGCGCAGCGCCGACAGCATGCCCAGGGCCAGCACATCCACTTTCAGCAGGCCGAGTGCGTCCAGATCGTCCTTGTCCCACTGCACGACGCTGCGGTCTTCCATGGCGGCGTTCTCGATGGGCACCAGCCGCGACAGCTTGCCGCGGGAGATCACGAAGCCGCCGGGGTGCTGCGACAAGTGGCGCGGAAAGCCCATCAGCGTCTGCGCCAGCGCCGCCCACTGCCGCGCCACCTGCGATTCCGGGTCCAGGCCGCAGGCGCCCAGGGTGCGCAGCATTTCCTTTTTGCCGTCCCACCATTGGTGGGCGCGCGCCACGGCGTCGATGACACCGAGGTCCACGCCCAGCGCGCTGCCGGTATCGCGCAATACGCTGCGCGGGCGGTAGGAGATGACCACGGCGGTCAGCGCGGCGCGCTCGCGGCCATATTTGCCATAGATGTACTGGATGACCTCTTCGCGGCGCTGATGCTCGAAGTCCACGTCGATGTCGGGCGGTTCGTTGCGCTCCTTGCTGATGAAGCGTTCGAACAGGTTGTTGCCGCGCACCGGGTCTACTTCGGTGATGCCCAGGCAGTAGCAGACGGCCGAGTTGGCGGCCGACCCGCGGCCCTGGCACAGGATGCCCTGGCCGCGGGCGAATTGGACGATGTCGTAGACCGTCAGGAAATAGGCTTCGTAGTGCAGGCCCGTGATCAGGGCCAGCTCTTTTTCGATTTGTGCGGTGACGCTGTCCGGCGTGCCGGCAGGGAAGCGGCGCGCGGCCCCGGCCAGGGTTTCCTGGCGCAGATAGGTCGCCGGCGAATGGCCGCGCGGAATGATCTCGTCCGGGTATTCGTAGCGCAGCTCATCCAATGAGAAGGCGCAGCGGCGGGCTACCGCCAGCGTCTGGGCCAGCGCCTGCGGGGGATAGAGATTGGCCAGCCGCATGCGCGTGCGCAGGTGCTGTTCGGCGTTGCCGGACAGTTCGTAGCCGCACTGCGACACCGGCTGGCGGGTGCGGATGCCGGTCAGCGTGTCGTGCAGCGGCTTGCGTGAACGCAGATGCATCTGTACCTGGCCCAAGGCCACGAGAGGCAGTTCCGCGGCCTGCGCGGCCTGTTCGACCGCGGCGCGATGCAAGTCGTCGCGCGAACGGTGCAGCAAGGTCAGTCCCACCCAGGCGCGATGGGGGAAGACGCGCGCCAGCCAGCGCGCCTGCTCGGCCATGCGGTCGGCATCGGTGCCGTAGGCGGGGCTCAGGATGGCCAGGCATTCGGGCAGGTGGCGCAGATGGGCGTAGCCCGCGGGCGGATCGGTGAGGTCTTCGGGCGCCAGCCGGTATTCGCCTTTGGGCGCGCGGGTGCGGGCCAGGGTGATCAGTTCCGACAGGTTGCCGTAGCCCTCGCGCGTCTGCGCCAGCAGGATCAGGCCCAGCGGCGCGGCGTCGGGCGCGGCGCGCAGCTGGAAGGTGGCGCCGATGAGGAGCGGCAGCTTGCGGGCCTTGGCCTCCACGTGGGCGCGGACCACGCCCGCCAGCGAGCATTCGTCGGTGATGGCGAGCGCGGCGTAGCCCAGTTCGGCGGCGCGCTCGATCAGCTCCTCCGGGTGCGAGGCGCCCTGCAGGAAAGAAAAATTGGACTGGCATTGCAGCTCGGCGTAGCCGGGCAGCTGGGCCAGGACATCGGGGATATCGTCGTCCATGCGCATGCCGCTTCAGGCGTAGAGCCCGTGCAGGAACCAGCGGGCGTGCTCGTCGTCGCGCTCGCGGTAGATCCAGTAGCGCGCGGCGGCGGCGTCCTCGGCGACGAAGTAGTCGCGCACGGTCAGGGCCGGATCCCACCAGCCGCTTTCGATGCGTTCCGGGCCGCGCATCAGCCGCAGCGACTGGCCGCCGTATTGCGGCCGGTGGCCGGACAGCTTCAGGGGTTGCGGCGGATCCAGCAGCCAGAAGGGCCGGTCCAGTAGCGCGGGCAGAGGGGCGGGCCGTTGGGGCGGCGACAGCGCGTCGCCCCAGGCGTTGGCGGCCTCGGGGCGGTGGTCGGGCACGGGATGGGCGTGGCGCACCTGGTCGCGGCCCAGCCGGGCCACCAGCAGGTCCAGCAGCCGGGCATGGTCGGCGGGCGTGCCGCCGGGCTCGGGGAACAGGGTGGTGCTGGCGGCGGGCTGCTCGACCGTGTCGGGCGCCAGCAGCATCACGGCGATCACGGGCGCTTCCAGGGTGAAACGGGCCAGCTTTTCCCGCAGCAGGTGGAGAATCTGCTGCGGCTGCCAGACCGGCTGGGCCAGGGCCAGCTCCAGCTCGGTCGGCGGCCGGGCGTGGCGGCCGCGTTCGTGCTCCATGCTGAGCACCACGCGGCGCACCGCCAGTTGCCGGGCGCTGAGCCAGCCGCCCAGCTGTTCGGCCAGGCGGCGCGCCACCGCCAGCACCGCGTCGGTGTGCTCGACGTAGTCGGTGAGTTCGATGCGGCGCGAGAACTGGTGCGGCGGTTCGATCCAGCGATGGAGTTCGGGCGCCTGGCCGTAGGCGGCGTCCAGGGCCTGGAGCAGTTCGGGGGCGCTACGCCGTTGCAGGCCCGCGCGCGGCAGGGCGCGCAGGTCCGCCAATGTATGGCAGCCGATGTCGTCGAGCCAGTCGCGGCGGGCCTGCGCCTGCGGCAGCAAGGCCAGGGGCAGGGCGTCCA
>NZ_DATCUY010000524.1:0-4083 GCF_036567245.1 Achromobacter sp. | reverse complement strand
GCGGGCGCGGCAGCCCCCGCCGCAGCCGGAGCCGCCCCGGCTCCGTCCGCACCTTGAACGCTTCCCGGCCCCGGGGCGTATTTCACGCCCCGTTCCGGCCGGGATCGCGCTAGAATCGCCGCATGCGAGTTCTGGTAATCGAAGACGACACCACCCTGGGCCACGCGCTCCAGGAATTTCTGGCCGACCAAGGCTATGCGGTCGACTGGCTGACCGAGGGCGACCGGGTTCTGGGCGCCTTGGCGGGCCAGCCCTACGACCTGATGCTGCTCGACCTCAACCTCCCCGGCATGAGCGGGCTGGACGTACTGCGGCAGTTGCGGCAGGACGGCAACCAGGTCCCCGTGCTGATCCTCACCGCCCGCGATGGCATCGAGGACCGCGTCGCGGGCCTGGACGCCGGGGCGGACGATTACGTCACCAAACCGTTCGAACTGCCCGAGCTGGCGGCGCGCGTGCGCGCTTTCGGCCGGCGCCGCGCCGGCCAGGCGCAGCCCCTGATCGAAGTCGGACCGCTGGTGTTCGACACCGTCGGCCGCGAAGTCCGCGCCAATGGCCAGCGCCTGTCCCTGTCGGTGCGCGAACTTTCTGTCCTGGAAATGCTGATGGCCCGCGTCGGCCGCGTCGTGACCAAGCGCCAGATCGTGAACTCGCTTTCCGCCTGGGACGCCGATTTCAGCGAAAACGCCGTCGAAGTCTATGTGTACCGCTTGCGCAAGCGCCTGGAAGGCACGGGCGCCAGCATTCAGACGGTGCGCGGCTTTGGCTACATGCTGGATGTGGAAACGGCCTGACGGGCCGGCCGCGGCCGGGTCGCGCCGGCCGAGCGCATCCATACGCCTGGGCGAGAGCATTGCGCCATGATGCAGGAACGCATTCCTACTTCTACTCCGGCTTCTCGCCCCTTGCTCCCCTCCCGTTCGCTTGCGCGGCATCTGGTCATCCGCCTGATGCCGCCGATCCTGCTGCTGGTCCTGCTGGACCTGGCAGCCACGTGGGTTATCACGCACAAGATCGATATGTCGATCTGGATGCTGGAAGACTTCTTCTGGCTGATGGTGGTGGGGCAGATCGCGTTGATTGCGCTGTTTACCTGGGTGGTGGTGCAGGGGGTACGCTCCGGACTACGTTCGGTCAATCACCTGTCTGAAGAGATTAGGCAACGCTCCATCGACGACATGCAACCGCTGGAAGTGGCCGGCGTGCCGGTCGAAATCGAGCCGCTGGTGACGCACACCAATGATCTGCTGCTGCGCCTGGACGCCTCGCTGGCGGCGCAGCGCCGCTTCATCGGCCATGCCGCGCATCAGCTGCGCACGCCCTTGTCCGGCCTGCGGCTGGAGTCCGAGCTGATGCTGGCGCGTCCCTTGCCCGACGACGTGCGGGCACGGGCGGAACGCATCAAGGCTGTCAGCGACCGCATGATCCGCCTGGGGCAGCAACTGCTGGTCCTGGCGCGCGCCGACCCCAACGCCCGCCCGCAAGACAGCTTCGTGCGCATCGACCTGTGCGAATGGGTGCGCGCCAACGGCGCGGAGTGGTTTCCGCGGGTGCGCGAGGCGCACTACGAACTGGATCTGGTGGCGCCCGACGCGCCGATCTGGATCGACGCCGATCCCTTGCTGTTGGCCGAGCTGTTAGGCAACCTCATCGACAACGCGCTGCGCTACGGCAACAAGACCGGCCGCATCACGCTGATCGTCGGCGCCAATCCGCCTTCGCTGACCGTGGAGGACGATGGGCCGGGCATTTCTCCCGATGAGCGCGAACGCGTGTTCGAGGCTTTCTACCGTTCGCCCACGGCCACCGCCGGCGGGTCCGGCCTGGGCCTGGCCATCGTGCGGGAGATCGCGCACGCGCATGGCGCCTGGTGGAAGCTCACCAGCCGTCCGGACTTTTCAGGAACACGGCTTTCCGTCGTGTTTCCCGGCCCCCGCAAGGGAGCCCAACTCACTCGTCAAGAACCTACATCATGAGCCAGGGTTCGGTCAGCGTTCCTTCGTCGTCCAATGGGCATGCACTTGGCGGACACGCGCCGTCGTCGCGGGCTGCTCTCATCATGGGGGCGCTGGGCGTGGTGTACGGCGATATCGGCACCAGCCCTCTGTATACGCTGCGGGCCTGCTTGACGGGGCTGAGCGTGCACACCGATTTGGAGCCGGCCCACCTGTTGGGCGTGCTGTCCATCCTGTTCTGGATGCTGATGGTGGTGGTGTCGTTCAAGTACGTGACTCTGGTGCTGCGCGCCGACAACCGTGGCGAGGGCGGCACGCTGGCCTTGCTGGAATTGGCAGTGCGCGGGCGCGAAGGCAAGCTGCGTTGGGTGCTGATCGTGTTGGGGATCTTCGGCGCGGCGCTGTTCTATGGCGACAGCATGATCACGCCGGCGATCTCGGTGTTGTCGGCGCTGGAAGGGATAGGCATCGTGTCGCATCAGCTTGATGCCTGGGTGGTGCCGCTGGCTTTGGTCGTGTTGATCGCGCTGTTCGCGATCCAGTCGCATGGCACAGGCGCGATGGGCAAGCTGTTCGGTCCGGTGATGCTGCTGTGGTTTGGCACGCTGGCCGCGCTGGGCGGCTGGCAGATCTGGCAGACCCCGGAAGTGCTGCGGGCGTTGAACCCGATGTGGGGGCTGCGCTTCATCGTCGAATTCCCCTGGATCAGTTTCGTGCTGCTGGGAGCGGTGGTGCTGGCCCTGACCGGTGCCGAGGCGCTGTATGCCGACATGGGCCACTTCGGCCGTCCCGCGATCCGCCGCGCCTGGTTCAGCATGGTGCTGCCGGCGCTGACGCTGTGCTATTTCGGCCAGGGTGCACTGCTGTTGCGCGATCCGACGGCGATCCGCAATCCGTTCTTCATGATGGCGCCGGAATGGGGATTGGCGCCGCTGGTGGCGCTAGCCACCATCGCGACCATCGTGGCGTCGCAGGCCGTTATTTCCGGGGCTTACTCGGTCACGCGCCAGGCAGTGCAGCTGGGGTTCTGGCCGCGCATGCAGATCCTGCATACTTCGGCGGTCGAGAAGGGGCAGATCTACCTGCCGCAGGTCAATGCGCTGCTGCTGTGCGCGGTGCTGATCCTGGTGCTGCTGTTCCGCAATTCGGACAACCTGGCCGCCGCTTATGGCTTTGCGGTCACCGGCACGATGTTCACGACCTCGGTGCTGGCCTTTGCGGTGTTGCCGCGGGGTTCGACCGGGCTCAAACGCGTGCTGTGGCTGGTGGCGCTGGGCCTGTTGCTGCTGTTCGACGTGCTGCTGTTCTCGGCCAACGTGTTCAAGATCCACGAGGGCGGCTGGCTGCCGCTGCTGGTGGCCATCGTGGTGTTCACGCTGATGATGACGTGGCGCCGCGGGCGTCGGCTGCTGTCCGAGATGCAGCAGCGGGACCGCCAGCCGCTTAAGGAATTCATGGCGCAGCTGGAGGAATATCCGCCGTCGCGGGTGCCGGGCACGGCCATCTTCATGACCATGAATTCGGGCAATGTGCCGCCGGCGCTGCTGCATAACCTGAAGCACAACAAGGTGCTGCACGATCATGTGCTGTTTCTGACCATCCTGGTGGCGGACGTGCCTTATGTTTCGCCGGAAGAGCGTTTCTCCGTGGCCAAGCTGTCGGCGTCGAGCTGGCAGGCGACGATCAACTATGGTTTCAAGGAAGATCCGGACGTGCCGGAGGCGTTGCGGCTGGTGGCGGAGGCTTATCCGGAGATCGATCTGGAGCCGATGCGGACTTCCTATTTCCTGTCGCGGCAGACGGTGGTGGCGGCCAGGAAGCCGGCGTTGTGGCGGTGGCGGCGGGCGGTGTTTTCGTTCATGGCCCGGAACTCTACGCGTAGCACCAAGTTCTTCAAGATTCCGGCTAATCGGGTGGTGGAGATGGGGATGCAGGTGGAGCTTTAGGCTCTTGCTTGCTCGTTGCAGGCGATGCGGGTTCTTTGGACGCCTGTGGCGGCGGGGGCCTGCCATGCGCGGGGCAACGATTGCGGTCCGGAGCCTTCGCTCCGGACTTCCCCTTCGTCATCTTCGTCAAGGCCTGCGGCCTTTCCTTCAGATTCCCTCGGGCTTATCGACGCCCCGCGCAT
>NZ_DATCUY010000523.1:0-19341 GCF_036567245.1 Achromobacter sp. | reverse complement strand
GACGCGGACGAGCGCGCCGCCATGCGCGAGTTGCTGCAGGAAGCGCTGGACGCGGGCGCCTTCGGCGTTTCCACCGGCACCTTCTACCCGCCGGCCAGCGCCGCGCCCACCGACGAAATCATCGACGTCTGCGCGCCGCTGCGCGGCCGCCCCGGCGTGTACGCCACCCATCTGCGCGACGAGGCCGACCACATCGTGCCGGCGATGGAAGAAGCGCTGCTGATCGGCCGCGAACTCGATTGCCGCGTGGTGTTCTCGCACCACAAGCTGGCCGGCGAACGCAACCATGGCCGCAGCCGCGAAACGCTGGACCTGATCAGCCGCGCCGCCGCTACCCAGGCAGTGTGCCTGGATTGCCATCCCTATCCCGCCACCTCCACCATGCTGCGGCTGGACCGCGCCCGGCTCGCCAGCCGCACCATGATCACCTGGTCCAAGGGCTACCCAGAGGCCACCGGCCGCGACTTCAGCGAGGTCATGGCCGAATTGGGCCTGGACGACGAGGCCGCCATCGCCCGCCTGGCGCCGGCCGGCGCCATCTACTTCCTGATGGACCCGGCGGACGTCAGCCGCATCTTCTCGCATCCGCTGACCATGGTGGGTTCCGACGGCCTGCCGTTCGACCCGCATCCGCATCCGCGCCAATGGGGCACCTTCACCAACGTGCTGCGCGCCATGGTGCGCGAACAAGGCCTGCTGACACTCGAAGCCGCCATCCACAAGATGACCGGCCTCGCCGCGGACCAATACGGCATCGCGCGGCGCGGGCTGCTGCGGGAGGGGTATCATGCTGACCTGGTGCTGTTCGATCCCGCCACCGTGACAGACGTGGCCACTTTTTCAGCTCCCATTCAGGCAAGCCAAGGCATCCAGGCAGTTTGGGTCAACGGCAAGCAGGTCTGGGACGGGGAACGAACCGGCGCCGAACGCCCGGGCCAGGTTCTGACGCCCGGGACGGCATTACCTCGGAGTGAATAACGTGAACAGCTATTCCCAGGGTTGTTACCTGGGTGTATTGGGCGGCATGGGCCCCATGGCCGGCGCGGCCTTTGCCCTGCGCCTCGCGGCACTGACGCCTGCCGCCATCGACCAGCAGCACATCCCCACGCTGCTGCGCAACGACCCCCGCATCCCCGACCGCTCCAGCGCCTACATGGCGGGCGGCGAGAATCCCCTGCCCTACATGCAGGAAGGCGTGCGCTTCCTGCAGGACGCCGGCGCGCGGCTGATCGCCATTCCCTGCAACACGGCCCACCTCTGGTACGACCAGATCGCTGCGTCCACCGGCGTGCCGGTGCTGCACATCATCCAGGCAGTCATCGACGACCTGCGCCGCCTGGGCTTGCCCGCCGGCCGCATCGGCCTGATGGGCACGGCCGCGACCTTGAAGCTGGGCCTCTACCAGCGGCATCTGGAAGCGCAAGGCTACGAATGCATCGTGCCGGATGACGATGAAGTCGAGCGCTATTGCATGGGCTCGATCCGCGCGGTCAAGGCCAACCGCCTGGAAGACGCCTACGCTCCCGCCGCCGAATGCATCGCCCGCCTGAAAGCGCGCGGCGCCGACGCCGTGGTGCTGGGCTGCACCGAACTGCCGCTGGCCGTGCCGCACGCGTTGCGCCCCAGCCTGGGCGTGACGCTGACGGATTCCATCGACGCGCTGGCGCGCGCGGCGATCGCGCACTATCAAGCTGAGGAACTGGCGGCGGCTTGACTGCCTGCCTGACCGCAGGGAAGTGAAAAAAAAGGCGCATCTTGCGATGCGCCCGAATTTCCCTTCGCGGGGAATTGCTATCAGCCGCCCAGATAAGCCTTGCGCACCTGATCGTTGACCAGCAGGTTGGCGCCGGTGTCCTGCAACACCACGCGGCCGTTTTCCAGCACATAACCGCGGTCGGCCACACCCAGCGCCTTGTTGGCGTTCTGTTCAACCAGGAACACGGTCACGCCCTGTTCCCGGATCTCGCGGATGATGTCGAAGATCTGGGCGATCACCAGCGGGGCCAGGCCCAGCGTCGGTTCGTCCAGCAGCAACAGTCGCGGCCGCGTCATCAGTGCGCGGCCGATGGCCAGCATCTGCTGCTCGCCGCCCGACATCAGGCCGGCGCGCTGGCTGGCGCGCTCTTTCAAGCGCGGGAACAGCCCATACACGTGGTCGATGCCAGCCTGGATCTCGTCGCGCTTGGCGAAGAAGCCGCCCATCATCAGGTTCTCGGCCACGGTCAGGTCCTTGAAGACCCGCCGCCCCTCCGGCGAAATGGCGATGCCACTGCGCATGATGTGGTGCGTGTCCTTGTGGGTGATGTCCTCGCCCTCGAACGTGATCTTGCCTTCCTTGGCCCGGGGGTTGCCGCAAACCGTCATCAACAGCGTCGTCTTGCCCGCGCCGTTGGCGCCGATCAGCGTGACGATCTCGCCCTTGTTGACTTCTACCGACACTCCGTTCAGCGCCTGGATGGCGCCATAGTAGGTATGAATGTTGTCCAGCTTAAGCATTATTCCTCCCCCAGGTACGCCTTGATGACGCGCTCGTCGTTGCGCACCTGCTCGGGGGTGCCGGTAGTGATGGGCTTGCCGTGCTCCATGACCAGGATGCGGTCCGAGATGCCCATGATCAGGCTCATGTCGTGCTCGATCAGCAGCACCGCGACGCCGAACTCGCGCCGCAGCTGGTCGATCAGCGACTGCAGATCACGCTTTTCCTGAGGGTTAAGGCCCGCCGCCGGTTCGTCCAGCATCAAGAGCCGAGGCTTGGTGATCATGCAGCGCGCGATTTCCAGGCGGCGCTGATGGCCGTAAGCCAGGTTGCCCGCTTCGCGGTTGGCGAACTCGCGCAAGCCCATGAAATCCAGCCATTGCGCCGCGCGCGCCAGCGCATCGGTCTCGGACTGGCGATAGGACTTGAGCTTGAGCAGGCCCGGCAGGAGCCGCGACTCCACCTGGGTATGCTGCGCCACCAGCAGGTTTTCCAGCACGGTCAGCTGCTTGAACAGGCGCACGTTCTGGAACGTGCGCACCAGCCCATGGCGCGCGACCTTATGGCTGGGCAGGCCGGTGATGGCCTTGCCGTCCATGGTGATGTCGCCCGCCGTCGGGGCATAGAAGCCGCCCACGCAGTTGAACACGGTGGTCTTGCCGGCCCCGTTGGGGCCGATGATGGCGAACACCTCGTCGGATTTGACTTCGAACGCCACGCTGTCGACGGCCAGCAGGCCGCCGAACCGCATGGTGAGTCCGGATACTTTCAGCAATGCCTCGCTCATTTAGCCAACTCCACATGGGGACGCTTCATGGGCAACAACCCCTGCGGACGCCACATCATCATCAATACCATCACCAGGCCGAACATCAGCATCCGGTACTCGGCGAATTCGCGCGCGACTTCCGGCAGCACCGTCAGCAGCACGGCCGCCAGGATCACGCCCACCTGCGAGCCCATGCCGCCCAGCACCACGATGGCCAGGATCAGCGCGGATTCGATGAAGGTGAAGGACTCCGGGTTCACCATGCCCTGGCGCGCCGCGAAGAACGCGCCGCCGAAACCGGCGAACATGGCGCCCAGCGTGAACGCGGAGAGCTTGATGCGCGTGGGGTTCAAGCCCAGCGAACGGCAAGCGATCTCGTCTTCGCGCAGCGCTTCCCAGGCGCGCCCGACGGGCATGCGGATCAACCGGGTCGACACGAACAGCGTGGCCAGCGCCAGCAGCAGCGCCATCAAGTACAAATAGACCACCATGTGCTGGTTCTGGAACGTCCAGCCCATGAATTCATGGAACGTGGTGCCGCCTTCGGTGCTGGCGCGGCGCGTCATTTCCATGCCGAACACCGTCGGCTTGGGAATGCCCGAAATGCCATCCGGGCCGCCCGTCAAGGTGTTCAGGTTGATCAGCAACAGGCGGATCATTTCACCGAAGCCCAGCGTCACGATCGCAAGGTAGTCGCCGCGCAGCCGCAATACCGGAAAGCCCAGGATGAAGCCGAACAGCGCCGACATGGCGCCCGCAAACGGCAGCGCTTCCCAGAAGCTCCAGCCGCCCCAGTGGTACAGCAAGGCGTAGGTATAGGCGCCCACCGCGTAGAAGCCCACGAAGCCCAGGTCCAGCAGGCCCGCGAAACCCACCACGATGTTCAGGCCCAGGCCCAGCATCACGTAGATCAGCACCAGCGTGGCGATGTCCACCGAGCTGCGCCCGGCGAAGAACGGCCAGATCACCGCGATCGCCAACAGCAGCAGCGCAAGCGGCTTGTGGGTGCTGGCCGGCGCGGCCGGCAACGTGGGCATGCTGGTCTTCAGCTTCTGGAACGGCTTGGCGATCCAGGGGCGCAGCAGCTGGAAGAAGAACACCACCGCGGCGGCAATCGCCACCAGCGACCAGTTCGACTCCATCGTGGTGCGGGCGCCCTGGCGGATCAGCTGCAGGCCGAAGACGGGGGTGACGATGACGGCCGTCAGCACGGCCGCCATCGTGGCGTTTTTCAGATTGTTGTTCGACATCAGACTTTTTCCACCTCAGGTTTGCCCAACAGCCCGGTGGGACGGAACAGCAGGATCAGGATCAGCAGCGAGAACGCCACGATGTCCTTGTACTGCGAGGAGATGTAGGCGGCCGCGAAGGTCTCGGCCAGTCCCAGCAGCACGCCGCCCAGCATGGCGCCGGGGATGCTGCCGATGCCGCCCAGCACTGCCGCGGTAAAGGCCTTGATGCCGGCCAGGAAGCCGATGAAGGGGTTGAGCTTGCCGATGGTGATGGCGATCAGCACGCCGCCCACCGCCGCCAGGATCGCGCCCATCACGAAGGTGAACGAAATCACGCGGTTGGTGTCGATGCCCAGCAGGTTCGCCATGTGCATATCCTGCGAGCAGGCGCGCGAGGCGCGGCCCATGCGGGAATACTTGATGAACAACGTCAGTCCGATCATCAGCAGCACTGTGACCACGATGATCATGATGCGCGAATACGGCACCGTCACGTCGAAGTCAGAGCCCATGTGGAACTGCACGGCGCCCGACACCAGCGATGGCACGGCCATGTCGCGCGCGCCCTGGCCCAGGGCCACCCAGTTCTGCAGGAAGATCGACATGCCGATGGCGGAGATCAGCGCCACCAGCCGGGGGCTGCCGCGCACGGGCCGGTAGGCGACGCGTTCGACGCTGAAACCGTAGATGCCGGTGACGACAATGGCCACGACCAGCATGGCCGCGATGATGAACGGTATCGGCAAGCCGCTATTGGTGCCGATGGCCGTCAGGGTGACCAGGCCGACATAGGCGCCGATCATATAGATTTCGCCGTGAGCGAAGTTGATCATACCGATGATGCCGTAGACCATTGTGTAGCCGATGGCAATCAACGCATAGATCGCGCCCAGAGACAATCCGTTGAAGAATTGCTGGGTAAGTTGGGGTATGAGGTCGGACATTATTTCTCTTGCTCCAAATGGTTCCGGCCCCGGTGGTAAGACCCGGAGCCGGAAACCTGGGCGTATTTTATAAGGGCCTGGCATCTGCGCCTGCCGGCCGCACAGCGCTTTTGGCGCATCGCTACGCGGATTACGGCAGAACGAGGACGACAGGCCCTACACGCCGGCAACGTGCCGGCGGATCGCGAGTTTACAGCTGGGTCTTCTTGCCGTCCTTATCCCATTTGTAGACGGCGAATTCGAAGTTCTTCAGGTCGCCCTTGGCGTCGTACTCGACCTTGCCGATGCCGGTGTTGAAGGTGGTCTTGTGCATGTAGTCGGCCACCTTGGCCGGGTCTTCACCCACCGCGTTGATGCTGTCGGCCAGGATCTGCACCGCGGCGTATGCCGGCATCTGGAAGGCGCCGTCCGGATCGCGCTTGGCGTCCTTGAAGGCCTTCACGATGCTCTCGTTGCCGGGCAGCTTGGTGAAGTCGGCGGGCAGCGTGACCAGCAGGCCGTCGATGGCCGGGCCGGCGATCGCCACCAGATCCTGGTTGGCGGTGCCTTCCGGACCCATGAACTGGACTTTCAGGCCCTGTTCACGCGACTGGCGCAGCAACAGGCCCAGTTCCGGGTGGTAGCCGCCGAAGTAGACCAGATCCACGCCAGCCGCCTTGAGCTTGGTGATGATGGCCGAGTAGTCGCTGTCGCCGACGTTGATGCCTTCGAACATGGCGACGTTCACGCCTTCCTTGGCCAGGGAATCCTTGACCTGGGTGGCCACGCCCGAACCGTAGGTCTGCTTGTCGTGCAGCACGGCGACCTTCTTGGGCTTCAAGGTCTTGGCGATGTAGCTGGCGGCGTACGGGCCTTGCTGGTCGTCGCGGCCGATGGTGCGGAAGAAGAAGTGCGGCTTGATCGTGTCGGTGACCAGCGGCGACGTCGCGCCCGGGGTGATGCCGACAATGCCCTCTTCCTCGTAGACCTTCACGGCGGCCACGGTCACGCCCGAGCAAGCGTGGGCCACGGCGAACTTGGCGCCGGAATTGACCACGCGGTTGGCGGCCGGCACGGCCTGCTTGGGTTCGCAGCCGTCGTCGATGAGGATGGGCTCGAGCTTCTTGCCCTTGACGCCGCCCTTGGCGTTGATGGTCTCGATCGCGGTCAATGCGCCGGCCTGGATCTGGTCGCCGTATTGCGTATTGGGGCCGGTCATGGGCTGGGGAATGCCGATCTTGATCGTGTCGGCGGCGTGCGCGGCGCCAGCCAAGGCAAGTGCCCCAAGCGCCATGGCTACCGGGGTAAGGCGATTCAGAAACTTCATGCGGAGTTCTCCAGCGAGGTTTTGAGCGGCTCTGTCCGACGCGGTTTATCGGTTGGGTAATCCGTTAATCCTCGTCGCCCGTCGCCGGCTTCTTGGGCAAAAACACGGTGTGGGCGGTATTCTGGAAGCAAGCCGCCATACTGTCACTGCGTGTAATCCCCAATATTTTGACCAACGCCTTTAATCGTGACGGATAGCAGCGGCAAACCCATGAAATCGCTGGAGAATTCGCAAGCAAACCTTAGTTAATATCTGGCGGGCCGCAAGAATTTGTGCTTGAGCATATATATCCTCGCAAATTAATACGCCGTTTAAAGACGCATTTAAATACAGTGCTTACGCAGGCCTTACGAATAATAATTAACGCGCGTAGTAATTCACCGACTTGAAGCGTGCAGGCAGGCCAAAGACCTGCCCGCCCCTGCCGCATATTCATTCAAGCATTGGCCGGTTTCGCCAGATTCCACATCAGCGCCCGGAACGGCGCCAGCATGCTGATATTGACCGCGAGCTTGATCGCCAGGTCGCCCATCATCCAGGTCATCCAGGGCGCGCCGGTGGCGGCGAAAGCGACGCTGAAGAACACCGCAGTGTCCAGGATGGCGCCGAGCACGCCCGACACCAGCGGCGCGCGCCACCAGCGCTGGTCGCGCAAGCGGTCGAATACCTGGATGTCGACCAGTTGCGCGCAGATATAGGCCAGGCCCGAGGCCAGCGCGATACGCGGCGAGGCTACCCATACCGACACCACCAGGGCGGCGGCAAAGCCGAACCAGACCACCCGGCGCGCCGCCGACGGGCCGAACCGGCGGTTCAATACGTCGGTGACCAGGAAGGCCACCGGATAGGACAGTCCGCCCCAGGTCAGCCAGTCATTCAGCGGCACCTGGACCAGGATGTTCGAGCCGACCACCACCACCAGCATGCACAGCACGGCGATGGCGAACTGCGGCCGGCTCATGAGAGCGAAGCGCCGCGAGGCTGCGCTTGCGTCCGTGGCCGTCATTTCCCGAATTCCTCCGCCAGTTCGCGCGAGCGCTGCGCGGCGGCGGCCATGGCGTCTTCGACGATGCCGGCAAAGCCCGCCGCGCCGAAGGCATTGAGCGCCGCGGCGGTGGTGCCGCCCTTCGATGTGACGCGTTCGCGCAGCGTGGCGAGAGGCTCGGAGGACTCGGCCGCCAGGCGCGTGGCTCCGGCCAGCGTGCCCAGCGCCAGCTGCTTGGCCTGCTCGGCCGTCAGGCCGACCTTCTGGCCGCCTGCCACCAGCGCTTCAAGGAACAGGAAGACATAGGCCGGGCCGCTGCCGGACAGGGCCGTCACGCCGTCGAGCGCGGCGTCATCCGCGACCCAGACGACTTCGCCCACGCTGGACAACAGCTGGGCCGCCAGATCTCGGTCGGCCGCGTCCACGCCGTCCAGGGCTGCCAGGCCGGTGATGCCCGCCCCCACCAGCGCCGGCGTATTGGGCATGCAGCGCACCAGGCGCTTGAATGGCGCTTCGGCCGTGCCCAGCCAGCCGGCCAGCGTGTCGGCACGGATGCCGGCCGCCACGCTTACCACCAAAGTGTCTTCGCGCAGCCATTGACGCGTGGAAGCCACAACGTCTTTCATGTTCTGTGGCTTGACTGCGAACACCCACACGCGGCAGCTCGCCAGGGCCTCGCCCGGGGCCGTCGCGGTGGTCATGCCGCGGGCCTGCCAGGCGGCGTGCGAATCCTGGTTTATGTCAATGACATGGATGTTGCCGGCGGCGCATACTTTGCCGGCCAGGCCAGAGGCCAGGGCGGCTGCCATATTGCCGCCGCCGATGAAAGCAATCGAAAGTTCGTTTTTCATAGGAGGCGATTGTAAACGGGAGTTCTTGTTGGGAAAAAAAAGAAAAAATGTTCGTTCGCGCCTGAATCGCGCAATTTGACAGGCGTTTAGAGTGATGTGAAAGTCACGGTTTTGTCACAAACAATTCATAAGGTGTCGTGTTTTCCGCGCCCGGACAAGCCGGTCGCGTCACGCCCAACTGGAGGAACCTCTCTATGCGATCCCACCGTATTGCACTAACCTTTGCCGCCATCATGACGGCTTTCGCAGGCGCCTCCGCGCATGCCGCCACCGAGATCCAATTCTGGCACTCGATGGAAGGCGCGCTGGGCGACCGCGTGAACGGCCTGGTCGACGAATTCAACAAAAAGAACCCCGACTACCAAGTCAAGGCAGTCTACAAGGGCAACTACGGTGAATCCATGAACGCCGGCATCGCCGCGTTCCGCGCCGGCAATGCCCCCGACATCCTCCAGGTGTTCGAAGTCGGCACCGCCACCATGATGTACGCCAAGGGCGCCATCAAGCCGGTGCAGCAGATGTCCGAGGAAGCCGGCAACCCGATCGATCCCAAGGAATTCATCGGCGCCGTGGCCGGCTACTACTCGTCGCCCGACGGCAAGCTGGTGTCGATGCCCTTCAACAGCTCGACCGTGGTGTTCTACTACAACAAGGACGCCTTCAAGAAAGCCGGCCTGGACGCCGACAAGCCGCCCAAGACCTGGGAAGAGCTGGCCGCCGCCGGCCAGAAGCTGAAGGCCGCCGGCCAAGAGTGCGGCTACACCACCTCCTGGCCGTCGTGGGTCCAGCTGGAAACGTTCTCGGCCTGGCATAACGTGCCCTACGCCACCAAGGACAACGGTTTCGGCGGCCTGGACGCGCGCATCGCCATCAACACCCCGCTGCACGTGCGCCACCTGGACAACCTGGCCAAGCTGGGCAAGGAAGGCATCTTCATGTACGGCGGCCGCGGCGACGAGCCGAACTCGCTGTTCATCAGCGGCAAGTGCGCCATGATCACCGGCTCGTCCGGCCTGCGCGCCAACATCGCCAAGAACGCCAAGTTCGAATTCGGCACCTCGACCCTGCCCTACTACGCCGACGTGCAAGGCGCGCCGCAGAACACCATCATCGGCGGCGCTTCGCTGTGGGTCTTCGCCAACAAGAAGCCGGAAACCTACAAGGGCGTGACCGCGTTCTTCAAGTTCCTGGCCAGCCCGGAAATCGCCGCCCGCTGGCACCAGCAGACCGGCTACGTGCCCGTCACCAAGGCTGCCTACGAGCTGACCAAGAAGGACGGCTTCTACGACAAGAACCCGGGCACCGAAGTCGGCGTCAAGCAGCTGAACGTCGAAACCACCGCCCAATCGCGCGGCCTGCGCCTGGGCTTCCTGCCGCAGATCCGTGAAATCGAAGACGCCGAAATCGAGCGCATCGTTTCGGGCAAGGTCAGCGCCAAGGACGGCGCCGAGAACATCGTCAAGCGCGGCAACGAACTGCTGGAAAAGTTTGAGAAGAGTGTAAAGTAACGCCCTTCCGAGACACCGGCCAGGTCCTGTCAATCGGTATTTTCCATGCCGTAACAAGGACTTGGGCGGTTCAGCATCACGCAGTACAAGGCTTAAGGCCCTGCATTTTTAGGGCCTTAAGCCTCTCGTATTTTACGAAGGCGGTTTCAGGCGGCGGTTACTCCAACCGCCGCTTTTCTGTACCTTGGGTTCCCCCTATGGAAAAACGCGTTGTATTCGGGCACAAGACCTTGCCCTATCTGCTGCTCCTGCCGCAGATCATCATTACCGTGGTCTTCTTCTTCCTGCCTGCCGGCCAGGCCATGTGGCAATCGCTGCGGCTGGAAGATGCTTTCGGACTGTCCTCCGAGTTCGTCGGACTGGACAACTTCATGGAACTGTTCTCGCAACAGGCCTACCTGGACTCCTTCCGCGTCACCGCCGTCTTCTCGATCCTCGTGGCAGTTGTCGGGCTGGGCGTGTCCTTGTTGCTGGCCGTCATGGCGGATCGCGTCATCCGCGGCGCCGGGCTCTACAAGACACTGCTGATCTGGCCCTACGCCGTCGCGCCCGCCGTGGTCGGCGTGCTGTGGCTATTCCTGTTTTCGCCTTCCGTCGGCATCCTGGCCGTGGCCCTGCGCCACGCCGGCGTCGACTGGAACCCGCGCCTGGACGGCAACCAGGCCATGACCCTGGTGCTGATCGCCGCCGTGTGGAAGCAGGTTTCGTATAACTTCCTGTTCTTCCTGGCCGGCCTGCAGTCGATTCCGCGCTCGCTCATCGAAGCCGCCGCGATCGACGGCGCCAGCCCGTCGCGCCGCTTCTGGAGCATCGTGTTCCCGCTGCTCTCGCCCACCACGTTCTTCCTGCTGGTGGTCAACATCATCTATGCCTTCTTCGACACCTTCGCGGTGGTGGACACGACTACGCAGGGCGGTCCCGGCACGTCGACCTCGATCCTGGTCTACAAGGTGTACAGCGACGGCTTCCGCGGCCTGGACCTCGGTTCGTCCGCGGCCCAGTCGGTGGTGCTGATGTTCATTGTGATTGCCTTGACGGTCGTGCAGTTCCGCTACGTCGACCGCAAAGTGCAGTATTGATTTTGTCCGAGGCTACAAACAATGGTTGAACGCCGTCCCTGGCTGGATATTCTGGCCCACGTCATTCTGCTCTGCGGCGTGGCGATGGTGGCATTTCCGCTTTACGTCACTTTCGTCGCGTCTACCCAGACCGCGCAGGAAGTGGCTTCCGCGCCGATGTCCCTCATCCCCGGCAAGCATTTCGTCGACAACTACATGCAGGCGCTGTTCGGCGGCTCGTCCGGCGGATCCTCGGGCGCGCCCGTGGGCCGCATGATGTACGTCAGCCTGATCATGGCGCTGGCGATCTCGATCGGCAAGATCGCCATCTCGCTGCTGTCGGCCTTCGCGGTGGTGTACTTCCGCTTCCCCGGCCGCATGTTCTTCTTCTGGATGATCTTCGTCACGCTGATGCTGCCGGTCGAAGTCCGCATCGCGCCCACCTACAAGGTCGTGGCCGATCTTGGCCTGCTCAACAGCTACGCCGGCCTGACCCTGCCGCTGATCGCCTCGGCGACCGCGACCTTCCTGTTCCGCCAGTTCTTCCTGACGGTGCCGGACGAGCTGATCGAGGCCGCGCGCATCGACGGCGCGGGCCCGGTACGCTTCTTCCGCGACGTGCTGCTGCCCTTGTCCAAGACCAGCATCGCCGCGCTGTTCGTGATCCAGTTCATCTATGGCTGGAACCAATACCTGTGGCCGCTGCTGGTGACCACGCAGGAAGACATGTATCCCGTCGTCATCGGCATCAAGCGGATGATCAGCGGCGGCGACAGCGTGACCGAATGGAACATCACCATGGCCACCGCCATGCTCGCGATGATCCCGCCGGCGCTGGTCGTCATCCTGATGCAGAAATGGTTCGTCAAGGGTCTGGTCGACACTGAAAAGTGACGCTTGCCCGCCCTAGCCCACCCGAACACGACTCCGAACACGAATAACTCATGGCTACTCTAAGCTTTCGCAACGTCAAGAAAACCTACGCCGGCAACATTCCGGTCATCCATGGCATCGACATGGACGTCAAGGACGGTGAGTTCATCGTCATCGTCGGCCCCTCCGGCTGCGGCAAGTCCACGCTAATGCGCATGGTCGCCGGCCTGGAAACCGTCACCAGCGGCGAAATCGTCATCGACGACAAGGTCGTCAACAACCTGGAACCGGCCGAACGCGACATCGCGATGGTGTTCCAGAACTACGCGCTCTACCCGCACATGACCGTGTTTGAAAACATGGCCTATGGCTTGAAGATCCGCAAGTTCTCCAAGGACGAGATCAAGAAGCGCGTGGACATCGCTGCGCAGATCCTGGAACTGGGCCACCTGCTGGACCGCCGCCCGCGCGCGCTGTCGGGCGGCCAGCGCCAGCGCGTGGCCATGGGCCGCGCCATCGTGCGCGAACCCAAGGTGTTCCTGTTCGACGAACCGCTGTCGAACCTGGACGCCAAGCTGCGCGTGGCGATGCGCCTGGAAATCATGAAGCTGCATCGCCGCCTGGGCACCACCAGCCTGTACGTGACCCACGATCAGGTCGAGGCCATGACGCTGGCCCACCGCATGATCGTCATGTACCAGGGCGTGCCCGAACAGATCGGCACGCCGATGGAAGTGTTCGAAAAGCCCGCCTCGACCTTCGTCGCCGGCTTCATCGGTTCGCCGCCGATGAACCTGATGGAAGTGAACGTGGCGGGCGACGGCACGGTGCAGACGCTGGACGGCACCGCGCTGGACATCTCGCCGCTGCAGGTACCCTCGCAGGTGCGCGGCCGCAAGATCATCATGGGCATGCGCCCCGAACACATGCTGCTGAACACCCAGGGCGTGCCGGCGGAAGTCGAAATGGTCGAAACGCTGGGCTCCGAGCAACTGGTCCACAGCCGCTGCGGCAAGTCCATGCTGGTCGTGCGCTGCACCACGCGCCAATTGTCCGAGTCGTCGGCCAAGGTCGGCGACCGCGTCAACCTGGGGCCGGACGGCCGCCATCCGCTGCACTGGTTCGAGGCCGACACCGGCCGCCGCGTGCAAGGCTTGTAAACGCATCCCCGGGCGGAACCGGCGGCGCTGCCCGCCCGGCTCCGCCCCCGCTCGTTTCCGACCGGAAACGGGCTTTCCCCCGATCAGTACGAATACGTCATCATGGTGCCTATGGTGTACTGCGCGCGGTCCTTCACAATGGGGCTGTCCGCCGCGTCGCCATACAGGCGCCGCGCTTCCGCCGCGGTGGTCCACGACCAGGACTTGCTCAGCGGCACCGTCCAGGTCGCGCCCAGGCCCACGCTTTCGAGGCCGCCCTTGGGCGTGTATTTGCGATAGCCGGACTTTGCCGACTGGTTGCCGCTCACGCCGTACCAGGTGCGCATGTAATTGCCGTCGCCGAAGGTGCCGGACAATGCCAACGAGATCGCCCCGGCGCTTCCCTCGTACACCGTGGTGCTGGCTCCCAGATTGAACATGGTGTAGGCGCTGCCCACATCGCGGTTGTCGCCCTTCTTGAACGCATGCGCCACCGTGGCCGACAGGGTCACCGGGCCCAACGTGGTTTCAGCGTCCATGCCGATCTGCGCGCGGCTCTCGATGTCGCCCATGCCACGCAGCTTGTCCGACCCCTGGAACCCTTTCTTGTGGTCCTTGCGCGACGCGCTGGGCGCCAGGTAGAAGCGGAAGGTGCTGTCCAGCGCCTGCGTCTCCCAGCCCAGCCCATGGTCGGTGCCGAGGAAGAAGCCGCCAGGGCTGCGCACGCCCAGGCCGATGATGGGCACCGCGGAGTATTCGTCGCTGCCGCTGTAGCGCGGCGCGTAGCCCGCGCCCAGCGTGCCGTAGAACAGCCATTCATCGGCCGCCCCCTCTCCGGTCGCCACCGTCAACCCGCGCGAACTGGCCCCGCGCTGGCCATAGACGGAACTGGTCGCAGCGTCGTCGGCCAGGGATAATCCCGGGATCAAAGCCAGCAGGCACGCGGCGCCAGCGCCGCGCGTAAACAGGGAAGAACGGATTTTTCGCTTCATAACAGCTTCCAAGAAACGAGGTTGAGGGGGGGTAAAACCGTAGAACCGCAGACGGCCCGATCTATTGGGTAACAGCGCCCTGCTTGGCCTGGCGCATCAGCGCCATCGCCATCATCGACACCGAGGCGACCAGCGATTCGCTTGTGTCGGAATTGCTCATGACCAGCACGGCAAGCTTGTCTCGCGGCGCCAGGACAAAGCGCGAATGAAAGGCTTCGGTGGCCCCGCTGTGCTGGCGCAAGGGCGCGCCCGCGACGTCCTCGCCACAGGGCGCCGCCAGCCATGACAGCGCCAGGCGGCATTCCAGCGCCAGTCCGCCCTCGACCGTTTCCATGTCGAGCACGGCCCGGGCCGAGTCGGCATTCAGCACGCGACGGCCCTGGTAGAGGCCATCCGCGAAAAGCATGCTGGAGAAGCGCGCCATCTCGGAGGTGCTGAGCCACAAGCCGTCGGCGGCTTCATTGGGCTGAGCGGCCTCGGTCCAGGGCGCGCCGCGGCGGTAGCCCGAGGCGCGCAGATCGAGCATGCGGGGGCTGGGATGAAAGCCGGCTCGGGGCATGTTCAGGGGCTGCATGATCGTGCGGCGCACATAGGCATCGAAGGGCTCGCTGGCCACGTGCGCGACCATGTCGCCCAACAAGGCGTAAGCCATGTCGGCACGCGCGCGTCCCATGGTGTCTTCCAGCGATCCCGGATGCACGGCCAGCAGGTTGCGGGCGGTGAAAGGATGCGTGCCCAGCCATTGCATGGCGCCGCGGCGCGGCTGGATGTCCCAATCGGGCAACGCCTGCGAGGCCGGCTGGTCCAGCGCCAGGCGCCCGTCATCGGCGGCGCGCAGCACGCCCGCCGCGGTGACAATCTTGGTGATCGTTCCTACGCGGTACAGCGTATCGCTGGTGGCGCCGCGGTGGCGCAGCGGGTCCGCGTAGCCAAAGCCCGTGCTCCACACCACGCGCTGGTCGTCGACGATGGCGATCGACAGGCCCGGCACGCCGGATGCATCCATGTCATAGGGGATGCGCTGGGCCAGATAGCCGACGACCGCCTGGTAGTCGCCCTGCGCGATCGGCGGCGGCGTGTCGGGCGGCACGCCCTGGCAACCGCCCGCGGCGACCAGCAACATACCTACGGCAACCAGGCGGCTGAGGGAAAACATGGCTAGCGGCAGGACCTCTGTAGAGAACTGCCGTCATGCTAGCCACGCGCGTATTCGCGATCTTTCCCGCTTTGTATGGAGTTTGTGAAGATTGCGGCGGCGGTTTGTGAAGTTTGTTTACGTTGTGCCGCGCCGCGGCGTGGGAGCCTTCAGGCGGTCGTCCAGGCAATCACGAAACGCGCGCCGCCCAGGGGGCTGTCGCTTGCCTGCACCGTGCCGTTGTGCCAACGGGCCACCCGGCTCACAATGGCGAGGCCGAGCCCCACTCCGCCCGTGCCCCGGTCGCGGCTTTCGTCAAGGCGGATGAAGGGTTCGAAAATGCGCTCGCGGTCCGTAGGCGGGATGCCTGGGCCGTCGTCGTCCACGATCAGTACGTACTCGCGCGCGCCCGGGCTGATCAGGCTGACTTGCACCCGGCGGCCAGCGTGCCGGATGGCGTTCTGCAACAGGTTGAGCAAGGCGCGCGTCATGTAGCGCTGGTGCAGATGCACCTCGGGCACCTGGCATAACGCCACCTCGCAGCACACGCCCGAGACCCCAGCCTCGAACCCGGCGTGCTGCACCACCGAATCCAGCCAGCCGCGCGCGTCCTGCGCCTGCAGGACGACGCCGTCGCCCTTGTGCTCCAGGCGGGCGTACATCAGCAACTCGGAAGCCATGGCATCCAGCTCGGCCACGTCGCTCTTCATTTCCTCGACCAGCCGCTTGCGCGCGGCCGGATCGTCCTCGCGGTCCATCATGTCCAGCTCGAACGACAGGCGCGCAATCGGTGTGCGCAGTTCGTGCGACACGGCGTTGGTCAGGTCGCGCTGGTTGCCCACCAGGGCGCTGATGCGGTCGGACATCTGGTTGAAGGTGTCGCCCAGATTGCGGATGCTGGAATGGCGCGAGAGGCGCGCCCGCGCCTGCAGATCGCCCTGCCCCATGCGCTGGGCCGCGGTTTTCAGGGCCTCCAGGTCGCGCCAGATGGGCAGCGCCCACACCAGCATGAATACGCACAGCAACAGACCCAGCGCGGAATACACCGCCGCCATCAACCAGGGTCCGATGGAGGGTTCGGGCGGCAGCTTGACCTCCAGCCATTGCCTGCCCGGGCCGGGAATCGCCGCCACGAAGGTCTGCTGCTTGTCACGGACGAAGAAGCTGCCGGAATCCACCATGGCGCGCTCGTCCTCGGTGGCCCCATAGCCGTCGGCATCGACCACCTTGAGCGCCAGGCCGTAATGCGGCGCCAGCGCGTCGCGCACGTGCGCCTCGCGTTCGGCGGGCGGCACGCCGCCCAGTTCCTGCACCAGGCTGTGGATCTGGCCCCGCACCGCTTCGCGCGTGTAGGCATCGCTGACGGGTTCGAAGAAGTAATTGGCCGACCGGTCCACCACTTCGTTGGAAATGACGAAGCCTATCGCCAACACCACGAACAGCCGCAGGACAAACTTAAGCATCACCGCCCTCGTGTGCCTTGGGCGAGAACAGATAGCCCTTGCCCCACACGGTCTTGATGCGCGCGGGGTCGCGCGGATCGTCGTCCAGCTTGCGCCGCAGCTTGCTGACGCACACATCCACGCTGCGGTCCAGCCCGTTGAACTCGATGCCGCGCACCGCGTTGAGCAGGTCGTCGCGGGTCAGCACCTGGCCGGCCTGGCTGGCCAGCGCCCAGAGCATTTCGAACTCCATCGTGGTCAGGTCCACCTCCGAACCGGCATGGACCACGGCGCGCGTGCGCCGGTCTATGACCAGGGGACCGAACTCCAGGCGCTCCGGCGGCTCGTCCAGCTGGCTGTGCCGCCGCAGCAGCGCCCGGATCCGCGCCAGCAGCACGCGGGGTTCCACGGGCTTGATGACGTAGTCGTCCGCGCCCGACTCCAGGCCCAGGATCTGGTCCAGGTCGTCTTCGCGCGCCGTCAGCATCAGGATGGGCGCCGACGAAAAGGCGCGCAGGTCGCGGCAGACCTGCAGGCCGTCCCGCCCCGGCAACATCAGGTCCAGGATGGTGATGGCCGGGTCATGCCTGCGGAAAGCTTCCACCGCGTGATCGCCGCGGTAGGCCTGGGCAACATTGAACCCGTGCTGCTCCAGGAACTGCGCGATCAGGCGCGACAGTTTCGGATCGTCTTCGACTAACAAGGCCTTGGTCATGGTGTCCAGACAGAAAAAATGAGGTCGATGGCGCCGCATTCTACGCAAATGCGGCCGACGGGCGTTCGACCGGGATGGCCGGGATCCGGTTCCCCTTGCGCCGAGGGCAAAGAAAAACCGGGCCGGAAGACTGTCGCTTCCGGCCCGGTTTCCTTCAGAACGGCAAGTGGTTCCGCCGGTGTCGCGGGCCGCCGGCCCGCTCGCGGACTTACTTGTAGACGGTCTTGGAACCGTCCTTGTGCCAGGTGAACACGTCGAACTGGAAGTTCGTCAGGTCGCCTTGCTTGTTCCAGGACACCTTGCCGATCGGCGTGTCGAAGGAGTTGGCGTGCAGGTACTTGGCGACCTTGGTGGGGTCGTCGCTGCCCGCGCCCTTGATGCCATCGGCGATGACCTGGGTGGCCGTGTAGGCGGTCATCTGGAAGGCGCCGCTGGCGTTGCGCTTCTTGGCTTCGAAGGCCTTGACGATGTCGGCGTTGCCGGCGTTCTGGGTGAAGTCGGCCGGCAGCGTCAGCAGCATGCCTTCGACGGCGTCGCCGGCGATGGCATTGATGTCGGGGTTGCCCGTGCCTTCCGGACCCATCCACTTGGCTTTCACGCCCTGTTCGGCCGCCTGGCGCAGCAGCAGGCCCATTTCGGGGTGATAGCCGCCGTAGTAGACGAAGTCCACGCCCTGGCTCTTCAGCTTGGTGATGACGGCCGAGTAGTCGCTGTCGCCGGCATTGATGCCTTCGAACACGGCGACGGCCACGCCGCCCTTCTCCAGGTCGTTCTTGACCGCGGTGGCGATGCCCTGGCCGTAGGACTGCTTGTCATGCAGCACGGCGACCTTCTTGGGCTTGATCTTGTCCAGGATGAACTTGGCGGCGGCGGGGCCTTGCTGGTCGTCGCGGCCGATGGTGCGGAAGATGAACTCGTAGTTCTTGCCGTCGGTCAACGCCGGCGACGTGGCCGAGGGCGTGACCATGACCACGCCTTCGTTGTTGTAGATGTCGGCAGCGGCGATGGTGGCGCCCGAGCACACGTGGCCCACGACGAAACCGATCTTGCTGTTGACGACGCGGTTGGCGGCGACCGGGCCTTGCTTGGGTTCGCAGCCGTCGTCGATCACGACGGTTTCCAGCTTCTTGCCGTTGATGCCGCCGGCGGCGTTGATGCGCTCGACCGCGGTATCGACCCCTTCACGGACCATATCGCCATACTGCGTGACCGCGCCGGTGGTGGGACCGACGACGCCGATCTTGATGGTTTGCGCTTGCGCTCCCGAGGCAAACGCCAGACCGGCTGCAACGCCCAGCGCTGCGATGACCGGGGTCAGACGAAATACTGGCTTCATGTGTGGACTCCTCTAATGATTTGTAATCGTTAGTTTTTTGCACCGTGGCGGACGCCGGATCATCTCCAGGCCAAGCATGCCTGCTGGACTGCCCTTTGCAGGGGTTTCGGCCCCGGTCACGCCCGGTTGCATTGCGATTGCACGGCAAGCATACACTGAAAAATAGCGCTTTTCGGGCCAGTGCCGGACCGCTTTGGCGCGCCTCTTTTTATTGCGCTGCGGCATTCCTGGCCGCCCTGGCTTATACCCGCCAGCGTATATGCAAAAGACGATTTATTCGTTTGCGTTACTAAGGCCGCGCGGCATCATGGCCGCCATGAGACTCCAACCGATCATCGTTCCCGGATGGAAAAACTCCGGACCCCAACACTGGCAATCGCGCTGGATGGCCTTGCTGCCGCACGCGCGGCGTGTCGAGCAACGCGACTGGGAGCATCCGGCTCCCGGCGAGTGGCTCGCAGCGCTCGCCACCGAGGTCAACGAGGCCCGCAGCCCGGTGCTCCTGGTCGCCCACAGCCTGGGTTGCCTGATCAGCGCCGCCCTGCCGGTGCCGCTGCGCGCCAAGGTCGCGGGCGCCCTG
>NZ_DATCUY010000522.1:0-3430 GCF_036567245.1 Achromobacter sp. | reverse complement strand
GCGCGGCGCCCGCCAGCGCCTGGGCCTCGTCCGCGGCGCGCCCCTGAGCCGCCGTCCGCGCAAGTTTTTTCCTCACCCTACCTTCAGCAATGAAAAACGCCAGCAGTGCCTATCGCGGCGCGCCCATGCCGGGCGGCCGTTCGTTCACGCAATTCCGGGCCGCGCGCATCCGGCGCGTGTCGTTCCAGTGGCAACAGGCCGCAGGGCCTGGCACGCCGGACAAGGGCAGCCCGCAAGTCGGCTCGCAGGGCCGCTAGGGCCCCGCGCGCAGACCTGCCCAGGGACCGCGACTAGCCTCTGCTGACGGGCGCCACCCGCGCCCATTCCTCGTCCGAGTACAGCCGCGAACGCAACAGGAAGCGCTTGCCTTCCGCGCTGTCCAGCGAGAAGGCGCCGCCCCGGCCGGGCACGGCGTCGATGATGAGCTGGGTGTGCTCCCAATAGGCGAACTGGTCCTCGCCCATGTAGAACGGGCAGCCCTCCAAGTCGCCCAGCAGCACGTCCGAGCCGCCCACCATGAATTCGCCCTGGGCGTAGCACATGGGCGAACTGCCGTCGCAGCAGCCGCCGGATTGGTGGAACATCAGCGGGCCATGCTTGGTCCGCAGGGTCTCGATCAGGCTGCGCGCCTCGTCGGTGGCGACCACGCGCGGCGTTTGCTCTGCCATGTCAGGCTCCTTTGAGGCGCGCCGGGCCTTGCGGCCCGGCGCCAGGCTCTGGCAGGTTCAGAAGAAACCCAGCTTCTTCGGCGAGTAGCTCACCAGCAGGTTCTTGGTCTGCTGATAGTGGTTGAGCATCATCTTGTGGTTCTCGCGACCGATACCGGACTGCTTGTAGCCGCCGAACGCCGCATGCGCCGGATAGGCGTGATAGCA
The DNA here is from genome assembly GCF_036567245.1 of Achromobacter sp. Lineage (GTDB taxonomy): Bacteria > Pseudomonadota > Gammaproteobacteria > Burkholderiales > Burkholderiaceae_B > Achromobacter. Next base: position 2,555 of record NZ_DATCUY010000522.1, on the reverse strand, counting down.
GTTGGTCCAGACGCGGCCCGCCTTGATCGCGCGTCCCATGCGGTAGCAGGTGTTGGCGTCGCGCGACCACACGCCCGCGCCCAGGCCGTAGAGCGTGTCGTTGGCCAGGGCCAGCGCGTCGTCGGCATCCTTGAAGGTCGTCACGGCCACCACCGGCCCGAAGATTTCTTCCTGGAATACGCGCATCTTGTTGTGGCCCTTGAACACCGTGGGCTGCACGTAATAGCCGCCTTCCAGCGCGCCCTGCATCTGTGCGCGCGAGCCGCCGGCCAGCACGTCGGCGCCTTCCTGCTTGCCGATGTCCAGGTACGACAGGATCTTCTCCAGCTGTTCGGTGGAGGCTTGCGCACCCAGCATGGTGTCGGCGTCCAGCGGATTGCCCTGCTTGATCTCGGCCACGCGCTTCAAGGCGCGCTCCATGAACTTGTCGTACAGGGATTCCTGGATCAGCGCGCGGCTGGGGCAGGTGCAGACCTCGCCCTGGTTCAGGGCGAACATGACGAAGCCTTCGACCGCCTTGTCGAGGAAATCATCGTCCTGCGCGGCGACGTCGGCAAAGAAGATGTTGGGCGACTTGCCGCCCAGCTCCAGCGTCACCGGAATGATGTTCTGCGAGGCGTACTGCATGATGAGGCGGCCGGTGGTGGTCTCGCCGGTGAAGGCGATCTTGGCGATGCGCTTGTTCGAGGCCAGCGGCTTGCCGGCTTCCAGGCCGAAGCCGGTAACCACGTTGATCACGCCCGGGGGCAGGATGTCGCCGATCAGTTCCATCAGCAGCAGGATGCCCAGCGGCGTCTGCTCGGCGGGCTTGAGTACCACGCAATTGCCTGCGGCCAGGGCCGGCGCCAGCTTCCATGCCGCCATCAGGATGGGGAAGTTCCACGGAATGATCTGGCCGACCACGCCCAGCGGTTCATTGAAGTGGTAAGCCACCGTGTCGCTGTCGATCTCGGACAGCCCGCCTTCCTGGCTGCGGATGCAAGAGGCGAAATAGCGGAAATGGTCGATCGCCAGCGGAATGTCGGCGGCGCGCGCTTCGCGGATGGGCTTGCCGTTGTCCCAGGTTTCGGCCGTGGCCAGGCGCTCCAGGTTCGCCTCCATCACATCGGCGATCTGCATCAGCATGTGGGCGCGCTGCGCGGCCGGGGTCGCTCCCCATTTAGGCGCGGCGCGGTGCGCGGCGTCCAGCGCCAGTTCGATGTCGCGCTCCTTCGAGCGCGCATTGCGCGTCAGCACTTGGCCCGTGACCGGCGTGACGTTGTCGAAGTATTCGCCGTCGGCGGGCTTCTGCCATTTGCCGTCGATGAAATTGTCGTACTGGGTCTTCAAGTCCAGGCGCGTGCCGTAGGAGTCGGGGGTGATGCGGGTCGCGATGTCCATGCTTGTCTCCGGTATTGTGGGATAGCGGCAGTCGGCTGCCTGTCCTGTATCAAGCAAGGAGCGTGCCAGTCGGGGCTTCCCCGCTGGACAGCCCGCGGCTTGCATGCGAAAGTAGGTTTCAGAACGGGCAATAGGCAGCAGAGCCCCTCGAGGGCCGGCCCGCCGCCGGGCCGTCCCAAGGCGGGCCAGCCCCCTTGGGGGGCAGCAAGCCCGCGCAGCGGGTGCGGCGTGGGGGCCTTCCCTGTCGCTTTTTGCGACATCGTCGCGGAACAGGTGTCGCAGAACGCCTGTCCCAGGAGACATGCATGGCCACTCATTCCCGTCAGCACGCGCTGACGCAAGCGCGCCTGCTGTTCAACCAGCAAGGCGCGGTGCCCGGCGGCATGGTCGCCGAGCCCATCCTGCGGTCGTGGCGGCGCTGCGCCGATCTGGGCTTCGACATGCGCGGCGTGCGCCGCGCCGAGCTTATGACCCAGGGCGAACTGCGCGAGGCCCAGCAGCGCAACGAGGCGTTGCGCAGGCTGTCCGAACCCGCCATGTCTTTGCTGCGCCGCGAGGCCGGCGACAACGGCGGCCTGGTGATCCTGTCCGATGCGCAAGGCCTGGTGCTGGACACGGACGGCGACACCGGTTTCGCTCAGCGCGCATCGCGCGTGGCGCTGATGCCCGGCGCGCCCTGGGACGAAGCCGCCGCAGGCACCAACGCCATCGGCACCGCGCTGGTCGAAGGCCGGCCCATCGCCGTGCATGGCGCGGAACACTATTTCGAACCCAACCGCATCCTGACCTGCGCGGCCGTCCCCATCACCGATAGCGAAGGCCGCACGCTGGGCGTGCTGGACCTGTCCAGCCCGGCGCGCGACCTGCGGCCCGACGTGCTGGAACTGGTGCGCGCCGCCGTGGACCTGATCGAACACCGTTTGTTTGAACAAGCCTACGAGCAGCACGCCGTGCTGCGGCTGCACGTGGACCACTCCGGACTGGGCGCGCCGGGCGAGGGCCTGCTCGCCTTCCAGGGCGACCTGCTGATCGGCGCCAACCGCCGCGCTTTGCAGGCGCTGGGCCTGGCGCCCACGGCCCTGGGCGTGTACCGCTACGCCGACGTGTTCGACGGCGACATGGAACGCTGCCCCGACGCGGCCGGCAGGGTACAGGCGCGCTCGGGCGCCGTGTAC
>NZ_DATCUY010000521.1:0-14717 GCF_036567245.1 Achromobacter sp. | reverse complement strand
AGGCCAGGCGTTGCGCAGGACCGGCGGGCGCGGGCGGCGGCGTGCCATTCCAGCCGGGCAGCTTCTCGATCACGGTGCACCAGTCCGGCCGGCTGCGGCCCAGCTTGTAGTCCCATTCGGGATAGCGATAGCGCCCCAGTTCCGTTTCGCCAGCAGCTTGCTGGACGTCGTCCTGCCCTTGCGGCGCCGCATCGCGAGGTTCGGGCGCCATCCCCTGCGAGCCCAGGGTCAGCGCAGGCGCCGGATCGGCCGCCTCGCCGTAGTCCCACAGATAGGCGTTGTCGTCACGGTAAGGGACCGGCACGGCGTATTGCTGCGGATTGAAGCGCACCCGCATCTGGCCCAGGTCGTTCGCCAGCACCGACGCCAGGCGGCGAAAGGCCGCCGTGTCGCGCAGGTCGGCGGACTGCGCCTCGAACAAGGCCCGCGCCTTGTTCACCCAATGGTTGTCGTCGCGCAGCGACGGGTCCATCAGCAGGCGGCTCATGCGCTGGATCAGCGCCGCGAATCCCAGGTCCGACGGATCGGGCGGCGGCGGCGCGAACGGCAGGAACCAGCGGCGCACGCCAGGATATTCCACGGCCAACAGCCGCTCCACCCGCGCGTCCTCGATGGCGGACGCCACCGCCACCCCCATGGGCTTCAGGCTCGCGACCGGCTGCGCCGCCAACGAATAGCGCAGATGGGCCGCCGCATGCGCCACGGCCGCGCGGTGCAGCGCCCAACGATCGGCGCCGTCCAGCACGGTGTAGCTGTCCGGCACCAGCAGATGCGTAGGCGCGAGAATGGGACGGGAAGGCGGACCGTCCAGCGCCGGACGCTGCAAGGCTTCGACCGCCATGGCCCTGCCCGAAAGGCCGCACAACAGCCATGACAGCCGCGCCTGCGCGGCTTCCAGCTCCTGCGCGCCCGCCTCGCCGTTCAGGGCCTCGCGCGCATAGGCATCGCGCAACTGGAAGTAGGCGCGCAGCAAGGCGGGTTGGCGTTCGTAGCGCCGCAGGCCCGCCAGCATCCAGCGCCCCAGCCCGCCCGCCGTCAGCTTCGCCATCAACTGGTCGAGCCGGTCCGCCACGGCTGCGGCGCACTCTGGGTCTTCGTCGTGCAGCAAGTCGATCCAGCGCCGCGCCTCCGCGGCCTGGTCCTCGCCGCTGCGCACGGCCAGGCGGCGCAACTTGTCATCCAGCGTGCCCGCCAGGCGTGCGCCGGCGCCGACTCCCTCCCCCGCGGACAGGACAGCTCGCATGTTCATTCCAGGTTGGCGTCGACCAGCGCCCGCAGCGCCGCCGCCATGTCGGGGTCGTCCGTCAGCGCGCGCGTCATCGTCATGTCGCAGCTCTCGGCGGGACTGACGCCGTCGCGGATCAGGATGCCGGCATAGATCAGCATGCGAGTGGACACGCCTTCGTCCAGCCCATGGCGCTTGAGCTCGCGTGAACTGTGCGCGATCCGCACCAGCCGGTCCGCCAACCTGGCGGCTATGCCCGCCTCGTGCGCCACGATTTCGGCCTCGTGCCCGGGTTCCGGATAGTCGAAATCCAGCGCCACGAAACGCTGCCGGGTGGAGGGCTTGAGATCCTTGGCGCTGCTCTGGTAGCCCGGGTTGTAGGACACCACCAGCTGGAAGTCCGGATGGGCCCGCACCACCTCGCCCTTCTTGTCCAGGGGCAGGATGCGCCGCGCATCGGTCAGCGGGTGGATGACCACCGTGGTGTCTTGACGCGCTTCGACAATTTCGTCCAGGTAGCAGATGCCGCCATGGCGCACCGCCAGCGTCAGCGGGCCGTCATGCCAGGCTGTGCCGTCCGCGTCCAGCAGGTAGCGGCCCACCAGGTCGGACGCGGTCATGTCCTCGTTGCACGCCAGCGTGACCAGCGGGCGGCCCAGCTTCCAGGCCATGAACTCCACGAACCGCGTCTTGCCGCAGCCGGTGGGGCCTTTCAGGATCATGGGCAGCCGATGCGCGTACGCATGCTCATACAGCGCGATTTCCCGCCCGGTGGGACGGTAGAAGGGTTCTTGCGCAATCCGGTAGGTATCGAGCGGAGACGGCACGGTTCATGTCCTTGGGTGGCGTCCGCCCGGCGCGGGAACCGGGCGAACGGGATGGGTGGCTGGCATGCCCTAGCGGTGCTTGGCGGCCTCGTTGGGGATGCCCTCTATCGGGCACTCCGGCGTGCCCACCGTGGACCGGGTGAAGGACTCGACCATCTTGCGCGTGCCCTCCGGATCGTTGATCCAGTTGGCGTAGAAGTTGTACGGGCAGGCCGCGACGCCCGTGGCCTCCTCGCCGGAATTGATCTTGCCGGTGTAGCCGCGGTGCACCAGCTTGAACAGGTGGTTCTGCGACTGCATGTTCTTGCGCGCGTCGCGGATCAGGCTGGTCGACAGCTCGGCGTACTGCACGCCCATGTCTTCCTCGCCGCATTCGCCCAGGGTGCGGCCGTCGAAGCCGATGATGGCCGAATGGCCGAAATACGAATACACGCCGTCGAAGCCCGCGGCATTGGCCACCGCCACATAGACGTTGTTCATCCACGCCATGGCCTTGGACACCATGATCTGCTGGTCCTTGGCCGGGTACATATAGCCCTGGCAGCGCACGATCAGTTCCGCGCCGCGCATGGCGCAATCGCGCCAGATCTCGGGGTAGTTGCCGTCGTCGCAGATGATGAGGCTGATCTTCAGGCCCTTGGGGCCTTCCGACACGTAGGTGCAATCGCCCGGATACCAGCCTTCGACCGGCACCCAGGGCATGATCTTGCGGTACTTCTGCACGATCTCGCCCTTGTTGTTCATCAGGATGAGCGTGTTGTAGGGCGCCTTGTTGGGGTGCTCTTCGTGGCGTTCGCCGGTCAGCGAGAACACGCCCCAGACGTTGGCCTTGCGGCAGGCGTCGGCAAACACCGCGGTCTCTTCGCCCGGGATGGCCGAAGCGGTTTCGTACATTTCCTTGGCGTCGTACATGATGCCGTGGGTGGAGTACTCGGGGAAGATGACCAGGTCCATGCCGGGCAGGCCGCGCTTCATGCCCACGACCATGTCGGCGATCTTGCGGGCGTTCTCCATCACCTCCGCGCGGGTGTGCAGCCGCGGCATCTTGTAGTTCACGACGGCCACGCCCACGCAATCGTTGCTGCTGGAGATATCTCCATGTCTCATGACAATGCTCCTCGGTGGTTGACGGTCATACCGTCAGGAAAGATCTGACTTTGTCCTGGTCCAGGTCCTCGCGGCAGGCCTCGTGCACGATGCGGCCCCGGTCTATCACCAGGAAGCGGTCGGCCAGGTCCAGCGCGAAGCCCAGCATCTGCTCCGACACGACGATGGCGAAGCCGCGTTCCTCGCGCAGCGCATTCAGGACCCGCGCGATGTCCTTGATGATGGAAGGCTGGATACCCTCGGTGGGCTCGTCCAGGATCAGCACGCGCGGATCGGAAATGAGCGCCCGGGCGATCGCCAGTTGCTGCTGCTGTCCGCCGGACAGGTTGCCGCCCTTGCGCCGGCGCATCTCGTGCAGCACCGGGAAAAAGCGGTACAGGTATTCCGGCACGGCCTTGAGCCCGCTGCGTTCGGCGCCCGTCAGGATGTTCTGCTCCACGGTCAGGAACGGGAAGATCATCCGGCCCTGCGGCACGAAGGCCAGCCCACTGCGCACGCGCTGGTAGCTCTCCATGCCGGCCAGCTCCACGCCGTCCAGCCGGATGCTGCCCGAGCCCGACCGCAACATGCCGATCAGGGCCTTGAGCAAGGTGGTCTTGCCCATGCCGTTGCGGCCCATGATGGCCACGGATTCCCGGGGCGCCACTTCGAAGCACACGTCGTGGACGACGTGGGACTCCCCGTAACTCACATTCAGCTTGTCGATCCGGAACATGGGGTGCCCTCCTTTCAATGGCCCAGGTACACGTCCAGCACGCGCGGATCGGCCTGCACCTCGGCCACCGTGCCTTCACTCAGCAGCCGGCCCTGGTGCAGCACGGTCACCTTGTGCGCGATGCGCTTGACGAAATCCATGTCATGCTCGATGACGACCATCGATTTTCCGCGCGAGATCCGCGCCAACAGCTCGGCCGTCTGTTCGCGCTCGCGCGGACTCATGCCGGCCACGGGCTCGTCCAGCAACAGCAGCTGCGGGCTCTGCATCAGCAGCATGCCGATCTCCAGCCACTGTTTCTGCCCATGGCTCAGGCGGCCCGCCTTCTCCGCCAGGCGGTCCTGCAGGAACACCTGTGCGGCCATGTCCTGGATGCGCTCGCGGATGTCGGCCGTGCGCCGGAACCGCAGCGAACGGACCACGCCGTGCGCGTTCGGCAGCGAGATCTCGAAGTTCTCCAGCACGGTCAGGTCTTCGTAGACCGATGGCGTCTGGAACTTGCGCCCCACGCCGGCACGCACGATGTCGAATTCCGCCATACGTACCAGGTCGCGCCCCTGGAACATCACGCGGCCCGCGGACGGCCGGGTCTTGCCGCAGATGATGTCCAGCAGCGTGGTCTTGCCCGCACCGTTGGGGCCGATGATGACGCGCAGTTCGTCCTGCGCCACGCGCAGGCTCAGGCCGTCCACGGCCCGGAAGCCGTCGAACGAGACCGTCAGGTCCTCGACGCTGAGGATGGCGCCAGGCGCCGGGCGGTCGCTGCTCATGTCCATGCTCGCGGGCTCCTGCAGGTCCAGGGTGGCGCTCATCGCGCGCTCCCCGCGGCGCGGCGCGCCTGGATCTGACCGAACACGCCGGCCAGGCCGTTGGGCATGATCACGACCACCGCAATGAAGATGGCGCCCAGGAAGTACAGCCACACTTCCGGGAAGGTCTCGGACAGATAGGATTTGAGAAAGCCGATCAGCAAGGCACCGACCACCGCGCCGGGAATCGACAGACGGCCGCCGACCGCGGCATAGATCACCATTTCGATCGACGCCACCACGCCGATCGCTCCCGGAGAGATCAGGCCCACCTGCAAGGTGAAGAAGGCGCCGCCGATGGACGACAGGACCGCCGCCACCGCGAAAATGCAGGCCTTCACGTGCGCGGTGTCGTAGCCCGAGAAGCGCACGCGGTCCTCGCGGTCGCGGATGGCGATCAGGATCTTTCCCAGCCGGCTGCGCACGATCGCCAGCGCCGCCAGCATCGCCACGATCAGCGCGCCGGCCTCGATGAAGTACAGCGCCTGCTTGCCATCGTCGCCGACGATGTCCCAGCCCAGCAGCGTGCGGAAGTCGGTAATGCCGTTGGCGCCGCCCGTGTCTCCCTGCTGGCCGATGATGAGCACGGTCAGCGTCATCGCCAGGGCCAGCGTCACGATGGCGAAGTACACCCCGCTGACCCGCTTGCGGAAAATCGCCAGGGAAAACAGATAGGCGGCCAGGCCCGGCAGGACCACGATCAGCAAGAGCGTCAGCGTCAGCGAATGGAACGGCTGCCACCAGACCGGCAGGCTCTCCACGCTGCTCCACACCATGAAGTCGGGCAGTTCCGGCGCCGAGGCCTCCAGCTTCAGGAACATGGCCATCATGTAGCCGCCCAGGCCGAAGAAGATGCCTTGCCCGAGGCTCAGCACGCCGCTGTAGCCCCAGGTCAGCACGATGCCTATCGCCACGAAGGCGAACGCCATGTACTTGCCGATCAGGTTCAGCCGGAATGGATCCAGCGACAGGGGCAGTACAGCCAGGATCAGCGCCGCGACCAACAGGATCGCGATCTCTTCGGTTTTCCGGTGCAGGGCCTTCATCGCATCACCCCCGAGTCTTGTTGGCGAACAGCCCGTTCGGGCGGAAATAGAGCACCACGATCACCAGGACCAGGATCGTGACCTTGGCCATCGAGCCGCTCATCAGGTACTCCAGCGTGGTCTGCGACTGCGCGATGGCCAGGCCGGAGAACGCCGTTCCCAGCAGGCTTTGCACGCCGCCGAACACCACCACGATGAACGAGTCGACGATGTAGAGCTGGCCGGTGCCGGGGTTGGTCGACCCGATCATGGTGAAGACACAGCCGGCGATGCCCGCCAGGCCGGAGCCCAGCGCGAAGGTGAGCGCATCCACGCGCCGCGTGTTGATGCCGACGGCGCCGGCCATCGCGCGGTTCTGGGTGACGGCGCGCACCCGCAGGCCCCAGGCGCTGCGATACAGCAGCAGGTACACGCCCACGGCCACCAGCAACGTCAGGCCGAGAATGAAGATGCGGTTCAGCGGGAACTGCAGGTCGGGCGTGGGCTCCCACGCGCCGCTGAGCCAGGAGGCCAGCGGCACGCTGACCTCCTGCGCGCCGAATAGCGAGCGATAGGCCTGCTGCAGGATCAGGCTCAAGCCCCAGGTCGCCAGCAGCGTGTCCAGCGGACGGTTGTAGAACCAGCGGATGAAGCCGCGCTCAAGCACATAGCCGAATGCGAAGGTGACCAGGAACGCCAGCGGAATGGCCGCGAACAGATAAACGTCCATCCAGCCCGGCGCCCAATGCTGGAACGCCACCGAAACCAGATAGGTCGTGTAGGCCCCCATGGCCATCAGTTCGCCGTGGGCCATGTTGATGACGCCCATCAGGCCGAACACGACGGCCAGGCCGATCGCCATCAGCAGAAGAATGCTGAAGAGGCTGATCCCGTTGAAAAGCTGCATTGCCGCGATATCGAGATTCATGGTCACGTTCCAGGCTGCGCCGGCGGCAAGGCCGCCGGCCATGGGCTTGCGCGCATCGCAAGCGCGGGCTACAGCTTCGGGAAGGGATTGGGTTCGATCAGGTCCGCCGATTCCCACACGATGTCGAACTGCCCGTCGGGCCTGGCCTTGCCCACGCGCACCTTCTTCCAGACGTGGTGGTTGGTTTCATGCACGCGCACGGTGCCCTCCGGCGCTTGCAACGTCAGCCCCGCCGAGGCCGCGATCACCTTGTCGGGATCGAACGAACCGGCCTTCTCCACGCCGAGCTTCCACAGGTACACGCTGTTGTAGGCAACCTCCATCGGGTCGCCGATGACGCGGTCCTGGCCGTACTTGGCCTTGAAGGCGCGGACGAACTTTTCGTTGGCCGGATTCTGCAGGCTCTGGAAATAGCCCATGCAGGCGTAGTAGCCCGCCGCATTGTCCTTGCCGATGCCTTCGATCTCGTTCTCCGACACCACGGTGGACAACAGCACGACGCGCGTGCCGTCCAGGCCGGCTGCGCGCAACTGCTTGTAGAACGCCACGTTCGAGCCGCCCACCACGGTGCTGTAGATGCACTCGGGCTTGGCCGCCTTGATCTTGTTGATGATGGAAGAGAATTCCGTGTGCCCCAGCGGCGCGTACTCTTCGCCCACCACCTTGGCGTTCATGCGCGCGATGGCCGGCTTGGCGATCTTGTTGCAGGTGCGAGGATAGATATAGTCGGAGCCGACCAGGAAGAAGGTCTTGCCCTTTTCACGCGCCATCCATTCCACCGCCGCGATCACCGACTGCGTGGCTTCCTGCGACGGGTAGAACACCCGCGCGTCCTGCTCCTGGCCCTCGTAGTAAGTGGGGTAGTAAAGCAGGCCCTTGCTGCGCGCCAGCACCGGCAGCAACGCCTTGCGCGAGGCCGAGGTATAGCAGCCCACGATGGCCGCGACCTTGTCGCGGTCGAGCAGCTTGCGCGCCTTCTCGGCAAACACCGCGTTCTCGCTCGCGCCGTCCTCGACCACGGGTTCGATCTTGCGGCCCATCACGCCGCCCGCGGCGTTGATCTCTTCGATCGCCAGCTTCTCCGCGTCCACCAGCGACGCCTCGGCGATGGCGATGGTGCCGGACAGGGAATGCAGCAGGCCCAGTTTGACGGTGTCTTGGGCATAAGCCTGGCGGGGCAAGGCTGCCATCCCCGATGCGGCACTCAGTAGGACCATGGAGCCGCTGTGCTGCAGAAAGCGGCGGCGGTTGTATACGCTCATCGTTGCGCTCCTGTGCGTTTCTGAAGGCAAGCCTCCGGCCGGGGCTTGCACGCAAGCCCTGAACTGCCCGGGATTGGACAGGCGCCATTGCCCACCACATCACGACGACTGCCGTCCGCCCGCAGCGTCCACGTTTCTTCAGGCAAAGCTGAGCCCACGGCGCAGCGAAACGCCATTCGAAGGAAAGCGATGGACAAACGGAAAACGAAAAGGCCCGAGCCGGAAATTCCGGCTCGGGCCTTTTTGCCCTACGCCTGACTGGCAACACTGGCAGTCGGCGAAAATTTGAAGACGAACTTGCGTCTGGAAGGCATTCTGAAGAAGCGTGTGGCGCTATGCCATGCGTATTTTCCCTTAGCGGCTGCGGTGCGATGCCAAGGCGCGGCGCAAGGCTGGCGCGGCATCCTGCAGAGCTTGCCACAAGCGGTTCGAAACCGGGCCTTGCGCCCGGTCCGTGCGTCGCGCCGCCACCAGTTCTTCGACGCTGCCGGGAAGATGGCGGTTGGCGATGGAAAGCAGACTGCCGTCACGCAGTTCATCGTCGATGAGAAAGCGCGGCATATGCCCCCAGCCCATGCCCTGCACAATGATCTCCTTCTTCATCAACTGGTCCGCCACCGTGCATTGGCGCGCGCCTTGCACCGTGAAGTAATCCTGCGGCGGCATGTGCCTCGCGGTATCGCGCATGACGCATTGCGTGTAGTCGCGCAGCAGCGCAGGTTTGATCGCGCGCGGCATGGGGTCCCGCAGAAAGCCCGGCGCCACGACGGGCACGAAAGGCACCTTGGCCAAATCGACCCATTCGATGCGGGCGTCGTTCTTGTCGACGCGATGCAGGATGAGGTCGGCCTCGCCGTCGTAAAGGCGTTCCAACGGCCCGGACACGGCTTCGAAGTGCAGGTCCAGGCGCGTGGCCGGACAGTCCGCGAAGAAGCGGCTCAACAAGCCCAGCACATAAGGACGCGGACAGAAATCGCCGATCACGATGCGCAGTTCGGTTTCCTCGCCCATGGACAGTTGTTCGGCGTGCGCGCGCAAGGCGATCAGTTCGCGCAGCAGCGATTGGGCACGCGCGTGGAAGGAATGCCCCGCGGCAGTCAGGCTCACGCGGTAGCCGCTGCGATCCAGCAAGGCCAGGCCCAGCTGACGTTCCAGCTTGGCCACGGCGGCGAACACCGCCGGGTGCGAGCGGTGCAGCATTGCTGCGGCCGCCTGGAAGCCGCCGGCGCGCACCACAGCGTCGAAGCATTGGAGGTCGTGCAGCGTGAATTCGCTCATGTCCGTTTTTCCGACAATGATTGTGCGAACTTTGTAATTTTTTCTTGATTGGCGCGCAACTACGATTTTCCTCATGCGCAATCACATGAGGCCAACCATCATGCAAGACGTTTCTTACTTCACCGCCGGCGACGACGCCCGCATCGCCTACCGCTACGACGGGCGCGCAGACCTGCCCACGCTGGTGTTGGCGAACTCCATCGGCACCACGCTGCACATGTGGGACGCGCAGATACCCGCGCTGACCCGCCACTTCCGCGTACTGCGTTACGACTATCGCGGGCATGGCGCGTCCAGCGTGCCGCAGGGTCCTTACTCGCTGGACCGCCTGGGCCGTGACGTGCTGGAGCTGCTGGATGGACTGGGCATCGAGCGCGCGCATTTCCTGGGGCTGTCGCTGGGCGGCATCGTCGGCCAGTGGCTGGGGGTGCATGCTCCTGAGCGCGTCGGCCGCCTGATCCTGAGCAACACTTCAGCCTATCTGGGACCGGCGCCGCAATGGGACGAACGTATCGCCGCCACGCTGCGGGCGGAAGACATGACGGAAACGGCCGAGACTTTCCTGAGAAACTGGTTTCCTGAGTCCTGGTTACGAGCAGGCAACCCGGCCGTCGATCCGTTCCGCGCCATGCTGCTGAGTAACGCCAAGCATGGCTTGGCGGGTGCATTCGCGGCCGTGCGGGATTTCGACCTGCGCCGGACCATCGTCCTGATCCCCAATCCGACGCTGGTCATCGCCGGCCAGCACGACACGGTCACCGCGGCCAGCCATGGCGAACAGATCGCCGCGACCATTCCCGGGGCCAGGCTGCTGACGCTGCCGGCCGTGCACTTGGCGAACATCGAATTGCCCGGGGCGTTCGAAGCCGCGGTGGTGGAATTCCTGCTCGAAGGCTGAACGCGCCCTACTCCGCGCCGCGCTCCCAGCGGCGCTGGATGGCCTTGGCCGCGACCACCCCGTCGGCCATGGAGGTGACCACGCAGGGATGCATGCGGTGCGCCACCTCGCCCACGGCGTAGATGTCGGGCACGCTGGTCTCGGCGGTGGCAAAGTCCGTGCGGATGTAGCCGCGCTCGTCGCGGGCCAGGTGCAGGCCGTCGGCAAAGCCGGCCTGGGGCTCCCAGCCGTAGAAGACCAGGATCAGGTCGTACTGCCTGCCGTCCACGCTACGCGTGGCGGGGTCCACCTTGTATGGGCCGATATGCACGCCTTCGCGGCCGGCGCGCGTCACCCATTGCTGCTGGGCGCGGACGCTGCGGGCATAGAGATGCACGCTGCGGGCGCCGCGGTTGCGCACGTAGACATAGTTTTCGAAGGCATTGTCGCCCCCGCCCAGCACGGCCACCGACAGGCCCGAGTAGTCCTGCGCCACGATGGGCGAACCGGGACCGATCAGCACGCCCGGCCAGGATGCGCCCGGTGCATGGTCCGGCAGGCCCTTGGCGCGCACGCCGGAGGCGATTACCAGGGTGCGCCCGCGGACCAGGGATTGGGCGCCATCCGGGCCGGCCAGCGTAGCCTCGATGCCGCCCTTGCAGGGACGCACCCCGGTTACGCGGGTTTCCAGGCGCAGCGGCACGCCGGCCGCACGCACGCTGGCGTCGATATTGGCGGCCACCTGCTGCCCGGTGACGCCCGGCAGCACGGCAATCCAGTCGTCGGCGAAGGGGTTGTCATTGCCCAGCCCGCCGAGTCGGGGGCCGGCCTCGACCAGTAGCGGGGACAGGCCCAGCCGCGCCAACCACAGGGCGCAGGAGGCGCCGGCCGGGCCGCCGCCTACAATGACCGAATCGTGCATCTGTTGCATTTCACCCCTTATTGACTGCGCCGGCGCCTCGCGGACGCCCGGACATGGCCGGATTGTAGCCAGCGCGCCGCCCTCGTTCCGCTGTCGCCTTACAATTCCGGGCTACCCCACCCAGGTTTTCATCATGCCTACACGCCGTATCATTCTTTCCGGGCTCGCGCTCGATGCCCGCATCGGCATCCTCGAGCACGAGCGCCGCGCCACCCAGCCCCTGCATGTCGACGCCGAATTCGACGTGGACATCCAGCGCTCGGTCGACGACCACGACATCCACAGCGTGCTGGACTACCGCCGGCTACGCGAGGCCATCGTGGAAGAATGCACGCAGGCGCACGTGAACCTGATCGAAACCCTGTCGGAACAGGTCGCGGCACGCCTGCTGGCCGACTTCCAGGAAATCCGCGCGCTGCGCCTGCGCATCAGCAAGCCCATGGCCTTTTCCGACTGCGCGGCGGTGGGCGTGGAAATCCAGATCACGCGTTGACCATGAACGATATCGCTACCCCCGAAGTCCGCTTTCGCACCGAGGCCGAAGAAAAGGCCCGCCACGAAGGCAACAAGCTGACCAAGCGCCTGGCGCGCGAAACCACCCGCGCCCTCTCCGACTACAACATGATCGGGGAAGGCGACCGCGTGATGGTCTGTCTGTCCGGCGGCAAGGATTCCTATGCGATGCTGGACATCCTGCTGCAGCTGCAGAAGCGCGCGCCCTTCAAGTTCGAGCTGATCGCGGTCAATCTGGACCAGAAGCAGCCGGGCTTTCCCGACCATATCCTGCCCGAGTATCTGAAGACGCTGGGCGTACCCTTCCACATCGAAACGCAGGACACGTATTCCATCGTCACGCGCGTGCTGGAAGAGGGCAAGACCATGTGCTCGCTCTGTTCGCGCTTGCGCCGCGGCATCCTGTACCGCGTCGCCTCCGAGCTGGGCGCCACCAAGATCGCGCTGGGCCACCACCGCGACGACATCCTGGGCACGTTCTTCCTGAACCTGTTCTATGGCGGCAAGGCCAAGGGCATGCCGCCCAAGCTGGTGTCCGACGACGGCCGCCACACGGTGATCCGCCCGCTGGCCTATGTGGCCGAATCGGACCTGATCGCCTACGCCGAACTCAAGCAATTCCCCATCATCCCGTGCAATCTCTGCGGTTCCCAGGAAAACCTGAAGCGCAAGGAAGTGGGCCGGATGATCAAGGACTGGGACAAGCAGCATCCAGGCCGCTCGTGGAACGTGTTCAACGCGCTGTCGCGCGTGGTGCCGTCGCACCTGATGGACCGCGACCTGTTCGACTTCGTGGGCCTGAAGCCCACGGGCGTGCCGGACGCCAATGGCGACACGGCGTTTGACGCGGTGGATCCCGACGAAGACGGCGACGACGCGTGTGGCGACACGCCGAATGCGCTGGAACCGGGCGCGATCATCGAAAAGAAGGTGACGTTCACGCGCAGCTGATATAACCCGTTGCGCACAAAAAAAATGGCCGCGTCATTGCGGCCATTTTTTCGCCTGCGACGCATGGCTACGCGTTCAGCACGCGGATCGGTTTGCCCGCCTGGAACGCCTTCACGGCTTCCAGCGCGTTTTGGTAGAACGCCTCGAAGTTCTCGCGGCTGACATAGCCCAGATGCGGAGTCAGGATCACGTTGTCGAGATCGCGGACGGTGTCGGTGGGCGATAGCGGCTCTTCCGCGTATACGTCCAGGCCCGCGCCCGCGATACGGAACTTCACCAGCGCGTCCATCAGCGCTTCCTGATCCACCAGGCCGGCGCGCGACGTGTTCACCAGATAGGCGGTGGGCTTCATCGCGGCCAATGCGGCGGCGTCGACCACATGGCGGCTGCGGTCCGACAGGATCAGGTGCAGGCTGACGACGTCCGACGTTGCGAAGAGTTCGTGCTTGTCCACCCGCTTGACGCCAGCAGCCTCGGCGCGCTCGTCCGTCAGGTTGGGGCTCCAGGCCACCACGTCCATGCCAAACGCCTGGCCCACCTTGGCCACGGCAGCGCCCAGCTTGCCCAGGCCCAGCACGCCCAGCCGTTTGCCGGCCAGAGGCTCGGGCATGGCGGTTTGCCACATGCCGCGGCGCATGGCCGCGTCTTCGGCGGGCAGGTGCTTGAACAGGCCCAGGATGTGCGCCCAGGCCAGTTCGGCCGTGGCGGTGCTGGCGTCCGCGCTGCCGGGCGCGCCGCACACGACGACGCCCTGCGCGGTGCAGGCCGGCATGTCGATCGCGTTGTTGCGCATGCCCGTCGTGACCAGCAGGCGCAGTTTGGGCAATGCGCGGATGCGCTCGGCGGGGAACGGCGTGCGCTCGCGCATGGCCACGATCACGTCGAAGGGCTCAAGCGTGGGCTCGACCTGTTCGTCCGGGATGAAGTTGTTGAAGATCTGCACCTCGGCGCCGCCGCCCAAAGAGGTCCAATCCGCATAGCGCCGGGCTACGTCGTGGTAATCGTCGAGAATTGCGATTTTCAAGTGGGGTCTCCGGGTGGCGTGGCGCTAGCCGCGCCAGCCTACCCGGCCGGCGCGCGGCGCCGGTCAGTTCAAACGGGCATTGAGTTGGTCAAGCGGGATCGCCCCGCTGACGCGCGAACCGTCGGCGAAGAACAGCGTCGGCGTGCCGCGCACCATCAGCTTGTGGCCCAGGGCCAGCAGCTTGTCTTCCGGCACGTCGCAACGGGCGGTCGCGGGCTTCTTGCCGCGCACCATCCAGTCGTCCCAAGCACGGCCCTTGTCGGCCGCGCACCAGACGTCACGCACCTTGTCCTTGGAATCGGGCGACAGGATCGGGTACATGAAGGTGTAGACGGTGACGTTGTCCAGGTCTTCCATCGTCTTGCGCAACTGCTTGCAATAGCCGCAATTGGGATCTTCGAAGATCGCGACCTTGCGCGAGCCGTCGCCCTTGACCTGCTTGATGGCCAGGTCCAGCGGCAGCTGGTCGAACGAGACGGCGCTGAGCTTTTCTTGCGATTCGCGGGTAACGTCGCGGCGCGTCATGGCGTCGATCAACGGCCCTTCCATGACCCAGGTGACCTTTTCGTCCGTGTAGATCAGGTCCATGCCCAACTGCACTTCAAACAGGCCATAGGGCGTGCGGCGCACGGCCGTCACGTCCATGCCGGTGAACCGCTGCTGGAAACGTTCCTTGACGGCATCCGCAACGGGATCGACCTGCGTGGTCGAAACGCTTTTTTCGTCCTTGCCAGGCTGACCGACGGACTGCGTGGACACGGACTTGTCGCCCTTGGCGGGCGCCTGCGCCAGCGCCGTGGCGGACAACCCCAGGCCACCGGCCAGGAAACAAGCCGCCAGCGTGGCGGAGATGCGGAAGTTCATCAGTACTCCTGTACTTATCGTGTTCTTTGGACGCAAGCGTAACGCATCCCGGCAGTGCCGGCGGGGACGGGTCCGAACGCCGCGCGAATGCCTGTCAGACTGCCGCCCCGGGCCAAGGTTCAACGGCCCGCCGCGGCAGGACTCAATTGGCCGATGCGCCGGCGATCAGGCGGCGCTTTACCAACGGCGCCTTTTCGACCCAATGCATGCCGGCGTTGCGCAGCCACACCAGCGGCGTGGCGCGGGACGCGAACAGCTTGTGCAGGCCGTCGGTGGCCAGGCGCATGGCCAGCACCGGCTCGGCGCGCGCGCGTTGGTAGCGATGCAGCACGCGCAAGTCGCCCGCCGCGCGATAGGCTTCGCGGCCGGCGACGACGCGGGCCAGGGCTT
>NZ_DATCUY010000520.1:0-7561 GCF_036567245.1 Achromobacter sp. | reverse complement strand
AGCCTATGCTCACTTCGCCCACCGGCGCTGCGCCAGCCACCGCCGCCGTACCCGACCGGTACGCTGACGCGGCCAGCGTCGCGCCATTGGCGACCGTATTGGCGCCCAGCGCCACGCTGCCCGCATGGCTGACCTGGGCATCGCGGCCCAGCGCCAGCGCGTTGTCGGCTGTGGCCCGCGCGCTATAGCCCAGCGCCGTGCTGCCAGGGCTCTGGGCGTAGGCGTCAGCGGGCGTCAGCCCCCGCTCGTTGGTCCGCGCGTAGCGGATGCCCAGACCATTAGCGTCCGTGTACGCCACGCTCGTATCGCCGGTCAGGTTTGCCAAGGTGCCGCCGAGACTCGTGAGCGTATCGCCAAGCGTCGTCACGGTGCCGCCCATGTTCGTCACCGTGTCGCCGAGGTTCGTCACGGTATCGCCCATGCTTGTCACCGTGTCGCCCAGATTCGTCACCCTGTCGCCCACCCGCAGCACGTCCTGGTTCGTCTCGTGCAGCTGCGAACCGTTCACCGCATCGGTGCTGGCGGCCGATACCGCCCCGCGCGCCAGGTTGGTGAGCTTGGTGCCGCCCGTCAGGCCGCCATCCGCGGACGCAGGGCCGGCCAGCGTGATCAAGCCTTTCGGGTCACCCGCGTTGCCGTCGTAGGTCACCGCCCGGTCGCCCAATGCATCCACCGCCTGATTCGTGGCATGGAGCTGCGAGCCGTTGATGGCATCCGTGCTGAGAGCGCCGAGCCGCCCTGCCGCGACATTCGTGACGGAGCGCTCCGCGCCTGTGCTGCCCACGCTGACCGTGCTGGTGGGCGCCGACCCGGCGAACGAATAGGAGCGTCCCGCGATTGCGGCGCCGGACGTGCCGACGGCTGCCGCGGTCGCGGATCCCGCCCCGAGCGCGACGTCGTCCGAGTTCGTCGCGACCGAATCGAACCCTAACGCCATGCTCCGCGCCGCCAGCGCGTTGGCATCGTTGCCAACGGCTAACGCCGCGGCACCTGTAGCCGCCGAGCTATTGCCCAGCGCGACGGCCCCTGGTCCCGTGGCCCGATTGGCATTACCGAACGCCACCGAGTTTTCACCGATCGCCGAGCTGTCGCGGCCGATGGCCACCGCGGAGAAGTTCCCTGTGGAACCATCAGCCACGCTGCCTATGCCGATGGCCACGTCGCCATCGCTACGCGCCTGCGCCCGCGTGCCAAGGGCGACGGAGTCAGAGCCCAGGGCGCGCGACTCTCCGGCAATCGCCACGGCGCCAGGGCCCGATGCCTGCGCGCCCGCCGCCGCCGTGTTGGAAGACGTATTGCCGCCTATGGCAATGCTGCCGGCCGCCGTGGCGCGGGCCCATTGGCCAAGCGCGGTAGCGCCCGCCGCCAGGGCACTGGCCTGCATGCCCACGGCGGTGCTCCGGATTGCCGCGGTCGCCGCAAAACCCAGGGCGGTCGCACCGTTGCCTGTCGCCGCCGCATTGAAGCCAAAGACCTGCACGCCGGTGTAGCCGCCGCCGTCGGCATCGCAGCCGAGCACGTTGGACCACAGGCCGGACCCGTCTTTCGGATTCTTGCCCGCGGGATAGGCCACGCCGTCCGGCCCCGTCCCTTTGGGGGAACCGCAATTGGTCGGGTTGTACGTTGCTGCATGAGCCTGCGGGTCCGCGCCCATCAAGCCCGCGAAGAGCGCAAGCCCCGCCGCGATGGGCGCCAGGCGCATGTCCCGCTTCAGGTGCTTCCGAACGGACTGCCCGCGTACCATCGCGTACTCATCCGCATCGATCCATACGTTCCCCAACATTTTGTTCATGAATGGTTGCTCCAGTTCAAAAACTCAATGGAATCTCTCATCTCCGCGGCCCATCGCGACGCCCTGACAGGACCGGGAACAAGCCGCGGCTACTTTCGCCACGCTGCCTCGCAAGCGCTCCAGGCGAAGCCGGGCTGGCGCTAACTGTGTCTAACTAGCGGTCGATCTATTGATGAAGATGGAAAAGGAAGTGAGCCGAGATCATCGCGGGACGCCTGGCTAGCCGGCGGAGGAGTCCCGCAGCGACTGCATCGGGTGATGCATTGAGGCAAAGACTACGGCGCGCAATTGCAACCGCACATTGCATTCGGGCCTATGGGACGTATCGGCCTGGACTACCTATACCGGCACGCCGCTAGCGGGTAGCACACGGAATTAAGATTTCCAGCACCCTGCCGTTGGTAAACAAATGGACCGCTCATTCGTCCTAGTGACGACATGGGTTTCATGAGGAGCGGCTCCATGGATTTGCTGGCAACAATACGCATCTTTCTCCGCGTGGTGGAACGCGGAACGATCTCTGGGGCAGCGCGCGATCTCGACATGAGCCAACCATCTGTGAGCGAACGCATCGACAAGCTGGAGCGTTTCCTCAGCGCCCGCCTGTTGGTGCGCAGTTCTCGCAAACTGACCTGTACCGCCGAAGGCCGGACATTCTACGAACAGGGCAAGCACTTGCTGGATGCGGCTGAAATGACGATAAATTCAGTAACATTAAGCGATGGACAGATACAAGGAGACTTGAGACTCGCCGCGCCGCAGTGCCTGGGCGAGACCGTCGTGCCCAAAGCCTTGATGAATGTGCGTGCCGCCCATCCTGATTTGCACATGGACCTCACGCTGAGCGACGCCATCTCCGATCCGGTCATCGAAGGGGTCGACATCTCGCTGCGGCTGGGCCGTCTCAACGAAAACGGGGGCTATATCGCTTTTCCGCTGGGATGGGTGGGCCGCAAGCTGGTCGCAGCCCCCTCCTACCTTGCGACTTGCGGCCCGGTGGAAACGCCGGCGGACCTGGCCTGCCACCCATTCATCCGCGTGAAGGCCGCTTTCATGAACGACCTGATGCCGCTGATGCGGGAGAACGGGCCGGCGGTCCAAACGCGAATCAAGACCGCCATGACGGTCAGCCACTGGCGTCCCATGTACGACCTGATCCTCTCGGGCGGCGGCATCGGCGTCCTGCAGCATCCCGCATGCGCCAGGGCGCTGGCGCAAGGACGCCTCGTGGAACTACTGGACGGCTATCGCGTCCCGCCTCTTCCGCTCAATGCGCTGGTTCCCCCCCTGCGGCCATTGCCGCTACGCGTGCGGACGGTCCTCGACCTGCTGAAGCGGGACATCCCGGCGTTCCTCCAGCCCGCTGCTTGAACTGGCCCGAGGCCTCCGCGCCGTCACGCATGAGCGCCGCTTGCCCATGCGCCACCAGGACCGTTCATCGGTAACGTTTTTCATCGTTGCCCTACCCGTTTTGCATCTCGCTATACAGCGCTGGCGCGCATTGTTACGCGGTGGTGCAACATTGACGCCCTTCAAAGCCATCTGCTAAAAGCTTCGGTATCCGCACGTTAAACGCAATGCCCCAACTGTCGTAGTGAGGTGGTGTGTGCAAAACGAGTCCGATGGCTACACCAAGCCTCAGGAGCTACGTAGTTTCCTGTTCCTGACGGCTGTCATGGCCCCCGTCCTGTCGGTCATCATCGTGGCAGGCTACGGTTTCCTGGTCTGGTTCTATCAGCTGATCGCCGGCCCCCCCGGTAGCTGATGCGACGCGACGGAACCCCTCCCATGTCCGCGTCCCCCCACTCCGCGCCGCTTGCGGCGCCGCCAGAGCTGCATATCGCCAGCATGGTGGTGCACGCCTCGCCGCGCCGCTTGCCCGACGTTCGCCTGGCGATTCTTGCGATCGCCGGCGCGGAAATCCATGGCGCCTCCGACACCGGGAAACTGGTGGTCACCCTGGAAGCCCCCTCCACCGACGACATGATGGCCCGGATCTCCGAGATCCAGCGCCTGGATGGCGTGCTGGCTTCGGCGCTGGTGTACCAGCATGCCGACTCGCTGGACGCGATGAACGAGGAGATTGACGATGGCAATGGCTCGTAGAGACTTCATCAAGCAATCCGCCGCCGCCGCGGCCGCGACGGTGGCCGGCATTCCCATCGTCGGCTACACCCAGAACATCGTCACTGAATCAGAGGCCGCCAAGCTCAAGTGGTCCAAGGCGCCCTGTAGGTTCTGCGGGACCGGCTGCGGCGTGAACGTCGCCGTGAAGGACAATCAGGTCGTGGCCACGCACGGCGATTTCAACGCCGAGGTGAACAAGGGCCTGAACTGCGTCAAGGGCTATTTCCTGTCCAAGATCATGTACGGCAACGACCGGCTGACCACGCCGCTCCTGCGCATGAAGGACGGCAAGTACGCCAAGGACGGCGAATTTGCGCCAGTGTCCTGGGACCAGGCCTTCGACGTCATGGCGGAACAGTTCAAGCGGGTGCTCAAGGATAAGGGCCCGGAAGCCGTGGGTATGTTCGGCTCGGGCCAATGGACCATCTGGGAAGGCTACGCCGCGCTCAAGCTGATGAAGGCGGGCTTTCGCACAAACAACTTGGACCCGAATGCGCGCCACTGCATGGCCTCGGCCGCGGTGGGCTTCATGCGCACCTTTGGCGCCGACGAGCCCATGGGCTGCTACGACGACATCGAAAACGCCGATGCCTTCGTGCTGTGGGGCTCCAATATGGCGGAGATGCACCCCATCCTGTGGACCCGCGTGACCGACCGCCGTTTGTCCGCGCCCAAGACCCGGGTAGTGGTGCTGTCCACCTTCGAGCACCGCTCCTACGAGCTGGCCGACAGTGCATTGACGTTCACGCCGCAGACCGACCTGGCGATCCTTAACTACATTGCCAACCACATCATCCAGACCAAGCGCGTGAACCGCGACTTCGTCGACAAGCACACGGTGTTCCGCGAAGGCAATACCGACATCGGCTACGGGCTGCGCCCCGATCATCCCTTGCAGAAGGCCGCCAAGAACGCGGGCGACGCCGGCGGCTCCAAGCCGATGACCTTCGATGAATTCGCCAAGTTCGTCTCCAAGTACGACCTGGACTACACCGCCAAGCTGAGCGGAGTGCCCAAGAAGCAGCTGGAGGAGCTGGCCGAACTCTATGCCGACCCGAAGGTGCGCGTGACCTCGTTCTGGACCATGGGCTTCAACCAGCACACGCGCGGCGTGTGGGCCAACAATATGGCCTACAACATCCATCTGCTGACCGGCAAGATCTCCACCCCGGGCAACAGCCCGTTCTCGCTGACCGGCCAGCCCTCCGCCTGTGGCACCGCCCGCGAAGTGGGCACGTTCTCGCACCGTCTGCCGGCCGATCTGGTGGTGACCAATCCCAAGCACCGCGCGCACGCCGAGGAAATCTGGCAACTGCCCGACGGCACCATCCCCAGCAAGGTGGGCGCGCATGCGGTGTTGCAGAACCGCATGCTCAAGGACGGCAAGATCAACGCCTACTGGGTGATGGTCAACAACAATATGCAGGCGGCCGCCAACCTGATGAACGAGGGGCTGCCCGGCTATCGCAACCCCGAGAACTTCATCGTGGTCTCGGACGCCTACCCCACGGTCACGACGATATCGGCCGACCTGATCCTGCCCACCGCCATGTGGGTGGAAAAGGAAGGCGCCTACGGCAATGCCGAAAGGCGCACCCAGTTCTGGCACCAGTTGGTCAACGCGCCGGGCGATGCCCGCTCGGACCTGTGGCAGCTGATGGAATTCTCCAAGCGTTTCAAGGTCGAGGAAGTCTGGCCCGCCGATCTGCTGGCCAAGAAGCCCGAATACCGCGGCAAGACGCTGTTCGACGTGCTGTACGCCAACGGCAAAGTCAACCGCTATCCCAACACCGAGCGCGCCAAGGACTACGCCAACCAGGAGGCCGACGCCTTCGGCTTCTATGCGCAGAAGGGGCTGTTCGAGGAATACGCCGAGTTCGGCCGCGGCCACGGCCACGACCTGGCGCCGTTCGACACCTACCACGAGGTACGCGGACTGCGCTGGCCGGTGGTCAAGGGCAAGGAAACGCTGTGGCGCTACCGCGAAGGCAGCGACCCTTATGTGAAAGCGGGCGCCGGCTTCGAGTTCTACGGCAACCCGGACGGCCGCGCGGTGATCTATGCCCTGCCCTATGAACCGCCCGCGGAATCGCCGGACAAGGAATACCCGTTCTGGCTGTCCACCGGACGCGTCCTGGAACACTGGCACTCCGGCTCGATGACGCGACGGGTGCCGGAGTTGTACCGCGCCTTTCCCAACGCGGTCTGTTTCATGCACCCCGACGACGCCCAGGAAATGGGCCTGCGGCGCGGCGTCGAGGTGGAGGTCGTGTCGCGGCGCGGCAAGATGCGCACACGCCTGGAGACCCGCGGCCGCGACAAGCCGCCGCGCGGCCTGGTCTTCGTGCCCTGGTTCGACGCCGGCCAGCTGATCAACAAGGTCACGCTGGACGCCACCGATCCGATCTCGTTCCAGACCGACTTCAAGAAGTGCGCGGTCAAGATCGTCAAGGTCTGAAAGGCGAACCGGAGACAGCCATGAACCTACGCGCCCTTACTCTCGCGACGTGCGTCATCCTCGGTTCAGCCGCCTGGGCGGCGCCGCCGCTGGAGGTCGAAGACCCCATGCGCGGCCCCACCCCGGTCGCGCAGGAGACCGATCCGCCGCTCATCAGTCCGGTCGAAAACAAGGACATCAAGCGGATGCGCACCTATTCCATGCAGCCGCCCACCATTCCGCACAAGATCGACGGCTATCAGATCGACAAGGACTTCAACCGCTGCCTGGCCTGTCACGCCCGCGTGAATACCGAGGAAACCCAGGCCCCACCCCTGAGCGTGACCCACTACATGGACCGCGACAGCAATGTGCTGGCGGAAGTCTCGCCGCGCCGCTACTTCTGTGTGCAATGCCACGTGCCGCAGACCGAGGCCAAGCCGCTGGTGTCCAATACCTACCAGGACATCGATGTGATCCTCAAGCGCCTGACCGCCCCGGCGCCCGCCAAGAAGTAAGCGACCGGAGGCAGCCATGCTCGGACTCATCAAGCGCTACTGGAACATCATCCGACGGCCCAGCGTACATTTCAGCCTGGGCTTCCTGACCGTCGGCGGATTCATCGGCG
Organism: Achromobacter sp.; assembly: GCF_036567245.1. Taxonomy (GTDB): domain Bacteria; phylum Pseudomonadota; class Gammaproteobacteria; order Burkholderiales; family Burkholderiaceae_B; genus Achromobacter. The sequence continues at coordinate 577 of NZ_DATCUY010000520.1, read as the reverse complement.
GCATCCTGTTCTGGGGCGCCTTCAACACCGCCATGGAACTTACCAACACCGAGAAGTTCTGCACCGGCTGCCACGAAATGCGCGACAACGTGTATGCCGAGTTGAAGGGGACGATCCACTTCACCAACCGTTCCGGCGTGCGGGCGCTGTGCTCGGACTGCCACGTGCCGCACAACTGGACCGACAAGATCGCGCGCAAGATGCAGGCGTCCAAGGAGGTGTGGGGCAAGATCTTCGGCACCATCGACACGCGCGAAAAATTCGTTGAAAAGCGCCTGGAGCTGGCCCAGCACGAATGGGCGCGCTTCAAGGCCAACGACTCGCTGGAATGCCGCAACTGCCACAACTATGAGTACATGGACTTCACGCGCCAGAGCCCGCGCGCGCAGAACATGCATTCCACCTATCTGGCGGACAAGAGCAAGACCTGCATCGACTGCCACAAGGGCATCGCCCACAAGCTGCCCAATATGGGCCCGGGCCCGACCTCGATGGCGCCCGAGCCGGCCGGCCCGGCCAAGGAAGTGGCGCATGCGGCCCGCTGACGCGCCGCTGCCCATGCTTTGCGCGCGCGGCC
>NZ_DATCUY010000519.1:0-3545 GCF_036567245.1 Achromobacter sp. | reverse complement strand
GCCGGCCAGCTTGAACGTCGCGATGACGCTGTCGAAGTTCGATCCAGCCAGTGCGCTGCTCGTCGCCGTCCCGGTGCTGGTCTCTGTTGCGGAGACGGTCTTGTAGGCCGCCTGGTAGCCGGTGAAGTTGTTGGAATCTGCTTCTCGGTCGACCAGCGTGTAGCCACTCGGCACGCCCCACCCAAGAGCCGAATTCCCGGTGTCGCACACCGTCGCATGAATCACCAGCACGGCGGCTTGCGTGTTGGCCGCCGATGCTGTCGCCATCAGCGAATCGGTTCCGGTGCCGGTGCGGTCCAGGGCGCTGCTGGTCGCGACGCCGCTCCACTCCATGGCATCGGCGCTGATGTACGTGTCACCGGTCGCACTAGTGACGCCGAAGGAGATCGTTTCCGATCCAGACGAGGTGTTGAGCTTGTACCAGACCTCAACCGCGTTGCTGCCGTTGTCGATGATCCCAACGGCCTTCGTGAAAGCGCCATTGACGCTACCCGTGACCGATGTGAACCCGCTGCCAAAGTTGCTGCAAACAACGATCAGCGCGTTCCCAGCAGCCACGCTGGGAAGCGAGATAGTTCCAAGCGCGCCCTGGGTGCGCAGCGGGCTCGACGTCTGAACGAGGGCCATCGTGTCGTCTCAGGCGCGCCGTGCGCCTTGATGGCTAACCAAAGACCTTTTTCACGGTCAACTGAAGCGAGTCGCCCGACGCCAGATTGACCACCGCGAAGGTGGCGCTGATGTCCATGTTCCCGGCCGCCGAGGCATCGAACGTTCCGGCCTCGTCGACTGCGCGCGTGGCGCTGGCCGTGATCGTGCCCACCGTCTGGTAGGTGTCGTTCGTCACGGTGGTGGTCACGGTGCTGCTGGTGCCAGCCACGCGCGATTCGACGGCAGTGCTCAGCGCGGTGTCGGCCGCGACGGCCGTGCGCGCGGCGCCCGTGGCGCCCGTGCCGATGCCGATGTAGTTGGGCTCCGCCTGCGACGGCGTGGTGCCGACGTGGCGCTTGGCGGCGATTGCCTTGCCGCTGTTGGTGCAGATTGTCGCAGTTCCGAAGGCCACGGCTTACTCCTTGACGGTGGTGAGATAGGCGGCGATCAGCAGATCGACGGCCTGATCGAGCGGCGTCTGGGCGGCGGCTGCAAGCGCTTGGCGCTCGGCCGGCGTGTCATCCATGCCCGACCAGAGTTCGGCGGCGCGCTCGCTCACGGCGATGGAGATCGACAGGACCGCGGCGCGCTTCTGCGCGTCAGCGATGGCGGCGGCGACTTGCGCGACCGCCGCAGCGTTGTCCGGGTCGGGAGTGAATGCGGGCGTCGAGGCGACTGCCAGCGATGCCTTCGCCTTGGCGGCGAAGACGGTGAGGTCGAAGGCCATCGTGCGCTCCTATCGTTGAGTGATGCGCCCCGGCTTCCGGCCGCGCGCGAGTTGCTTGATGCGCCAGGCGGCGCGCTTGAACCACGACCGATGCCAGTAGGCGATCGTCCCCAGCTCCTCGACAGTGCCGTCGGCGCGGATCACACGAGCTTCGACGGTGGTTTCGCGAACAGGCGAGGCAGCGAAGTAGCTCATGGGCTGTTCCTTGTGGGGCCGGCACGCCGCCGGCATCCCTGGGAAACAAGACAGGGAGGTGGCTGCCGGCGGCGGTCGGGAGTGCACCGTTGACGCACGGGTAGGCACTGGCGTTGAGCTATCGGCAGACGGCAGCCAGAAGAGACGGCTGCATGCCGATGGAGGCGCTCGGGATTGAATTCGGAAGCCCTCGGCCGCGCGCGTCCTGGATATGTGGGATGGCGTCTGGCTGTCATCAGGCGGCGGTCGGGGCTTGGTCCTGTGGGTCAGACCTGACCCGGCGCGTTGAAGCGCTTCGACATCACCCGGCCGGCTGTCACCGAAACTTGGAGCCATCAGCACGGATTCGAACCTGCGACATCCTCCTTACAGGGGAGGCGCTCTACCAGCTGAGCTATGACGGCGAAAACGAAGAAGCCGCCGAGACTTTCATCTGGGCGGCTTGTGAGTTGATGACGGCAGGCGATGATCTCCTGCATGTGGGCGATAGGCGCGCTGGTGGTGTCGCCTCGTTTTCCAAATCACCGTCAGGGCCTAACCATACTCATCTCGGCCCCTACACCCGCACTGTATCGCTACACCGGGTGATCTCTCGCTCCACTGATTGGCGCAGTCAGCACCTGCGCATTCGCCATCAAGTCTGCGAACTGCCAGGGTGCCGGACCTTCTTGGCTTTTATCCGGCTTATTGGCTACTAGGGCGTGTCTTGCGATTTGAACGTCCCTGCCAGAGCGCAGGCTTGATGCACCTGTTTCGGAGTCGGCTCCGCCATCAAGGGCGGGCCTGCGATATTTCTTGGTCGCCAACACAGCGACTTTGTACAGGTGGGCGGCACTGTAGCACAACGTTTCTGGTTGTTCCAGTGGTATTCATCCAGTGGATTCGAGGCTGAGACTTGCCCCGAGCGCCTTCATCGCCGCCGGCCCGGCCTTCGCCTGCTCTCGCTCCATCTCGGACACCAGCCAGCGCGCCAGCTCGCGCCAGTCGTGGCGAAACAGCTTCTCGAACGGGATCTGGCCGGTGCCGCGGCAGGCCTTGCAGATGGCGCCGCCGATGGTGGTGCTGCCCTTGATCACCATCTGGCCGTGCCCGCCGCACGGCTTGCAGACGTTGTCGCGGTGCCAGGCCAGGCAGGCGCAGGCCATGTCCTCGGCTTGGACGGTGGTGATGTGCGTGCGCAGCGCCGGGGCCTTGCCGCGCGCCATCTTGGTCAGGGTGCGAACGACGTCCTTCGATGCCGCTTTGTCGCCCAAGAACAGGCGCGTGAGCGGGACCGACAGTTCCTCATCCCTCTCGCAGAGCCGCTTGTCGGCCATGCCGAAGGCGCCGAGGACGTCCGTCGGGGCGTGGCTGCTGCGCTCGTCGTGCTTGAGGCTCGACGCACGGATGGCGCTGGCGTAGCGGTCGATGATTTTCAAGCTCCACCGCCTTTCAGATCGGCGCGGCACAGCTCGGGCCAGGCCCGCGCCGTGACGACCAGGTTTTCGTTATCCGCGCACCAGTCTCTTCTGAACTGCTCCGCGTCGAACTCAATTGGAATGCCGTGGAAGTTCACCGTCAGCATGGGACGAGCGCCGATGCTGGCCCATTCGCCGGGCTCGACACTCACGGCTTCCATCTGATCGCCGGGCAGCGCCAACACCTCCATGAACCCGCCGCACAGCTGAAGCCGTTCCATGCGCCGCTTCGGCTCCGCTCCCCTGTCCTCCGGCCGCAGCGCAGATTGGCAGCCGCCTCCAGTGGGGAGGGCTGCGATTTTCGTCAGGTTGTTCATGCGGGTGCTCCCAGGGTGGATGGGGATCTGGTTCTGGCGCCGAGGCCAGCGAATGGGCCGGTGGTCACGCGCCACGTCTCGCCCTTGCGGATGTGCTGGATCGTCCGCTTGGACTTCTGGTATTCCGCGCACAGCTCGTCGAGCTTCTTGGTCGAGATGCGGATTGCGGCGATGTCGTCCAGGGTCAGGGTTGACTTCGAT
>NZ_DATCUY010000518.1:0-9606 GCF_036567245.1 Achromobacter sp. | reverse complement strand
CCCGCCGCCGCGGCGCGAGTTCCAGCGCGGCGGCCATGCCGGCCAGCCCGCTGCCGATGATGATGACGTCGAATTCCATGAGCGGACCTCCCGTAGTCCCTATGCCGGCCCGACGCTGGCGTACAGCGGCGTGTCTTGCGCCAGGTCGCCGCTGGCCTGCACGCGGCGCTTGCGCCGTTCCGCGAAGTCCAGCATGCGGTCGATCGGCGCCTTGGCGCGCAGGCCGAGCGCCGGATCCAAGGTGATTTCGTTGCGGCCGTGCTCCAGCGTCTCGGCCAGATTGGTCAAGGCATTCATGGCCATCCAGGGACATTGCGCGCAGCTCTTGCAACTGGCGCTGTCGCCCGCCGTGGGCGCGGCCAGAAAGGTCTTGCCGGGCGCCAGCGCCCGCATCTTGTGCAGGATGCCCTGGTCGGTGGCCACGATCAGCAAGCTGGTATCGAACTTGCGCGCAGCCTCGATCAGTTGGGTGGTCGAGCCCACCACGTCCGCCTGCGCCAGCACCGCTGCGGGCGACTCGGGATGCGCCAGCACCTTGGCCTGCGGGTGTTCGGCGCGCAGCAGTTCCAGTTCGACGCCCTTGAACTCGTCATGCACCAGGCATGAACCCTGCCACAGCAGCATGTCGGCGCCGGTCTGGCGCTGCACGTAGTCGCCCAGGTGCCGGTCCGGCGCCCACAGGATTTTCTCGCCGCGCGCATGCAGGTCGGCGATCACGTCAAGCGCGATGGACGAAGTGACGACCCAGTCCGCGCGAGCCTTCACCTCCGCACTGGTGTTGGCGTAGACCACCACCGTCCGGTCGGGATGCGCATCGCACCACGCGGCGAAATCGGCGGCCGGACAGCCCAGGTCCAGCGAACACGTGGCGTCCAGGTCCGGCATCAGGATGCGCTTGTCCGGGCTCAGTATCTTGGCCGTCTCGCCCATGAAGCGCACGCCGGCCACCACTAGCGTGCGGGCCTCGTGATCGCGCCCGAAGCGCGCCATCTCCAGCGAGTCGCCAACGCAGCCGCCGGTCTGTTCGGCCAGTTCCTGCAGTTCCGCGTCGACGTAATAGTGGGCGACCAGCACGGCGCGCTCCCGCGCCAGCAGTTCGCGTATACGCGCCACGCAGGCTGCTCGCGCGGCGGCTGGCAAGGGTTCGGGCACGCGGGCCCAAGCCTGGCCGACGGTGCTGGGGCAGCTGGGCGTGGCGGGCAGATCGAATTCGACGTAGCGGCGGCTGGGGGTATCCATGGACGCGTCTCCTCGCGGATTTTTATGCTCAGTTTGAGCATTTAATGGTCAAAAAAAAGAGCACTATTTATGCTAGTGTTGAGCATAAATAGTGTCAATCTCTTTTTTTGGGTGGAGCCGCCCTGCGCCCGGACAGCGGCCTGGCCCCTCAGATAAAGATCGAACCGCGCAGATACAGCGCCGCCTGGCCGCTGATGATCACCCGCCCGTTGTCCAGCACCTCGCAATGCAGCTGGCCCTTGCGCGCCCCGCCCTGCTGCGCGCTCAGGCTGCGCTTGCCCAGGCGCTGGGCCCAGTACGGCGCCAGCGAGGTATGCGCCGATCCGGTCACCGGATCCTCGTTCACGCCCACGCGCGGCCCGAACCAGCGCGACACGAAATCGAATTGCGCCGACGGCGCCGTCACCGCCACGCCGCGCGTGTCGAAGGCCGCCAGCGCGGCGAAGTCCGGCTTCAAGGCATCGATCAGCGCTTCATCATCGATCACCACCAGATAGTCGTCCGTCTTGTAGAACGCCTGCGCGTCCGGCAGGCCCAGCGCCTGCAGCAAGCCCGGCGGGATTTCCTGCGCTTCGGGCTGCTTGGCCGGGAAATCCATCGCCAGCCGGTCGCCAGCGCGGCGCACCTGCAATTCGCCGCTGCGCGTGGCGAAGCGCAGTACATCCTCTATTGCGCCCAATTGCTCGAACAGCACCCATGCCGACGCCAGCGTGGCGTGGCCGCACAAGTCCACCTCCACCGCGGGCGTGAACCAGCGCAGCTCGTGGACATCGCCCTTGCGTACAAAGTAGGCAGTTTCCGACAGATTGTTTTCTTCGGCGATGCGTTGCAGCGTTTCGTCCGCCAGCCACGCCTGCAGCGGCACCACCGCGGCGGGATTGCCGCCGAAGGGCGCGGCGGTGAAGGCGTCTACCTGATAGATGTCGAGTTGCGGCATGGCGGGTCCTGGTGATGGCTGAAAATGCGCGCGGGAGCGCGAACCGGCATTCTCCTATGAAAACGACGGCGCGGATCCAGCAGGCTTCCCCGCTACACCGTGCGCACGAACAATCCCCTGAGCTTGCTCCAGAAATCCCCGCCCAGCACGAAGAAGCTGGCGATCAGCATGATGTCCCCGGCCAGTTGGGCCTGCCACAGATTGGGCCGCAAGCCCGGCCACATTTCGTCGATGTAGGGTTCCAGCACCGAGGTCAGGATGGGCAGGAAGAACATGATCAGGCCGATGGCGTGGCGCACGGGGCCGACCTTCTGCACGGGCGCGAGTTTCCTGGCATGGCCGAACACGATGGACTTCAGCCGCTGAAAGCCCTCCTTGCCCATGACGGCGATGCAGCTCAACAGCAGCACCTTGTTGGCGATGAACACCGTGCCGGTCAGCGCGGCGATGCGCGGACCCGGCACGTCCAGGTAACCCGCCACCGGGATGAGAAACCACAGGGCAAAGGCGATGATGAACAATCCTATCCCGCATTTGAAGCGCCATCCCGCCGCGGGCGCGGGTTGGGCTGGTTCGTCTGGCAATGACATGGCTGCCTCCTGGTTCAAGCGTCTGAGGGGACTGCGGTTGAAGGATTGTTTCCCGGATCCTGCCTGGCTGACGCACGGGTGCGCGGTTCGAGCAGGCGCAGCATCAGGCAGGCGTAGAGCGTGACGCCGATGAACAGGCCCATGCGCACCGCAAATGCGGTGTAGACGTCCTTGCCAGCAACGCTGTCCTGCACCGACTGGCCCAGCAGGATGACCAGCGTCACCAGCGTGTTCAGCCAGAAGCTGGGCGGATGCCGGGTCGGACTCAGCCGGTAGAGCTTGCGCGCGGCCACGAGGCCGAACAGCAGCATCCAGAGAAAGAACATCCACAGGCTCACGAACAGGCTCAGGGCGCACCAGAAAGCGACCGCCAGCGCACCGCCCAGCAAGGTCGAGCCCAGCAGTTCGCGGGCCGCGCCCTGCCCCGCCGTGACGCAGCTTTGCCGCCCTAGGCTGACCGATTTCAGGATGATGGGCATGTAGCCCAGCGGGTCGGTCAAGGCCAGCAGGAAGGCTGGCATCACCACGAGCGAGGCGCGCAGGGCCATGCGGCCGGCCTCGTCCGGCGGCAGGACTGGAGCCGCGGGCGGCGCAGGAGCGGCAGACGACTCAGGGAACAGCAGATGGCAGCCGCCCAGCACCAGGACGGCGACCAGCAATCCTTTGCCGAGCGCCTCGATCACCAGGGCGGCCAGCGCGAAATCGACGGTGCCGGCGGCGGAAATCATCGTCAGGCCGATGATGAGAAAAGTCGACAGCAGATTATTGCCGCCGCGCAGCCCGTGGCGGAAGGCGAAGTAAAGGCAAAGGGCGATCAGCAGCACCCCGCTCAATGGGTAGTAGCGCAGCAAGGGGCTCAGCAGCAGGCCGATGGCGGTGGTGAGCAGCGCCATCAGCATCAGGCCCAGCCCGCTCTTGAACGACAGGGGCCGGTTCATCGAAGCCAGCAGCAACACGCCCAGCACCGGCGCGACCATGGGTATGGGCAGGTCCAGGCCGAAGCTGATGGCCGTGCAGCAGGCGGTGCCCACGCCCACACGCAGTGCGCGCCGGCCGCGGGGATCGGGATCAGTACGCATAGGAAAGCCAGCTCATCAGCCGCATATACCCGCGACCCAGCAGATTGAGCGGATTGCCGGCATTGGGAAAGGCCATGACCTCGGCTTGCCCGCCCACGCGCACGCCGCTCAGGGCCGGCAGGTCGCCGGGATCGAATTCCACGATGACGGGAAAGCGCTGCGCCGGCCGCAGCCAGTCGCGGCTGTTCTGCACCGTGGGCAGGCTGCCGGGCGGCGTGCCCGGCCCCACGTTGACGCCATACCCGACGCTGCGCACGCGGCCCTTGAAGATCTGTCCCGGCAACGCATCCAGGATGATCGCCACCGGCGTGCCCGATTCCACATGGCCCAGGTTGTTCTCCGTCATTTCCGCACTGATCCAGACGTCATGGATGGCGATCAGCGTCATGACCGGGTTGCCGGCGGCGGCGAACTGCCCGGCATCGGTGCGCAGATCGGTGATCAGTCCCGCCGAACGCGCCCGCACCTGCGTGTTGGCCAGGTCCAGTTCGGCCTTTTCCAGGGCGGCGGCGGCGCTGCGCAGCTTGGCGTTGTCTTCCTCGCTGCCGCCTTCCTGCTCGCGAGCGCGCTGCACCTCGGCGCGCGCCGCGGCGACCTGGCTGATGGCTTGCGCCAAATTCGCCCGCGCGATTTCCAGCCGGCGCAGCGAGACGGTGCCCTGATCCTCGCGGTACAGACGTTCGAGCCGGGTGCTGTCCTGGCGCGCCTTCAGTTCGTTGGCTTGCGCCGCGCGCAAGGAGGCCTGCGCCGAATCGATGCCCGCGGTGCTGGCGCCGATCTGTCTGCGCGTGGATTCCAGGTCGGCGCGGGCGCGGTCGACGGCAATGCGGTAGTGCTCGGGATCGACGTCGAACAGGACCGCGCCGGCCTCGACGTCCTGGTTGTTGCGCACGTGCACCCGGGTCACGCGCCCCGAAACCTCCGACGCCACCGGCACGACAAAAGCCTGCACCCGCGCCTGCTGGGTGTACGGGGTGTAGCGGTCGGCCAGCAGATACCAGGCCAGGCTCAGGACGATGAACAGGACCGCCCATCGGACGCCTTTTTTCGCGGGATCCGGCGCAGGCGCGGCGGCGGGCGGGGATGGCGAGTCACTCATCGGGTCGCACCTTTTGCGCGGACAAGGCGGCGTCGGAGGCAGGCGCCGGTTCGGACAGCAGATCGCCCCAGTCGGTGCGCTGCCGCATCTGCTCGCGGGTCGCCGGGTCGAGCACCGGCTCCGCGCTGTACCAGCCGCCGCCCAGCGCCTTGTACAGGGCGATGAGGTCGCTCACCGCGCCGCCGCGGTTCACCACGTAGGCGTCCTGCTGGACCGCCAGCGCCTGCTGCGCGTCCAGCACGCGCTGGAAATCGGTATAGCCCTCGCGGTAGAGCGCGTTGGCCAGTGTGAGCGAGCGCCCGGCGGCCTGCGCCGACTGCTGCAGGATGCCGTCGCGCTCCAGGGCCTTGATCAGGCCGCTGGCCGCGTCGTCGGCTTCGCGCGCCGCCTGCCGGACGTCATCCTGGTAGGCCACGATCAGCTGCTGCAGCCGGGCGTCCTGCACGCGCACATTGTTCTGCAGGCGGCCGTGGTCGAACACGTTCCAGCTGAGGGCGGGGCCTGCCAACAGCGCCATGCCGCCCGCCGTGCCGGCCAGCGACGTGGCGGACCAGGCGATGCTGCCCAGCAGGGTCAGCGCAGGATAGAGATCCGCCGCGGCCACGCCCACTTGCGCCGACTGCGCGGCGATGCGCAGTTCCGCCGCGCGGATGTCGGGACGGCGCAGCAACAGGTTGGCGGGCACGTCCTGCAGCACCGCCCGGCCGATCAGCGGGACCACCGCCGTCTTGTCCTCCAGTTCCGGCATGGGGCCGGGCGGGCGGCCGACCAGGACCGCCAGGGCGTTGCGGGTCCGCATGATCTGGCTTTCGAATTCGGGGATGGTGCCCAGGGTGCTCAGGTACTGCGTCCTGGCCTGCTGCAGGTCCAGTTCATCGGTCTCGCCGCTGCGGAACAGCTTTTGCGTGATCTCGTAGCTGCGTTTCTGGATGCCGGCATTGTCGCGGGCGATCCGCAGCCGCGCCTCGGCTGTGCGCAGCGCGTAGTAGCTCTCCGCCACCTGCGCATGCAGCAGCACCAGCACGTCGTCACGATTGGCCTGGGCTTCGAAATACAGCGCGTCAGCCGACTCGATGGCGCGGCTGAACCGGCCCCAGAAGTCCAGCTCCCAGCCTATGTCGAAGCCGGCGCTGTATTGCCAGAAGCTGCTGGGCCGCGGATTTCCTTCAGCTGAACGCGAGGACCGGTGCTGATACAGGGCGTTGGCCCCGACCACCTGGGACTGCGGGTAGCGGCCGCTCTGGGCGATGCCGAGCTGCGCGCGGGCTTCCATGATCCGCAGGCCCGCGATGCGCAGGCCTGCGTTGTTCGCGTCGGCCTGCGCGATCAGGTATTCGAGGACGGGATCGCCGAAGACCTGCCACCATTGGCGGGCGTCCGGCTGCAACTGCAGGCGGCTGGCCTGCTGCAGCGCAGGCGTGCTCCAATCCGCGGCCCAACCGGTGCGCTGGGGCACGAAGTCCGGCCCGACACGCATGCAGCCGCCCAGGCAAAGCATGCCGATCAGCAACAGCCGGTTCGAACAGGTCAGCGGCGACATCGGGTATCGGGTCCGTGCAGAGCCTAACCGCCATGGTTCACCAGGCAGCTCCGACCTTGCCGGAGCGCAGTGTGCGAATTGATTCTATTGGCCTTTTCCGCTTCTAGCCAGAGGATCATTTTTCGGAGGAAGCACTAGGTAAAAAGCACTGCTGCGGCCTGCCCGTGTACAAGCGCCAGCGGTCGGCGCTACAGTAAAAAATTCGAACGCTTCGACCGTTTTCCGGCAGCATGTTCTGGAGTGACGTCATGACCGCTCAGAAGAAGGCAGCAGCAGAAGAAAAGGCACCGGCACAAGCCAAGCTCTCGGGAAAGAAGTACGCAGAGGAGCTGGCCAGGCTGCACATCGAGCTGGTCAAGCTCCAGGAATGGGTCAGCCAGACCGGCGCCAAGGTCTGCATTCTTTTCGAAGGACGCGACGGCGCCGGCAAGGGCGGAACCATCAAGGCCATCACCGAGCGTGTCAGCCCGCGCGTCTTCCGGGTGATCGCCCTGCCCGCCCCCTCGGACCGCGAAAAAACCCAGATGTACATGCAGCGCTACCTGCCTTACCTGCCGGCGGCGGGCGAGGTCGTGATCTTCGACCGCAGCTGGTACAACCGCGCCGGCGTCGAACGGGTGATGGGGTTCTGCACCAAGGACGAGGTCAAGATCTTCCTGAAAGGCGTGCCGCTGGTCGAACGCGCCATCGTCGGCTCGGGCATCATCCTGCTCAAGTACTGGCTGGAAGTCAGCGAAGAAGAACAGACCCGCCGGCTGCAGGCCCGCATCACCGATGAGCGCAAGATCTGGAAGCTGACCAGGATGGACCTCGATTCGTACAGCCGCTGGTACGACTACTCGCGCGCCCGCGACGATATGTTCGCGGCGACCGATACCAGCGTATCGCCATGGTTCGTCGCTCAGTCGGATGACAAGAAAAAGGTGCGCCTGAACATCATCAGCCACCTGCTCGCCCATATCCCATACAAGCGCATGCCGCGGGCCAAGGTGAAGCTGCCCAAGCGGCAGAAGGCCGGCGGCTACCGCGATCCGGGACATCCCTTGAGGATGGTTCCCGCGAAATTCTGAGCCACGCGCTGCCCTCTCCCTCCCGTCAACGCCCTAGGAGAACGATCTTGGCTGCCCTGCTGATCAACCACGTGGAAGAAAGCACCTCCGACGAAGACATCCGGAGCTTTCTCATGAAGTACGGCTTTCCGTCCTTCGACCGCATCCAGCGCGTTCCGAGCGAGGGCGAGCGGCCCGCCGTCCTGGTGACATTCGACGGCGCCGGCCCCGAGGAGCTGCGCGTGCTGGCGCCCCGCATACATCAGGTGTTCTGGAAGAACCACACGATCGCCGTGCTGGTGATGCGGGAGCCCATTGAATAAAGGGCCACGTTGGCCCGGGCCGCCTGCGGCCAAATCGTGACCAGATGTGCTCCTTAAGGGTTTCCCCCAGGAATCCCGCTGTCGATTTCCGGTCCACTGATACGTCGTGTCAGTACGCACAACCTTTTCAAAGGCGGACTTACCATGACTACCGGAACCGTAACCCTGCATCGCGTCATGCGCGCGCCGGCCGAACGCATCTATCGGGCCTTCCTGGAGCCCGACGCGATTGCGCGCTGGCTTCCCCCCTACGGCTACACCTGCCTGGTCCACCAACTGGACGCCAAGGTCCGCGGCATGCACAAGATGTCGTTCCGCAACTTCGGCACCGGCCACAGCCACAACTTCGGCGGCGAATACCTGGAGCTGGTGCCGGGCCAGAAGATCCGCTATTCAGATCAGTTTGACGATCCGAACCTGCCCGGCCGCATGCAAACCACCGTCACCCTGCGGCAGGTCTCCTGCGGCACGGAAGTGAACATCGTGCAGGAAGGCATACCGGCCGCGATACCGCCAGAAATGTGCTACCTGGGCTGGCAGGAATCGCTGGCGCAACTGATGCGGCTGGTCGAACCGGAAATTCCCGACTGAGCGTCGGGGCGCAACGAACCGGGCTTGCCCGGCTTCACTTTTTTCTTGCGATGAACTGCACCACGCAGGCCGGCCCCGTGTGGAATATTCCCTCGATCACGTCGCGCTCGATTTCCCGCGCAAGCAGCACCTCGCAATTTGGGAAGTCCTGCTCCAGGTCGGCGCGCGCCATGAGCATGTCGGCATCCGGGGGGCCGCCCGTGCCCCGGCCGAGCTGGGCCTTCCGGTATGCCTCCAGCAGGATGATGCCACCCGGCTTGAGGGACTGTTCGGCCAGGCGGTGCACTCTCTTGCGCAAGCCGCCGGGCATGTGGGCGAAGATCGACACGACGGCGCCGAAGGATTCTGGCGGCGGTTCGTACAGGGCAAAATCCGCGGTTTCGGTGCGGATCGACACGCCCTTCGCGGCCGCCAGCCGGCGCGCCTTGGCGAGCCCGACGGCGGAACCGTCCACGCCGAGCACGTCCAACCCCAGCGAGGCCAGGTAGACGGCGTTGCGTCCCTCCCCTTCGGCCACGCTGAGCACCGGCCCCGAAAGCAGTCCCGCGTGCTCCGCCAGGAAGGCGTTCGGCTCGGTCCCGTACACGTATTCGTCAACGGCGTAGCGTTCATCCCACATATGTTGAACTCCCTGAATGCTCGTCATGGCCCGCCGCCAGGAAGGGTTCCCGTCCGGTCCGCGCCAGAAAGCAATCAGTCTTGCACTTCAAGTCGACTTGAGGTCAAGCGGATCACGCGGCCGGATTACGTCAGGGACGCTCAGGCCGGGCCTGGCGCTTCTTCCCGGCGGCGGCGCGCGGCGCTGCCGCGCCCGACAGCAGATCCTGCACCAGTTCGATGACCCGCTCGGCGGTCGGGGAAAGCGTGCGGCGCGCGCGGTGGATGACGCTGTAGGTCAGCGGGCCGGCGGCGGGATAGGACAGCGGCAGCGGCTCCAGCACGCCTTGCTCCAGTTCGGCCGCGATGGCCTCGCGCGTGCAGAACAGCACCACGTCACTGCCCAATGCGACGTCGCGCAGCGTGGCGACGCTGTCGCACTCGAAGGCGATGGGCAGGTCCTCCGGCCGCGCCACCTGGTACAGCCGGGCCAGGTACTCGCGCGCCCGCAGCGGCAGGTCGGTGGCGGCCAGGCGGTACTGAGCCAGCGCCGCGCGCAGGC
>NZ_DATCUY010000517.1:0-21226 GCF_036567245.1 Achromobacter sp. | reverse complement strand
AAGGTCGGCACCTGCGGCAATTGCCCGGAACGCTGCGCGGCCGGCACCGCGATGGCGCGCAGCTTGCCTGCCTGGATCAGCGGGCGGGCGGCGGCCAGGTCTGCCATCATCATCGGCACCACCCCGGACGCCACATCCTGCAAGGCGGGCGGCGTGCCCTTGTAGGGGATGGCCGTGGCCCGGCCCTGGATGGTATCCAGGAACAGCTCCATCGCCAGATGATGCGGGCTGCCCACTCCCAGGGACGCATAGCTGCCCGGCTTGTCGCGCTTGAGGTACGCCGTCACGTCCGCCAGCGTATGCATCGAGGAATCGGGCGACACCACCAGCACAATGGGCAACGCCACCAGCGTGGAAACGGGAGTCAGATCCTTCGCCGGATCGTAAGGCAGCTTCTGGTACAGCCAGGGGTTCAGCGCCAGCGTGCTCATTCCGGCCGTCAGCAGGGTGTAGCCATCGGGCGCGGCGCGCGCGGTTTCCTGCGTGGCGACGATGGTGGCGGCGCCCGGGCGGTTTTCCACCACCACCGGCTGTCCCAGCGCATCGCCCACATGCTTCGCAACGACACGGGTGGCGATGTCGCTGCCGCCGCCTGCGCTGAACGGCACCAGCCAGCGGATCGGATGATCGGGAAACTCCGCCGCGGCAGCCTTGCCCGGAACCACCGCTACCCCGGCCAGCGCCGCCGCCAGCAAGGCGCCCTGCAAAATGCCTTTGAACATGTCGCCCTCTCCTTGCCTGCCTATTTATTTAACATATTAATGATTTATTATCGGACCCGGCACGCCGATGCACATCACCGGAAAAACCCGGAGTTCCGCTCGACGCGCAAGGCTCAGGTACGGGCGGCGGCAAGCCAGCGCAAGCCGGCCGACGTACCGGCGGCCGGGCGGTATTCGCAGCCGATCCAGCCGCTGTACTGCAGTTCGCGCAGCACGCTGAACACCCAGCCGTAATCCAGTTCGCCCCGGTCGGGTTCCTGGCGCAGCGGCACGCTGGCGATCTGCAGATGGCCGACCCGCCCCGTGGGCAGGTACTCGCGCAGCTTCATGGTGACGTCGCCTTCGACGATCTGGCAGTGGTAGAGATCCATCTGCACTTTCAGATTGGGCGCATTGATCGTCTGCACCACGGCATGCGCCTCATCCTGATGGTTCAGGAAGTAGCCGGGAATGTCGCGGGCATTGATGGGTTCGATCAGCACGGTAACCCCGGCCGAGCGCGCCTGGCGCGCAGCCCAATCCAGGTTCTCGCGATAGCAGTCCAGCATGGCCTCGCGCGAGGCGCCAGGCGCAACCAGGCCCGCCATCACATGAAGATTCGGGCAGGCCAGCGCCGTCGCATACGCGAGCGCCTGTTCAATCCCCGCCTGGAATTCGGACTGTCGCCCCGGCTGCGCGGCCAGGCCGCGATCGCCGCGAGCGGCGACGCCGGGCGGCGCGTTGAACAGCACCTGCGTCACGCCGGCCGCGTCCATGCGCTCGCGCACGAAGGTGGCCGGGGCCTCGTAGGGAAACATGCATTCCACGCCAGCGTATCCGTCCGCCGCGGCGGCCGCATAGCGGTCCAGGAACGCGTGTTCCGTGTACATCATCGAAAGATTGGCGGCGAACTTCAACATGGCGGGCTCCGGACCAGGCGGCATGGCTGGAAATTAGCACACCGGCCCGTCCCCGCCATCACCGCAGCCCTAGGCGTCGAAGTCTGGCGCCGGATGCAAAGTCAGACGCGGTCCCGCCTTGAGCAACTGGCTCGGGATATCGTGCCCCACCAGCGCCGGCAAGGACGCCGACACGCCGAGTATGGCGTCCAGGTCCACGCCGGTGTCGTAGCCCATCAGTTCCAGCATGTGCACCAGTTCTTCCGTGCACACATTGCCGCTGGCGCCTGGCGCGTAGGGGCAGCCGCCCAAGCCGCCCAACGAGGCGTCGAAGCGATCGATGCCCGCCTCGATGGCCGTCAAGGTATTGGCCAGCGCCATGCCGCGCGTATTGTGGAAATGCATGGTGGTGGTCAGTCCGGGAAACAGCTTGCGGACCTCGCGGCCGATCTTGCCGACCTGCGAGGGATAAGCCATGCCGGTGGTGTCGCACAGCGTCACGCCGTCCACGCCCAGCGCCGCGAAGCGTCCTACCAGCTCGAACACCTCGAAGGCGTTGATGTCGCCTTCCATGGGGCAACCGAACACCGTGGACAGCGACACGTTGATGGCGACCCGGCTGCCGCGCACCGCGTTGACCACGTCGCTCAACTGCTCGAACGATTGCTCCCGGGTCATGCGCAGATTGGCGCGGTTGTGGGTCTCGCTGACGGACATCACCAGGTTGACCTCGTCCACCTTGCATTCCAGCGCCCGCTGCGCGCCGCGCACATTGGGCACCAGCACCGTGTAGACGACGTCCGGGTTGCGCTCGATCTCGTGCATCACGATCTCGGCGTCACGCAGGGCCGGAATGGCCTTGGGCGAGGTAAACGACGTCGCCTCGATCTTGGCGAAGCCGCTGGCGGACAGCCGGTTGATGAAGGCGATCTTGTCCTGCGTGTCGATGAACTGTTTTTCGTTCTGGAAGCCGTCGCGCGGCGCGACTTCCTGGATGTACAAGCGCTGGCGGCTGGCGTTGGTTCCGATCATGGCTGCGCTCCTCAGATGATGCCGCGCTCGCGCCAGTCCTGGCGCTGCGCTTCGCCGACGCCCAAGCCGGCCAGTACTTCGTCGGTGTCCTGGCCCAGGGCAGGCGCCGGGCTGCGCACTTCACCCGGGGTTTCCGACAGCTTGGGCACGATGCCCGGCACCTGCACCGGCGTGCCGTCTGGCAGCGCACTCTCCAGGATCATGCCGCGCGCCCGGTAATGCGGGTCGGCCGCAATGTCGGCCACGTCATAGATCTTGCCTGCGGGAATCTGTCCGTCGTTCAGGCGCGCCAGCACTTCGTCCAGCGGATGCCGGCCGGTCCATTGCGAAATCGCGTCGTCCAGCATAAGCACGTGCCGCACGCGCCCGGCGTTGTTCGCCAGTTCCGGCGCTTCGGCCAGGTCGGGCCGGCCGATCACGCCCATCAGGCGTTTGAAGATGCTGTCGCCATTGCCGGCGATCAGCACATACTTGTTGTCCTGGCAGCGGTAGGCATTGCTGGGCGCGATGCCCGGCAGGCTGCTGCCGGCCGGCTGGCGAATCTCGCCGAACACCGAATACTCGGGCAGCAGGCTTTCCATCATGTTGAAGACGGATTCGTACAACGCGACGTCGATCATCTGGCCGCTGCCGTTCTGGTCGCGCGCGCGCAGCGCCAGCAGGATGCCGATGACGCCGTGCAGCGCCGACAGCGAATCGCCGATGGACACGCCCACCCGCACCGGGGTGCGGTCCGCCTCGCCGCTCAGGTGGCGCAGGCCGCCCATGGCTTCGCCGATGGCGCCAAAGCCGGGCAGGTCGCGGTACGGCCCGGTCTGGCCATAGCCGGACACACGCAGCATCACCAACCGCGGATTGATGGCGCGCAGTTCTTCCCAACCCAGGCCCCAACCTTCCATCGTGCCAGGCTTGAAGTTCTCGACCACCACGTCGATGTCCTTGACCAGCGCCCGTATCAAGTCTTGCGCCTCGGGTTTGCGCAGGTCCAGGCTGACCGATTTCTTGTTGCGCGACTGGACCTGCCACCAGACGGAGGTTCCGTCATGGATCAGGCGCCAGTTACGCAGCGGATCGCCCTTGCCGGGCGGTTCGATCTTGATGACTTCGGCGCCGAATTCGCCCAGCATCTTGGCGGCGAACGGTCCGGCGATCAGCTGGCCCAACTCCAGCACTCGGATCCCGCTCAATGGTTTGGATGACATGATTGCCTCGTCAGCTCTTGTGTTTGCCCAGATAGGCCTCGCGCACGCGCTCGCTGGCCAACAACTCCTGGCCCGTGCCCTCCATCACGATGGAGCCCACTTCCAGGACATATGCGCGGTCGGAGATCGCCAGAGCCTGGTTGGCCATCTGCTCGACCAGCAGGATCGTCATGCCGCGCTCTTTCAGCGACTTGATGATCTTGAAGATCTCCGCCACGATCAGCGGCGCCAACCCCAGGGACGGCTCGTCCAGCATCAGGATGCGCGGCTTGCTCATCAGGGCGCGGCAGATGGCCAGCATCTGCTGTTCGCCGCCCGACAGCGTGCCCGCGTATTGGTCGCGCCGCTCTTTCAGGCGCGGGAACATCGCGAAGCAGCTCTCGATCTCTCCGGCCAGTTCCGCCGGCGATTCCTTGCGCAGGAATGCGCCCAGCATCAGGTTGTCGTGGACGGTCTGGTCGGGGAACACCTGGCGCCCCTCCGGCACGTGGGCGATGCCCAGCCCAACGCGCTTGTGCGCACTGACCCCGCCCAGGTCCTGCCCTGCAAACTCGATGTCGCCGGTGGATTTTTCGATGCCCGACAAGGCGCGCATCATGGTGCTCTTGCCCGCGCCATTGCCGCCTATGATGGTCACGATCTCGTTCGTGTCCACATGCAGCGACACCTGCTTCAGGGCGTTGACGGCGCCATAGCTGACCGCCAGGTTCTTGATGTCCAGTAAACGGCTCATTGCGGTCTCCTATGCCGGCGCGCCCAGGTAGGCTTCGATGACTTTCGGATTCTCCTGGATATGGTTCGGCAGGCCGGAGGCGATCTTCACGCCGTAGTCCAGCACGACGATATGGTCGGAAATAGCCATGACCAGATCCATGTGATGCTCGATCAGCAGAATGGTCAGGCCCATGTTCTTCAGCTTCACGATCAGGTCCGTCAACTGGTCGGTTTCCGCCGGGTTCAGGCCGGCGGCAGGCTCGTCCAGCAGCAGCAGATCAGGCATGGCCGCGACCGCGCGGGCGATTTCCAGGCGGCGCTGCAGGCCGTAAGGCAGACTGTTGGCAGCGTCATCCGCGTAGCGATCCAGCTCGAAGAATTTAAGAATCGCGTAGGCCTGGCGACGGATACGCCGCTCTTCCGCCAGGCTGCCGGGCAGACCCAACAGGTTGGAGAAGAAGCTGGACTGCTGCACCCGGTAGAAACCCACCATCACGTTCTCCAGGGCGCTCAGCCCGTCGAACAACTTCAGGTTCTGGAACGTCCGGCCGATACCCGAGGCAGCGATCTCATTGGGCGACAAGCCTACCATCTGACGGTTCTTGAAGCGGATGCTGCCGGCGTCCGGCACCACCAGACCCGACAGCAGGTTCAGGGTCGTGGTCTTGCCGGCGCCATTGGGGCCGATCAGCGACACGACAGAACCCTGCTCCAACGTGAACGACACTTTGTTGGTCGGCACCACGCCACCGAAGGCCTTGTACAGGTCGTTCACCTCCAGGAACCCGGATGCCGCGCCGCCGCGAGCGGCCGGAGGCGTCGGCGTCCAGTCGGCAGCGCCCGCCTCGGCAGCCAGAGCCTCGCGCTGGCCGCGCTTGGGCAGCACCTTGGCCAACAGGCCCGACAGGCCGTCCGGCATGGCGTAAAGCGCAAACAGCAGGATCAGGCCATAGGCGAAGTGCTGCACTTCCGGCCAGCGGGCCAGCATGGCGTCGATCACCGTCAGCACCACCGCGCCCAGGAAGGAACCCGCCGGCGTGCGGCCGCCGAACAGCACCAGCACCAGGAAGAAGACCGACAGGTTGAAGTTCACGAAATCGGAGTTGATGTACTGGTTCTGCTGCGCCACCAGGCCGCCCGCGATGCCGCAGGTGATGGCGCTGATGGCGAAGGCCAGGATCTTAAAGCGGTAGACGCTGATACCCACGCTCTCTGCCGCGATTTCAGAAGTTCGCACCGCGGCAAAGCCGCGTCCGAAACGGCCGTTCAGCAACAGCGAGGTCATGGCGTGCAGCGCCAGACCCAGCACCACGACCACCACCACCCACTGGCGGCTATCCAGCGTGGCGCCGCCAAAGGTCAGGCCGGTGATGCCGTAGAAGCCTTCCTGCCCCTTGAACACGTCGGTCCACTCGGACACGATCTTCTCGATCAAGAGGCCGAAGGCGATGGTCACCATCGCCAGGCTTGGGCCCTTGACTTTCAATGCGGGGATCGCGATCACCACGCCGAAGACGGCGGACACCACCGCGGCGCAGGCCAGCGCCAGCCAGGGATCGACCTGATAATTCACCGTCAGGAGCGCCACCGTATAGGCGCCCACACCGAACAGGCCGGCGTGCCCCAGCGACTTCTGCCCGGTCTGGCCAACCAGAATGTTGAAGCCCGTTGCGGCGATGTAATAGACCCCGATGTTGAACAGGATCAGCAGATAGAAGTCATTCAGCCCCGAATAGGCGTAGCCGATGGCAAGCGCCGCGATGGCCAGGGGAATGAGGGTTTTGGAGAGCTTCATACTTTCTCCGCGTGCACGCGGCCGAGGATGCCGGCCGGACGGAAATACAGCACCACAATGATCAGCGCGAAAACGGCGATCTCGCGCAGGTTCGAATACCAGAGGCCGATGAGCGATTCCAGCAACCCGATCAGGAATCCGCCAAATATGCAGCCGCGCGGATTCTCCAACCCACCCAGGATCGCGGCCGAGAAGGCCTTGAGCGACAGCAAGGTGCCGACGAACACCGAGGCCGTCGCGATCGGCGCGACCATCACGCCGGCGATCGCCGCCAGCGCCGAGCTGATGGCGAACACCGCGATCGCTACCGCATTGGCGTTGATGCCCATCAGGCTGGCGGCGGTCTTGCTGAACGCCACCGCGCGCACCGCCTTGCCCATCTTGGTCTTGTGCAAGGCCCAGTCGAACACGATCATGAGGACCAGCGTGGTGCCGAATACCAGAATCTCCTGCGGCCGCACGCCCGTGCCCAGCACGGTGATGATGCCCTCGCCCAACGGCGAAGCCACCGCGATGGGCGCCGGGCCCCAGACCAGCAGCGCCAGGTTCTGGATGATGATGCCGAAGCCGATGGTGCTCATCACCCAGGACAGGCCTGCCTCGCCCACGAAATGGCGGATGGCGGTGATGTAGAGCACGTAGCCCAACAGGCTCAAGACCAGCATGGCGGCCAGCAGAGCGAACAGGAACGTGCCCCAAGTCACGTCCTCCGGATTCGGGAATCCGATCAGCTTGCCCTGGCTGACCAGCAGAATGGCGCTGATGCCGATCAGGCCGGCCAGCGCCAGGAAGGCGCCCTGTCCGAAGTTGAAGGTCTTGGTCGTGGTGTACGTGATGCTGAACCCGAACGCGACCAGGGCATAGACGCTGCCCATGGCCAACCCGCTCAAGATGGCTTGTAGTATTTGCATGCTGGATGCCCCCTATTGATGACTCCCCGGCGCGTCTCTGCGCATCGGGGAGAGATCTTTTTCGTTGCCGTACCGCCTTACAGCTTCAGGTCTTCCGGTTGAATCGCGCGGGTGTATTCGTCGTCCACCGTGACCACCTTGCCGTCGATCCAGCGCACCAGGCGGAAATCCTTCACCGACAGCGCTTCGTGGTTGTCCGCGGTGAACGGCTTCTCGTACGTCTTGATGACGCCCTTGGCCTGCGCCAGGTTCTGCAGCGCGGCCTGCACGGCTTCGCCGTCGGTCGACTTGGCCTGCTCCATGGCTGCGGCGATGAGCTTGACCGAGTCATAGGCCTGCGCGGCCATGACGTAGGTGGGCACGCGGCCATCGCGCTTCATCAGCGTGTCGTATAGCGTCTTGGATTCCGGCGAGGAATCTTCGGTGATCGATGCCGTGAAGATCATCTTCTTGGCCAGGTCGGGGCCGGCGATGCGCAGGAATGGCGAGCTCAGGTTGGCCCAGGAGGCCAGCGTGGTGGGGAAGTAGCTGATCTTCTCCAGGCTGCGCATGACGTGCGCGTTGGAATCCGCCAGCGCGTAAACGATCAGCGTATCGGCGCCCGAGCTCTTGATCTTGTTCAGCTGCGACGACATGTCCGTGTCCTTGGGACCGAACTTCTCATTGGCCACGGGCGTGATCTTGTGCAGGGCCAGGATCTCGACCGCGTCCTTGGCGCCTTGCTGGCCGTAGCCGGTGGTGTCGGCAATGATGGCGACCTTGCCGTTCTTGCTGGCGCGGGCCGCATAGGCCGCCAGCAGCGCGATCTGGTCGCGGTCGCGCATCGATACGCGGAACACGTAGTTCGGCGGCGACTTGGCGTAGCGGCCGGTGATGTCGGTCGCGGTGGCCACCGGCGAGATCGTCGGGATCTTTTTCTGCTGCACCAGATGCAGCCAGGCCAGCATATTGCCGGAGTTGACGCCGCCCAGCATGGCGTTGACCTTGACGTTGTCGACCAGCTCGTTGGTGTTCTGGATGGCCTTGGGAGGCGCGCCCACGTCATCGCGTTCGACGATGACGACCTTCTTGCCCAGCACCCCGCCGGCCGCGTTCAGCTCGTCGGCAGCCTGGCGCGCGCCGGCCAGCGCCGAAATGCCGAAGTCCGCCGAACCGGTGGCCGACATATCGCTGTTGAAGCCGATCTTGATGTCGTCGGCCAGCGCCGCGCCGCTGGCGCCCGCAAGCGCCGCCGCCAGCAGCAGGGATTTCATCGTCTTGGGGAAATGCTTGAGGTACATATTGTCTCCTTCTGGATCACTCTGGTGACCGCTGATTGGCAACTCAGGATTGTTTGATGAGGTCGGCAGCCTTGTTGCCGATCATCATGGTGGCCGCGCAGATGTTGGCCGACGGCATGGCTGGCATCACCGAGGAATCGATGACGCGCAGATTGCCGACGCCGTGCACCCGCAGCTGAGGGTCGACCACGGCGTACTTGTCATCGGCCTGTCCCATGCGGGCCGTGCCGTTGACGTGATAGGACGACACGCCATAACGGCGCGCAAAGTCCAGCAATTCGGAATCGGAATCGCACAGCGGGCCGGGCAGCACCTCGCTGTCGAAATACGGCGCCAGGGCCTGTGAACGCAGCAACTGGCGCGCCAGCCGGATGCCGCGCACCAGCGTCATCTGGTCGCGCTCGTTCTCCAGGTAGTTGGCCAGGATCATCGGATCCTGCAGCGGATCCGACGAGCGGATGCGCACCTGGCCGCGGCTTTCGGGTCGGTGCTGCCAGACGCCCGCGGTCATGCCGGGGAAATCATCCAGCATGCCCACATAGCCTTCCTTGTAGCTGGCGGGCGTAAATACGCCTTGCAAATCGGGCAGGACCAGGTCGGGCGTGGACTTCCAAAAATAGTGCAGCAGCGACGGGCTCAGGGCCATGATGCTGGGACGCTTCATCAGCCAGCGGCTGATCTGGCCGGCCAGGCTCAGGCCCTTGACCAGCTGGTTCATGGTCTGGCTGTTCTTCACCCGGGCCACGACCCGCACCGAATAGTGATCGCTCAGGTTCTCGCCCACGCCAGGCAGGTCGCGCACTACATCGATGTTGTGCTGGCGCAGCAAGTCCGCCGGCCCCAGGCCCGACAGCTGCAGCAGCTTGGGCGTATTGATGGCGCCGCATGACACGATGACCTCGCGGCGCGCGCGCACCGCGCGGACCTGCGAGGAATGCGCGGGGTGGCAGTACGCGACCCCGGCGGCCTTGCCGCCGTCGAACAGGATGCGCGTCGCCTGCGCGTAGGTGCGCACTTCCAGGTTCTTGCGGCCCATGGCGGGCTTGAGGAAGCACTTGGCCGTGCTCATGCGCCAGCCGCGGTCGATGGTGCGCTGGAAATAGCCCACACCGGCCTGCTCCGCGCCGTTGTAGTCGGGATTGCGCGGGATGCCTTGCTCCACGGCGCCGGCGATGAAGGCCTCGCACAGCGGGTGGATCCAGTCTATGTCGGTGACCGGCAGCTCGCCCTTGCGGCCGCGGTAGCGGTCGTCGCCGCCCACGCGCCGTTCCATGGACTTGAAGTAAGGCAGCACTTCCTCATACGACCAGCCGGTGTTACCCAGCGCCGCCCAGTGGTCGAAGTCAGCTGCCTGGCCGCGGTTGTAGACCAGACCATTGATGGAGGTCGAGCCGCCCAAGGTGCGGCCCTGCGGAATCGGCACGCGCCGCCCGTTGGTCTGGGCCGTGCCTTCGCTGGAAAACTGCCAGGCGTACTTGTTGTTGAAGACCGCCTTGATGAAGCCGGCCGGAATATGCAGATAGGGGCTGCGGTCCGGTGGGCCGGCCTCCAGCACGCAGACCGTGGAGCCATCCGCGCTCAGGCGGTTGGCCAGGATGGAACCGGCCGCGCCGGAACCCACGATCACATAATCGAACTGATCCGCGTCGCGGAGGGAAGGCTGTGCTTGGTTCATGTCTGGATCCGCTGGCGTCAGGGAATCGCGTTGAACGACTTGCCGGCCAGGCAGACGTACTTGATTTCCAGGAACTCTTCGATGCCGTACTTGGAGCCCTCGCGGCCCACGCCCGACTCTTTGATGCCGCCAAACGGTCCGACCTCGTTGGAGACGGCGCCGGTGTTGACGCCGACGATGCCGTACTCCAGTCCTTCCATCATGCGCCAGACCCGTTCCAGATTGCCGGTGTAGAAATAGGCGGCCAGGCCCGAGGCGCTGTCGTTGGCGCGCGCCAGCACGGCGGCTTCAGACTCGAAGGTACTGATACCCACCACCGGGCCGAAGATCTCTTCGTGCGCCAGTTCCATGGCGTCGGTGATGCCTGCGAGCAGGGTCGGCTCATAGAGCAGCGTGCCCGACTCGCGCAGCTTGCCGCCAGCCAGCAGGCGGGCACCGCGCGCGGTGGCATCGTCCACCAGGCGGGTAACCTTGTCCACGGCTCGCCGGTCGATCAGCGGGCCCTGTGTGACGCCCTTTTCCAGGCCGCCGCCCACCTTCATGCCGCGCATTTCTGCCAGCAGCTTGTCGTTGAAAGCGTCAGCGACGCTGGCATGCACGTAGACGCGGTTGGCGCACACGCAGGTCTGGCCGGCATTGCGGAACTTGGACAGCACCAGGCCTTGCACGGCTTCGTCCAGGTCGGCATCCTCGAACACGATGAAGGGCGCGTTGCCGCCGAGTTCCAGCGACAGCTTCTTGATGTTGGAGGCGCTTTGCTGCATCAGCAGACGGCCCGTCTGTGTAGAGCCGGTAAAGGTCAGCTTGCGCACCGTGGGGTTCTGCGTCAGCTCCGTGCCGATAGGCGCGGGGTCGCCGATGACCACGTTGAGCACCCCCGGCGGTATGCCGGCCTGCTCGCCCAGCCAGGCCAGCGCCAACGCGGTAAAGGGTGTCAGCTCGGAAGGCTTGAGCACCACCGTGCAACCGGCGGCCAGCGCCGGGCTGACCTTGCGCGTGACCAGGGCCGAGGGAAAATTCCAGGCGATGATCGCCGCGCATACACCCACAGGCTGGCGAATGGCCAGCATGCGCTGGTCGCCGCGGGTATGGGGCAGCACGTCGCCGTAGATACGTTTGGCCTCTTCGGCGAACCATTCTACGAATGACAGCGCGTAGTTGAGTTCACCGCGGGCCTCGGCCAGCGGCTTGCCCTGTTCCAGCGTCAGGAGCAGCGCCAGGTCGTCGGCGTGAGCCTCGATCAGCGCATGCCATTTGCGCAGGATGGCGCCGCGCTCCTTGCCCGTCCTGGCCCGCCAGGCCGGCAGGGCATCATCGGCCGCGGCGATGGCGCGGGCCGTCTCGGCCTGGCCCAGATTGGGCACCGTGCCCAGCACGCTGGCATCGAACGGGTTGCGCACCGTGATGGTGGTGCCATTGTCAGCGTCGCACCAGGCGCCGCCGATGTAGGCCTGCTGCCGCAGCAGCTGGCTATTCTGCAGATTCATTTGTCTCGCGCTCCATCCATCTGGCTGCGCACGGTCCGCGCTAGGGGCCGGGCGAATTTTTTGGGGAGGATAGTCCTGGCGACGGCCGACGCAACAGCAGTCATTAGCGATGCCGCCATCGCCATCCGCGATGACAAGACCCGGGCGTGGCTACAATGGGCCATCTCGTCCGCTTTTCTGTCCGCCCCGCCATGCGCCTCGATCCCACCTCCCTCAAGCTCTTCATCAGCGTGGTCGAGCAGGGCACCATCGCGGCAGCGGCCGAACATGAGCACATCGCCGCGGCCGCCATCAGCAAGCGGATCAGCGAACTGGAAGAGAACCTCAAGATCCGGCTGCTCATCCGCACCAACAAGGGCATCCGCCCCACGCCGGCCGGTATCGCGCTGTCCACCATGGCGCGGCGCGCCCTGCACGAACTCGATGAAATCTCCGTGCACATGCGCGATTACTCGCGCGGCCTGCGCGGCTTCATCCGGGTACACGCCAATATTTCCGCGATCACTCAGTTCCTGCCGCAGGACATCAAGCTCTTCCTGAACGACTATCCCAACGTGCAGGTCGACCTGGAAGAGAAGATCACCTCGACCATCATCAAATCGGTCGCCGAAAACGCGGCCGACGTGGGGATCTTCTCGGGCACGGCACCGGATCATGACGTGGAGATCCATCCCTACCGTGAAGACACCCTGGCCCTGGTGGTGCCGGCCGATCATCCCCTGCAGGACAAGCCGGGCTTTCGCTTCGCCGAGGCCCTCGAATACGACTTCGTGGGATTGCACCGCGGCAGCGCCATCAACCGCATCGTGTCCAACGCAGCCAGCGACGAAAAGCGCAACATCCAGCTCAAGGTGCAGGTCACCGGCTTCGATGCGCTGTGTTTCATGGTGAACTCGGGCCTGGGCATAGGCGTGCTGCCGTTGGACATCGCCCGCCGCTACTCCGTCATGTTCGACATCCGCATCATTCCGCTGACCGAACCCTGGGCGCGGCGCCAGATCCAGATCTGCGTACGCTCCTTCGACGCCCTGCCCACGGCCGCCAAGCTCTTCGTCAACCACCTGAGCAAGCGCCAACCCTGAGTTGGCGTGGGAGCCGCTCCCGACCTCGATGCCCGGGCGAAAAAAAGCGGAGACGGAATGACCGCCTCCGCTGCTGGCAGCGTGCACTCCTGCGTCAGTACGTCATGCGCACGCCGAGCAGCACACTGCGTCCGGGCAGCGGCGCCACCGTCGAAATGAAGGACGCATGGTTGTATGCCAGCTTGTTCAGCAGGTTGGTGCCGCGCAGATAGACCTCGTAGCCCGTGGCGCCATACTGCCCGCGGTAGGCCACCACCGCGTTGACCATGTTATAGCCGGGCGTGCTTTCCTCGTAGGCGGCAATGTCCTTCTGCGCGAACACGCGCGCATACTCCACGCCGCCCGACCACTGCTGCCACTTCATGTTGGCGCGCACGCCGGCACGCGCAGCCGGGATGCGCGGCAGGTTGCCGTCGCCGCCTGTCAGCTTGCCGCGCACGTAGTCGCCGAACACGGCGGCCGAGAACACCGGGGTGAACTGGTGGCGCAGTTCGCCTTCCACGCCCGTGAACTCCGCATCGCGCTGGGTGTACTCGATCAGGCGGAAGTCCTCGTAGCGATCCAGCGTGTTGGCGTAGATGTAGTTCTTCACCCGATTGTGGAACACGCTGGCCGAGAACGTCGTATCGCCGGCGTGCTTGCGCAAGGTCAGGTCGATGTTGTGCGAGGTCTCGCGGCCGAGGTCCGCATTGCCCAGCTCATAGGTGTTGGTGGCCAGGTGCACGCCGTCGGCATACAGTTCCTGCGCGGTAGGCAGGCGCTGCGAACGCGACAGGGACAGGGCCACGGAATACTGCGGCGCGAAGTCCCAGATGGCCGCGGCCGACAAGGACGTGCCGGACAGGCTGCTGCGCGCCGCTCCGCCCGTGGGCGAGATGCGCTGCCAGTCCTGCCGCGCGCCCAACTCGAAGCGCCAGTCGTTCAGCTGGTATTCCTCCAGCACGAACAGGCCATACGAACGCGTCTTGCTGCGGGGCAGGAAAGCCTCTTCGCCGTCGGCGCGGAAATCGCTGTAGGCGTTCTGCACGCCCACCACGCCGCGCCAGCCGGCGATGGGCTTGTGCTGCATTTCCACGCGCAGGTCGTAGCCCTTGTTCTTGAAGCGCGTGCCGACTTCGCCTCCTTCGATCTCGTCGTGCTGGTAGTCGGTCAGGCCGCCTCGCACGCGGATCTTCTCGAAGCCCGCGAACGGATCCTGGTACTCGGCGCGCAGGTCGAGGCGGTTGCTGCGCAGCTTCACGTAGGGCACGCCGCCATGCTCGTGCTCATGGTCGTGATCGTGGCCCTCTTCGCCGTGGCCATGGTCATGGCCGCCGCAATGCAGATGGGTGCCGTGCGGGTGGCAGCCCTCGTACTCGTGATTGTGCCCAGGCAGGCCGTATTTGCTTTCCAGATGCGTGAACGCCAGGCCGACGTAGCCGCGCGGCGTGATCCAGGACATGCCCACCGTGCCCTGCGTCGACTCGCTGTATGAGCCTTCCAGCTTGCCGCCTGGCCAGTCGGGCACGTCGTAATCGCTGGTGCGGCGCTTCAGGCCTTCCACGCGCACGGCGAACTGCCCTTCGCCCACGGTGATGCCCACCGCGCCCGCGCGCTCCTTGGTGCCGGTGGCGCCGCGCAATTCGGCTTCGGCCTCGATGCCTTTTTCCGGCACGGCCGTGGGAATCTTCTTGTCCACCACGTTGACCACGCCGCCGATCGCGCCGCCGCCGTACAGCAGCGTGGCCGGGCCGCGCAGCACCTCGATGCGTTCGGCCAGCAGCGGCTCCACGGTCACCGCATGGTCGGGAGAAATGCTGGACGCGTCCATCACTTCGGAACCGTCGGACAGCACCTTCACGCGCGGCGCGGTCTGTCCGCGGATCACGGGACGGCTGGCGCCGCCGCCGAACGTGTCGCTATTGACTCCAGGCAGGTTCTTCAGCGTATCGCCCAGGGTGCCGTTGCGCTGTTCGATCAGCGCATCGCCTTCCAGCACCGAGGCCGGCAGCGTGGTGCTGTTCAGGTCCAGCCCCAGCGGATTCGCGGATACGGTGATCGGAGCCAGCGTCCTGGCGGCTGCGCGTTCCGCCGCAGCGTCTTCGGCTTGGGCCGCGGGCGCGGCCAGCATCAGCGCGCAGACCAGAGGTTTCAGCGCGCCCCTGCGGCCCGCTCGCTGGGCAATCCTGCCGCCGCGCTCCCTTTGCCACCCCAGTTTCTTGCCATTCATCATCGCCCTCTTTCAAATGTTATAACGTACCAAATAATTGGCGAATGATATAACATTTCGAAAATGACGCAAGATGACAGACGCGATCGAAGTCCCGCCCGGCTCTCGTGCCGGCCCTGCTTGGGCGCGCGTATCATACGGCGATGGCGTTCCCCCGACTCCCGACTCCTCCCACGCTGACCGACACGGTCGCCAAGCGCCTGCTCGCCGAGATCGACGCGGGCCACGTGCCGCCCGGGGAAAAATTGCCCACCGAAAGCGCGCTGGCGGAACAGTTCGGCGTCAGCCGCACGGTCATCCGCGAAGCGGTTTCGCGGCTGCGGCAGGACGGCATCGTGGAGGCGCGCCAAGGCAGCGGCGTATACGTCACCGGCCACGCCGGCAACCGCGCCCTGCGCATCGACGCCGCCGACCTGTCCTCGCTGGACGCGGTGCTGCATATCGTGGACCTGCGCCGCGCGCTGGAAACCGAGATCGCCGCGCAGGCCGCGGCGGTGCGCAAAAAGCAGGACATGGCCGAAATCGATGCCGCGCTGGCTGCCATTGCGCGGGCAGTTGAAAACGGCGGCGACGGCGTGCAGGAAGACGTGGCCTTCCATCGCAGCATCGCACGCGCCACCGGCAATCCCTACTTCCAGGCGACCCTGGCTTTCGTCAGCCAGTTCCTGGAGGCGGCCACGCGCGTCACGCGCGCCAATGAGGCCCGCCACGCCACCTTGATGCGCGCCGTGCTGCAGGAACACATTGCTATCGTCGAGGCGATACGCAACAAAGACGTGGACGGCGCCCGCGAGGCCGCGCGCATCCACATGGTGAATGCAGCCAAACGACTGAGCCAGGCGCACCGCTGACCTTGAAGCGGCCGCCACGCCGGCCCGAGCGGTTTGGCGCCGGAAGAGGCCTAGTCGAACGCCTTGAGGAAGAAGTCGCGCGCGCCGAAGTTGCCTGACTTCAGCGCGATGCTGATGTCGTCGTGCACCGCCGGCGCATGGCCGCGACACCAAGGCACGCCGGGATCGATCTGCTCGCCGATGGCAATCTGTTCCAGCCCCAGCGCCTGTACCACCGCCCCCGAGGTTTCTCCGCCCGCCACGATCAACTGGCGCACGCCGCGTTCAACCAGCCCGGTCGCGATGCGCGCAATGGCATCCTCGATCATGGCGCCCGCGCGTGCGGCGCCCAGCTCGCCCTGCGCCTGCCGAACCTGCTCGGGCTGCGCGGTGGAGTAGATCAGCACGGGGCCGTCGCCCAGGTGCGCATCGGCCCACGCCAGCGCCTGCGCCACGACGTCCTCACCCGCCGCCAGCCGCAGCGGATCCAGCGCCAGCGCAGGCCGGCCGCTTTCGATGAAGGCGGCCACCTGGCCATTGGTAGCGGCCGAGCAACTGCCCGCCACCACCGCCTGCATGCCCGGCATGCGCGGCTGTCCGGCCTGCGCGGAGGCGGACGTCATGCCCCAATTGCGCGGCAGGCCGATAGCCACTCCCGAACCCCCCGTCACCAGCGGCATGCCTGCAAGCGCCGGCCCCAGGACCAGCAGGTCATCGTTGGACACGGCATCCACGATGGCGATTTCAACGCCCTGCGCCTTCAACTCCTGGATGCGGGCGCGGATGGCCTGGCTGCCGCGCGCAACAACGGCATGGTCGATCAGCCCGACGCGGCGCGTGGTCTGTGCGGACAGCACCCGCACCAGGTTCGGATCGGTCATGGGCGTCAATGGATGGTGCTGCATGCCCGATTCGTTCAGCAGCACGTCGCCCGCAAACAGGTAGCCCTTGAACACCGTGCGCTTGTTGTCCGGAAAGGCCGGCGTGGCAATGGTGAAGTCCGTGTCCAATCGCGTCATCAACGCATCGGCGACCGGCCCGATATTGCCTGCGGGCGTGCTGTCGAAGGTGGAGCAGTATTTGAAGTAGATCTGTTCCGCGCCCTGCGCCCGCAGCCACTCCAGCGCCGCCAGCGACTGCGCCACGGCTTCGGCGGCAGGCAACGTGCGGGTCTTGAGCGCGACCACCGCGGCATCCGCCGCGCCGCGCAGGGGCTCGCCGGGTATCCCTATGGTCTGCACCGTGCGCATTCCGGCGCGTACGAGATTGTTGGCCAGGTCGGTGGCACCGGTGAAGTCATCGGCGATGCAGCCCAGTTTGATGCTCATCCGGCCTCCGGCAGAGAAATCCCCGGGAATATCTTGATCACCGCGCTGTCGTCCTCGCGGCCATGGCCGGCGCTGGACGCCTGCATGAACATCTGATGCGCGGTAGATGCCAGCGGCAAGGGAAAGCGGGTATGTCTGGCGGTATCCAACACCAGCCCCAGGTCCTTGACGAAGATATCGACCGCGGACAACGGCGTGTAGTCGCCCGCCAGGACATGGGCCATGCGGTTTTCGAACATCCAGCTGTTGCCCGCGCTGTGCGTGATCACTTCATACAAGGCATCCGGGTCCACGCCTGCGCGCAGGCCCAGCGCCATGGCTTCCGCGGCCGCGGCGATGTGCACGCCCGCCAGCAGTTGGTTGATGATCTTGACCTTGCTGCCCGCGCCTGCGCAGTCGGCCAAACGGTAGACCTTGCCCGCCATGGATTCCAGCACCGCGTCGCAGGCTTCATAGGCCGCCGCGCGGCCCGCCGTCATCATGGTCATCTCGCCCGAAGCCGCGCGCGCGGCGCCGCCGGAGATCGGCGCATCCAGGTACAGGATGCCCTGCGCTTGCAGCCGCGCTTCCAGCGCGATGGACCAGTTGGGATCCACGGTGGAGCACATCACGAACACCGCCCCCGGCCGCAACGCGGCGGCGAGACCGCCTTCGCCGTACAGCACATCCTCGGTTTGCTGGGCATTGACGACCACGCTGATGACGACGTCGCAGGCGGCCGCCATGTCGGCCAGGGTGGCGCAGGCCACGCCGCCTTGCGCCGCGAATGCCGCGCTGGCCTCCTGGCGGATGTCGTACACATGCACGTCGTGGCCGGCCCGGCGCAGGCTTTGCGCGATGCCCGCGCCCATGGCGCCCAGGCCGATGACGCCGACGCGGCGGGATGTTGCTTGAGGATTGCTCATATCGTTGAGGTTCCGGCGGCGGATGAATGGAATGCGGCCCGCGCTCAACGCGGCAGGTCGTCGGCCAGGTAGGCGCGGATGATGGCGGCAAAATCGGCATCGCCGCGCAGGCCCAGCTTTTCGGCCCGAGCCGTGTCCCAGCGGCCTGGCCAGCTGCCCACGATGCGTTCGACGCGTTCATCAGGCTGCCAGCTGACGCGGCCGGCAACGTCGTCGCCGGCGACGTCGCGCAGCGCCTGCACCATCCCGGCGGCCGTGACCGACACACCCGGCAGGTTGATGGGCGCGCGATCGGCGACGGCGGCCGCGTCCAGTTCGCAGCCGGCGATCAGCGCCTGGATCGCGCCGCGAGGCGACAGCAGCCACAGACGCGTTTCGGCGCGCACCGGGCAGGCCGCTTCCACGCCATTCAACGGTTCGCGGATGATGCCGCTGGCGAACGACGAGGCCGCCGCGTTGGGCCGCCCCGGGCGCACGCTGATGGTGGGCAGGCGCAGCACGCGGCCGTCCACATAGCCGCGCCGCGTGTAGTCCGCCAGCAGCAGTTCGGCGATAGCTTTCTGCGTGCCGTAGGACGATTGGGGATTGAGCGCGGTGTCGTCGCGCACAATGTCGGGCAGCGTGCCGCCATACACCGCGACCGAACTGGTGAAGATCACTCGCGGCTGGTGGCCCAAGGTGCGGCAGGTCTCCAGCAGCGCGCGCGACGCGTCCAGGTTGATGCGCATGCCCAGGTCGAAATCCGCCTCGGCCTGGCCGCTGACGATGGCGGCCAGGTGGAAGATCACACGCGTGTCCGTGCCGATCGCTTGCCGCAGCACCGCGGGATCGGCGATGTCGCCGACCTGCGCATGGATGCGCGGATCGTCCGGCCCCGGAGCCTGCACCACGTCCAGCAGACCAATCTGAGTGATGGCTTCGGGCTTGCCCCCATCCAGGGTCAACGTGCCGCGCTCCAACAGCCTGCGGGCCAGGCGTTGCCCCAGGAAGCCGGCGCCGCCGGTGATGAGTATCTTCATGTCGCGGTATGTCCCGTGTGTGTCAGGTAGGGCCGGGCCCATCCCAGCCCGGCGGAGGTGCCGGCTCGTGGCCGGTACTCGCAGCCGATCCAGCCCGCGTAGCCCAGCGCATCGATCTGCTCGAACAGATAGGAATAGTTCAGTTCGCCGAGGTCGGGCTCGTGGCGGTCCGGCACGCCCGCGATCTGGATGTGGCCGATGCCCGCCATGTCGCGCTTGAGCTTGACCGCGATATCGCCTTCCACGATCTGGCAATGGTAGATGTCGAACTGCACCTTCAGGTTGTCCGCGCCAACCTCGGCGCAGATGGCTTGCGCCTCGTCCTGGCGGTTGAGGAAGAAGCCCGGGATATCGCGCGTGTTGATCGGTTCTATCACCACCGTCACGCCGGCCGAGGCGGCGGCGCGCGCGGCCCACGCCAGGTTTTCCAGATAGGCCGCACGATGCGCGGCGCGATCCTGCCCAGGCTGGAGCAGCCCGGCCATCAGATGCAGCTTGCGGTTGCCGAGCGCGGCGGCATACTCCAACGCCAGCTCGACGCCACGCCGGAACTCGCTTTCGCGGCCGGGCAGCGAGGCCGTGCCGCGCTCACCCGCAGCCCAGTCCCCCGGCGGCGCATTGAACAGCGCCTGGGTCAGCCCCTGAGCGTCCAGCCGTGTTTTAAGTTCTGCAGCCGGATACTCGTAGGGAAACAGGAACTCCACCCCCGCGAACCCGTCGCGCGCGGCCGCCTCGAAGCGGTCCAGGAAGGGATGCTCGGTGTACATCATGCTGAGATTGGCGGCCAGGCGCGGCATTGCGATTCCCAGGTTCAGTAGCGCGCGCCGAACACGGCCCGCAGTTCGTCTATCGCCGCTGCGCTCAACGGCGCGGGCCGGGGCTCGCTCATCAGCCACAGGCGGGCGGTTTCTTCCAGTTCTTCCAGCGCGTAGGAGGCATGCGCCACGGAGCGCTCCCACACCACCGGCCCCAGGCGTTCGAACAGCGCTCCGCGCACCTCGCCGGCCACGGCTGCGACCTCGGCGGCGGCTTGCGGATCGCCCGGGCGGCGATATGGGATCAGCGGAATCCTGCCGACCTTCATGACCTGATAAGGCGTGATGGGGGGCAGCACTTCATCGGGCCGCCACACGCCCGCCAGCGTCAACGCCACCAGATGCGTGGAATGCGTGTGCACGATGCCCCGCGCGCCAGGGCTGGCCTGATAGATGGCGCGATGCAGTTCCAGCGTCTTGGACGGCTTGCCGCCCGCGACGTGCCTGCCGCCCGCATCCACCTTGGACAGCTCGGCGGGATCCAGCCGTCCCAGGCAGGCGTCGGTCGGCGTGATCAGCCAGCCGTCATCCAGGCGGGCGCTGATATTGCCGGCGGCGCCCACGGTGTAGCCGCGTTGATAAAGGCTGGCGCCGACGCTGCAGATCTCTTCGCGGATGCGGGATTCTTCGGTCATGGACGCCCGCCGCTCGTGCAACGGGCGGGCATGCAAAGCGGGAATGCTGTGGGCATGATGACCTGGCCTTCCGGGATTAAAGTCATAATGTCATCATACAAATTTACCTGCAAGAACAGTGCCAGGGTAAACACTGAGCAGAACGACGCGGCCAGACGCCAATCCGGCCGCAGCCTTTTCAGTCTTTCTGCCTGGCGCCCAGCTCCACGCCCGCCAACTGCTCGGACAGGCGCGCGACGGCCGTGTGATCCTGGCCCTTGCCCAGCGTCTTGCCGGCAGAGGCCCATAGTTCGCGGCAGAGCGATGCAAACGGCGTCGGCGTGCCCGTATCGGTCGCGATGCCAAGGGCGATGCCCAGATCCTTGACCATCAAGTCCAGCCCGAAACCCGAATTGAACTGGCGCGACAGCACGAACTGCTTGAACTTCTTCTGGGTCGAATTGTTCATGCCGGTCGACGCGTTGAGCACGTCGACGATTACGTTCGGATCCAGGCCGAACTGCTGCCCGATGAGCATGGCCTCGACCCCGATCAGGAAGCCGCCGGCCGACACCAGGTTGTTCAAGGCCTTCATGGCATGGGCGCTGCCCACCTCGCCCACGGGCGTGATCGTCGTGCCCATGCTGGACAGGGCCGGACGCACCCGCTCCAGCGTCGCCGCCGGTCCGCCGTACATGATGGCCAGCTCGCCGGTGCGGGCGCGCGGC
>NZ_DATCUY010000516.1:0-14246 GCF_036567245.1 Achromobacter sp. | reverse complement strand
GGCCGCGCCCAGCAGGTAGGCGGGCCGGGCGCAGTGGTCGC
Organism: Achromobacter sp.; assembly: GCF_036567245.1. Lineage (GTDB taxonomy): Bacteria > Pseudomonadota > Gammaproteobacteria > Burkholderiales > Burkholderiaceae_B > Achromobacter. The sequence goes on along the minus strand of NZ_DATCUY010000516.1, from coordinate 14,205 downwards.
GGGCGCGGTCGGCGCGGGTCATCACCACGGCGGCTGCCCCGTCGGTCACCAGGCAGCAGTCGCGCACGCTCAGGGGCTCGGCCACCATGCGCGCCGACAGGTATTGCGCCATGTCCAGGGGCTCGCGCATGGCGGCCTCGGGATTGAGCATGGCCCATTGGCGCGCGGCGATGGCGACCGCGCCCAGCTGTTCGCGCTTCAGTCCGTACTGGTGGGCGTAGCGAGAAGCCGCCAGCGCATAGGCGCCTACCGGGCGCGCCAGCCGGTAAGGCGCCTCGTTGGGAGAGGGGCGCATGGAACTGACCAGCTTGCCCGCGCCGCTGCGCTGGTTGCTGCCGTAGGCGATCAGCGCCACGTCGCATTGGCCCGCCTCCAGCGCCAGCGCGGCCCACATGGCGTGGGTCAGGAAGGAGGATCCGCCGGTGCGGTTGTTGTCGGTCAGGCTGGGCGAGATGCCCAGGTATTCGGCAAAACCCAGGCCGGACATGAAGTCGTCGGGCAGGCCGATGAACAGGCCGTCGACCTGGTCGGGGCGCAGGCCCGCCTGGTCCAGGGCCGCCAGGCTGGCCTGAACCGCCAGGTCCATGGAACTCATGCCGGGCATCTGGCCTATGCCGTAGGTGGCGCCCGCCACGATGGCGGCCTTGCCGCGCGGGAAACGGTCTTGGGTCATGCTTGCTCCGCCGTGAGTTCGAATACCAGCACGCCGCGTCCGTCCTCCTGGACGATGCGGGCGCGCACCCGGGCGCCGATGCGCACCTCGTGCGCCGGGATGCCGTCCACCCGCGACATCAGCCGCGGCCCTTCGTCCAGGTCCACCAGCACCACGCAGTAGGGCGTCTCGGGCGGGCGTGGATGGATCACGGTGGCGGCATGGACCCGGCCCAGTCCGCTGGGGGCAGCCCATTCCAGGTCGCGTGAGCCGCTGCGTGGCGCGGCAACGCGCGGATAGAAGAAAAACTCGCCGCTGGCACGGTCGCGCTGCAGCATGAAACGGCCTTCGTCCAGATAGGCCTCATAGCGGGCCTGGGGCCCCGGTGTGGCAGCTTGGGTTTCTGTCGGCATGTGGTTCAGTCCCATTTGTAGGCAGGCGGCAGTTTTTCCACGAAACGCCTGGCGGCGTCGCGATGGAACGCGCTATCGCGGCAGATGGCCTGGGCCATGGCCTCTTGCGCGTAGATGTCCTCGCGGGTGGACTCGAAGGTCCGGTTCATGATCGTCTTTGCCAAGCCCAGCGCCTGTGTCGGCGCCGCGTGGAAACGTTCGGCCATGGCCAGCGCCTGTTCCAGCGGGTCGCCGTCGCACAAGGCCTGCACCAGGCCCAGTTCCAGCGCCTCTTCGGCCTCGCAGACCCGCGCCGTGAACACCAGTTCCTTGGCGCGCGCCAGGCCGACCGCGCGCGGCAGCAGATACATGCCCAGCATGTCGGGCACATAGCCGATGCGGGCGAACACCGCGCAGAAGGTGGCGCCGCGCCGCGCGATGGCGTAGTCCGCGCACAGCGCCAGCGACAGGCCGGCGCCGAAGGCCACGCCTTCCACTGCGCTGATGACGGGTTTTTCCAGGTCCACCAGCGCGTCGTACCAGCGGTGGATCTTGCGGATGCGCTCCCGTCCTTCGAAGGCGTCCAGGCCGGCGGCATGCGCCTGGGCGATGGACTTGATGTCGCCGCCGGCGCAGAAATGGCCGCCAGAACCCGTCAGCACGACGGCCTTGATGCCGTCGTCCTCGCGCAGTTCCGGCAGGGCCCGTGCGAACGCATCGCGCATCTCCAGGCTGAGTGCGTTGCGCTGGTCGGGCCGGTCCATGGCCAGCACGGCGGTGGCGCCGTGGCGGGTGATCTTCAGTGTCATGCCTGTTCCTTTTGGCCTGGGTGATAGGCGATTTGCGTGAGCCAGCGCGCGACCAGCGCCGGCCGCTCCTCGCCGTCGATGTCGATGCGCACATCCCAGGCGAGACGCGCCTGGCCGTCGGGCAACTCATCCACGCCAGCCAGCGCGAACGCGCCACGGATGCGTGCGCCGGCCTTGACCGCCTGCGTGAACCGCACGCGGTCAAAGCCGTAGTTCACCGCGAGCCTGCGGTTCGGAAAACATATTGCGGATGCGTACAGGGAGGGCAGCAGCGAGAGCGTCAGCAGGCCGTGGGCGATGGCCGCGCCATAGGGGGATTCGGCCTGCGCGCGCTGCGGATCCATGTGGATCCACTGCGTGTCGCCGGTGGCCAGGCCGAAGCGGTTGATGGTGTCCTGGTCTACTGCCTGCCAGGGCGTGAGGGCGGCAGGCTGCCCGGAAAAGGCGCGCAACGCCTCGATGGAGTCCAAGGTGATCATGGCGGACTCCCCTTACTGGGCCTTCAGGCCCAGGTCGCGGGCGACTGGCAGCCAGCGGTCGCGCTCCGCCTGCACGAAGGCGGCGAACACTTGGGCGTCGCCCGGCATGGACACCGCGCCGATCTGCGTGAGCTTGCGCTGCAGCTCCGGCTGCTGCAGCGCCTGGTTGACGCCGCGGTTCATGCTCTGGACGACGGCGGGCTGCGTGCCGGCGGGCGCCACCAGTCCGAACCAGGCGCTGGCGTCCATGCCGGCATAGCCCAACTCGGTGGCGGTGGGCACGTCGGGCAGGCCGGCGAAGCGCTTGTCGTCGAGCACGGCGAAGGGGCGGATCTTGCCGGCCTGCGCCTGGGCCATGCTGGAGGGCAGCGCGTCGAACATCATGTCGGTGCTGCTGCCCATCAGGCCGACGATGGCGGGCGCGCTCCCCTGATAGGGCACATGCGTGACCTGGAAGCCCAGCTTGCTGACGGCGTACTCGCCGGCTAGATAGGTGATGTTGCCGGTGCCGGCCGAGCCCATCGTCAACTTGCCGGGAGACTGCTTGCCCAGGGCGATCAGCGCCTTCACGTCGCGCGCCGGCAAGTCATGGCGCACCACCAGCAGCAGCGGCGACTTCGCCAGGCCGGAGACCGGCACGAAGTCCTTGGCCGGGTCGTAGGTCATCTTCGCGTATAGCGCCTGGTTCACCACCAATGGCGCGTTGGAGCCGACGAAGAAGGTCTTGCCGTCCGGCTTGGCGCGGGCGACGTAGTCGGCCGCGATCATGCCGGCGGCGCCGGGCTTGTTCTCGACGATGATGACCGCGGCGCCGTCCTTGCTCATTTCCTGCGCCACCAGGCGCGTGATCTGGTCGGCGGCGCCGCCGGGCGGGTAGGGCACGATGAACCGGACCGGCCCGTCCTGGGCCAACGCGGGCGCGGCCGCGACGGCCGCCAGTGTCAGGGCGCCGCAGACCGCGGCGGAAATGATGCGCATGGTGGTGTCTCCTGGGTTGTTGTCATGGCCGCCTGTCCGGCGGCTGGGGTCAGATGATTCCGCGGGTTTTCAGCTCCGCGATGCGGCTGTCGTCCAGGCCCAGCCGTTCGCGCAGCACGCTGTCGGTGTGCTGGCCCAGCGTGGGCGCAGCCCGGTCGTAGCGCATGGGGGTGTCGCGCATGCGGATGGGATTGGCCACGGCCGGCGTGTCCACGCCCGCGGCGTGGGGCAGCGACAGCTGCATGCCGCGGTGGCGCACGTGCGGATCCTGGAATACCTGCTCGATGTTGTAGATCGGGCCGCAGGGCACGTTCACCGCCTGCAGTATCTGCACCCATTCCTGCATGGTGCGCGCCAGCATGGCCTCGGCGATGGGGGGAATCAGCGTGTCGCGGTTGCGGTTGCGCTGCCCCGCGGTGGCGTAGCGTTCGTCGGCGGCCAGGTCGGCGCGGCCAATGGCGCCGCAGAAAGCGCGGTACTGGCCGTCATTGCCGACGGCCAGGATGATCGAGCCCTCCTTGCAGGCGAACACCTGGTAGGGAACCATGTTCGAATGGGCATTGCCCATGCGCTGCGGCACCCGTCCGGACAGGAAGTAGTTGATGGCCTGGTAGGACGAGATGGTGATTACACAGTCCAGCAGCGACATGTCGATGTATTGCCCGACGCCGCTGACGCGGCGGTGTTCGACCGCGGCCAGTATCGCCGTGCTGGCATAGACGCCCGTCAGCAGGTCGGTGATCGCGATGCCGGATTTCATCGGCTCGCCAGCCGGATCGCCGGTGATGCTCATCAGGCCGCCCATGCCCTGGAACACGAAGTCATAGCCCGGCAGCGGCGCGTAGGGACCGTCCTGGCCGAAGCCGGTGATCGAGCAATAGATCAGGCGCGGATTGACGGCGCGCAGGCTGTCATAGTCCAGCCCGTAGCGCGCCAGCGTGCCGACTTTGTAGTTCTCGACCAGCACGTCGGAATCCTTCGCCAGTTCCGCAATGAGCGCCTGGCCCTCGGCCGTGCCGAGGTCCACGGTAATGGACCGCTTGCCGCGGTTGGCGCTGAGGAAGTACGACGAATCCCGGGTCTCGGCGCCATCGGCGCCGGTCAGGAAGGGAGGCCCCCAGCCGCGCGTGTCGTCGCCGTGTTCAGGGCGTTCGACCTTGATGACGTCCGCCCCCATGTCGGCCAGCGTCTGCGTCGCCCATGGGCCGGCCAGCACGCGCGTCAGGTCCAGGATCTTCAAATGGGATAGCGCGCCGCGCGGTTGCGCGGCGGCGGTGTTGTCTCGCTCCATGTTGCTCCGATCGGGGTGGACCCCGTTATGTCTGGGTTCACCTTAATGACGGAGGGGGCGGCAGTCCAATATCGTTTTACGCATTATCGATTCGATTTGCGTATTGCGAGCCGGAGCGCGCGGTCGTTCAGCGGTTTGCCATTTTGGCTGGGCTATCATCCGGGTAAACCCTGGCTCTCCGCCAGGTTTGTCTTTTTCAGCCATGCCTCCCTCTACGCATACCGCGCCCGACGGCGCGCGCATCGGCACGTTCACGTTGACGTGCCGCATCGTTTCCATCGCCTTCTTTACCTTCATCTGCTATCTGGCCATCGGCCTGCCGCTGGCCGTACTGCCCGGCTACGTGCACGACAAACTGGGCTACGGTTCGGTGCTGGCTGGCCTGGCGATCAGCGTGCAGTACGCGGCGACCTTGCTCAGCCGCTCGCATGCCGGGCGCATGGCGGACACCGTGGGGCCGAAGCAGACGGTCGTGATCGGCATGGCGGCCTGCGCGGCCAGCGGCGTGTTCCTGCTGCTGGCTTATGCCTTCGAGCGCAGCGCCTGGCTCAGCCTGACCGCCATCATCGTCAGTCGGCTGGCGCTGGGCTTCGGCGAAAGCTGGGTCGGCACGGGGGCGGCCACTTGGGCCATCGCCCGGGTCGGCCCATTGCATACGGCCCGCGTGATCTCCTGGAATGGCATCTGCACCTATGGCGGCCTGGCGCTGGGCGCGCCGTTGGGAGTTCATCTGGAAACCGAGTGGAGCATGGGCGCGCTGGGTGGCGCGGTGCTGCTGCTGGGACTTGCCGGCCTGGGGATGGCGGTCACGCGCGCTGCGGTGGCCGTCGTAGGCGGCCACAGAATGGCGTTCAAGAGCGTAGTGCTGCGGGTGTTCCCACACGGCATGGCGCTGGGCCTGGGTTCGGTGGGGTTCGGCACGCTGGCGGCGTTCGTGGCGCTGTACTACGCCAGTTTCTCCTGGGATGGCGCGGCGCATGCGCTGAGCGCATTCGGCTGCGCCTTCATCGGCGTGCGCCTGCTGTTCGCCAGCACGATCACGCGCTTCGGCGGGTTCCGGGTCGCCCAGGTTTCTTTCCTGGTCGAGGCGGCCGGCTTGCTGCTGCTCTGGCTGGCGCCGAATCCGGGGGCGGCGTTGCTGGGCGCCGCGCTGACGGGCTGCGGCTTCGCCCTTGTGTTCCCGGCCATCGGGGTCGAGGCCGTGGCCCGGGTGCCGGCCGGCAGCCGTGGCGCGGCCCTGGGAGCGTATTCCGCCTTCCTGGATCTGGCGCTGGGCGTCACCGGCCCGATTGCGGGCTACATCTCGGGCGGTTTCGGCTATCCGGCCATCTTCCTGGCGGCGGCCATGTCGGTGCTGGGGGGAGGCGCGATCGCCTTCGGCCTGCAGCGCCATGCCGTCCGCCAGGCTGCAATGGCGGCACAGCGCTGATCTTTATTACTGAAAGAAGTTAAGACATTCAATATTGATAGTTTGGATTCATATAACGAATTGTTAGATTTGAGGCTCACTTTTCGCCTGCCACGATCCGTTCCATGAACCTTATCTTCGACCATGTCCACAAACACTTCGGCGAACTGCCCGTGGTGGACGGCTTTACCAGTGAAATCAAGGCCGGTGAACTGGTCGCCCTGGTCGGCCCCTCGGGTTGCGGCAAGTCCACCTTGTTGCATCTGGCGGCCGGGCTGGAACAGCCCACCGAGGGCAGCGTGCTGGCCGACGGCAAGGCTGTCGCAGGCCCGCATCCCAGCCGCACCCTGGTGTTCCAGGAACATGCGCTGTATCCCTGGCTGACGCTGGAGGACAACGTGGCGCTGGCGCTGGAATTCCAGAACACGCCCAAGGCCCGCGCCCGCGAAGCCGCCCGCCAGTGGCTGGCGCGCGTCAGCCTGGCCGGCTTCGAACACTATTACCCGCATCAGGTCTCCGGCGGCATGCGGCAACGCGCCGCGCTGGCGCGGGCCTTCATCGCCCAGCCCCAGACCATGCTGATGGACGAGCCTTTCGGCGCGCTGGACGCGCTGACCCGGCTGAGCCTGCAGGATGTGCTGCGCCAGCTGATCGCCCAGGAAAAGCCCACCGTGCTGCTCGTCACCCACGACGTGGACGAGGCGTTGTTCCTGGCCGACCGCATCATCGTCTTCAGCCCCCGCCCGGCTCGCGTGTTGCGCGAATTCAACCTGGCGCACCGCGAAAAGACGCATGACCTGTCCGGCCTGGCCGCGGAAAAGCGCGAGATCCTGCGCCTGCTCGGCATCGCGGTGGACGGCTCCAGCGCACACGCCGACCTGGCCCTGGCCGCCTGACACGTCTGACCTGAATCCTTGCTGCTGGCGCCTGCGCGCCGGCCAGCCCTGCATACCCCTGGAGCACTTCCCATGAAATTGAAGCAATGGCTGTCCTTGCCGCTGGCCGCGGCGTTGCTGGCGGCGGCCCCCGCCATGGCCGCCGAGAAATTCCGCGTGGGCTATCTTCGCGTGATGGACGATGCGCAAGCCATCGTCGCGCAAGAGGGCGGCTACTACAAAAAGGCCGGCCTGGATTCCGAGCTGATCGAGTTCAAGTCGGGTACCGACCTGATCAAGGCCATCGTCGGCGGCCAGTTGGACATCGGCGTGCTGGGCTTCACCAACGCCGTGGCCTGGGCTTCCAAGGGCGCGGACCTGAAAGTGGTGGGCGGCGCGCAGCAGGGCTACCACTCGCTGATCGTGCGCGACGACTCCGGCATCAAGGACATCGCCGGCCTCAAGGGCAAGACGCTGGCCTCGCAAGCCGAAGGCAGCACCGCCGACGTGGTCCTCAAGGGCGTGGTGCTCAAGCAGGGCAACCTGTCCGCCGATGACGTCAACGTCATGGGCGTGAGCCCTGCGGTGGCCGTGCAATCGCTGGTGGGCAAGCGCGTCGACGCGGCCTTCCTGTTCGAACCCTACGACCGCATCGCGCAGCTGATCGCGCCGGTCAAGCAGATCTATGAAGTGGGCCAGGCCTGGCCGTTCCCCTGCATGGTGGTGATCACCTCCGGCGAAACGCTGGCCAAGCGCAAGGACGATGTCTGGAAGGCGCTGGACGCGCAGAACCAGGCGATCCAGCTGCTGCAGAAGGAACCCGCGCAGGCCTCCAAGCTGATCGCGTCGTACTTCATCGCCGAACCCACGTTGAAGACCCTGACCCGTGGCGAACTGCCGCGCGAGACCGTCATCGCCGAAGCCATCGGCACGCAGGTCTTCACGCCCAAGCTGACCGACAAGGACACCCGCCGCATGCAGGAAATCGCCGATATCCTGCAGGCCCAGGGTTCGCTGAAGACGCGCGACGGCAAGCCGTATGACGTCTCCAGCATCGTCGACCTGTCCTGGCAAGAGGCTCGCAAGCTTTGAGCGCATCTACCCGAGTCACCGGCGCCCGCAAGCATTTCGCGGGCGTTCTGGGCGTATTGTTCATTCTGGCCCTGTGGCAACTGGCAGCGTTCGCGCTGCCGGACTTCCTGATGCCGGGCGTGCCCGCCGTGGTCGAGCGCCTGTTCGAAGACCTGGGCAAGCAATCCTTCCACCAGAGCCTGCTGGGTACGCTGGGTCGGCTGGGCGCGGGCTATGGCCTGGCGCTGGCCGCCGGCATCGGCTTCGGGCTGGTGGCGGCGGTGCTGTTCTTCTTCCGCGAAGTCCTGCGCAGCGCCATCGTCATCCTGCAGTCGATTCCGTCGATCGCCTGGGTGCCGCTGTTCCTGATCGTTATGGGTTTCGGCAACACGCCCATCATCGTGGTGGTGGCGCTGTCGGCGTTCTTCCCGGCCGCCCTCAGCGTGATGAACGCCACTGAATCCGTGCAGCGCGTGCACGTGTCGGCGGCGCGCGTCATGGGCGCCACGCGCTGGGGCCTGGTCAAGCGGGTCTACCTGCCGGCGGTCATGCCTGAACTGATCACCGGCGCGCAGCTCGCGTTCGGCAATGCCTGGCGCGCGCTGATCTCGGCGGAAATGCTGATCGGCTTCGGCAAGGGACTGGGCCGTTCGCTGGCCTATTCAGGCGAGATTGCCGACATGACGGGCGTCATGACCAACATCCTGGTCATCGCCGTGCTGGCCGCGCTGATCGACCAGTTCGTGCTTGAAAACCTCAAGCATCGCTTGCTGCGCTATCAGTACGTCTGAGCGATACCGGAGCCTCGCATGATCCGCCGCATCCGTCTATTGGTCCTCGGCGCCTGCCTGGCGGCCGCAGGCTACGCGCAGGCGCAGCCGGACGCTTTCGCGGCGGCGCGCGCGCGCGGCGAACTGGTGGTGGGCGTGCCTTATCTGGCGCCGCCGCCCGTGGCGGGCGCCAAGATCCGTACGCCTGACGGCCTGGACGCTGCCATGACGGATAGGTTGGGGCAGAGCCTGGGCCTGCCGGTGCGGCTGCGGCAAGTGTCGCGGGAGCAGGCTTCCGCCGCGCTGGCGGCGGGCGAAGTCGACCTGGTCCTGGCCGATACGGCTACCGGCCAACCGGACACGGTCGCCGCGCAAGCCACCGGCTATGCGGCTCGGCCCAAGGCCGTGATCCGCAGCGACACGGTCCTGCGCCGTCCCGCCGACGTGCGCGGCCGCAGCGTGTGCGTGGCCGAAGCCGCGACCGCGTCGAAGGCGTTGGCCGAGAGCTGGGGCGCCGTGGTGCGCACCTACCGCGTGCCATCCGATGCGCTGGTCGCCGTGCGCGAAGGTAGTTGCGACATCGGGCTGGTGGATGACGCGGTGTGGGAACCGCTGGTGCGCTTTCCGGAATGGAAGAAGTTTTCCTCGACGTTGACGGCCGATGGCGCCCGGAGCGAGCGCGTGTGGTTGCTGCCGGCGGCCGATTCGGCCAGCCGCAACTGGCTGGGCCAGGAAATGCGCGTGTGGGATCGCGCCGGCGCCTGGAAGGCGATGACGGCGAAGTGGGCGCGCGACGTGGCCTTCGACGTCTACCTGGACCAGGAAGTACCCGACTGCCACGGCTAGGCCGGCCGCCTGACCGGCTGCGTCCTGGCGTGGCGGGATGTGCGCCGCCGACCCCTTCGGAGCGGTACAGGGCCGCAGCGCCAGCACATACAATGCCGGTCATGACGCACACGCTGACCGCTCCCTGCACTTACCAGGAAGACATCAAGAAAAGCCGCTTCGTCGCGCATGCGGCGCCCGTGTCCGGCGTGGATGAAGCCATGCGCTTCTTTGCCGAGCACAGCGATCCGGAAGCGACCCACAACTGCTGGGCCTACCGCATCGGCCAGGAATACCGTTTCAACGACGATGGCGAGCCCGGTGGCACGGCCGGCCGCCCCATCCTGCAAGCGATCGAGGGCCAGGACATGGACCGCGTGGCGGTGCTGGTAGTGCGCTGGTACGGGGGCATCAAGCTGGGCGCAGGCGGACTGGTGCGCGCCTACGGCGGCTGCGCGGCCAATTGCCTGCGGCTCGCGGAGCGTACGGAGATCGTGGATCTGGCGACCGTCGCCTGCGCTTGCGGCTTTGGCGAACTGGCGCTGCTGAAGTCGCGCCTGGCTCAGGCCGGCGCGGCCATCCTGCAGGAAGACTTCAATGAAGAAGGCGTTGCGCTGCGGTTCACGGTGCCGCGCGCGGCGGTGGCGGACCTGGAGGTGACGGTTGCCAATATCACCCGCGGCCGCGCCGCCTGGGAAGTGGAATCGTAGTGCGGGTGTAGCGCGAGAATCCCGAGGCAGGAAGCCAGGTGTTCAGCGCGCATGCCCCATCATCATCCGTGTCCGCTCAAGCGTCTTGCCCGTTCTGGGCCGCGGCGATTTCCTGGTGGACCTTTTCCATGTCCACTTCCTTGATCTTGGCCAGCAACTCGTTGAGCTGACCGCCGGACAGGGCGCCCGGTTGCGAGAACAGCAGGACCTTTTCGCGGAAGACCATCAGGGTCGGGATCGAGCGGATGCCCAGCGCGCCGGCCAGTTCCTGTTCCACGTCGGTATTGACCTTGGCGAACGTGACATCGGGGTGTTCGGTGGCGGCCTGCTCGAAAACCGGTGCGAAACCGCGGCACGGGCCGCACCAGGGCGCCCAGAAATCAACGATCAGGGTGCCGTCGGGCGTGATGGCTTCCTGGAAGCTGTCTTTGGTGAGTTCAACAATACTCATTTTGAATCCTTGCCGCGCGAGCGGCGCAAAAGGCGGTGTCGGAGGCCCGGGGTGTGCCCGTCCCGAGCCCGATAGGGCGATGCGTGATCCGTACTCTACGAGTCCATAGTAGAGCGGGTGGCTGCTGCATCGCAATGGTTGGCGCCCGAAGGCGCAATCTGCGGCGGTCAGGGCGCGGTGCTTGCCGCGGCGCCGTTTTTCAATGAAGCGACAATCTCGAACGAGCGCAGGCGGTCCGCGATGTCGTAAAAATCCGAGACGATCATGACTTCGTCGGCCTCGGTCTCGGCGACCAGGGTTTCCAGCTCGCGCCGTACGGTATCCGGGCTGCCCACGATGGCCGCGCCCAGTCTTTGTTGGACAGCCTCGCGCTCCCATTCGTTCCACAGGCCGTCCATGCTGTCCACGGGCGGCTGCAGCTGCAGGCGGTTGCCGCGCACCAGCGACAGGAACTTCAACTGCTGGGTGGTGGCTTGGCGTCTTGCGGCTTCGTCGGTTTCGGCGGCCACGACCGGCACGCCTATCATGGCGTAGGGCCGCGCCAGCGTTGCCGATGGCTTGAACAGGTGGCGGTACAGCCGCATGGCTGCCATGCCTTCGGGCGAGAAATGGCCCGCGAAGGAGAAGGGCAGGCCCAGCTCCGCGGCCAGTCGCGCGCTGAAATCGCTGGAGCCCAGCAGCCAGATCGGAATCTCCAGGCCTTCGCCGGGAATCGCGCGCACGGGTTGTCCCGGGCGTGAAGGCGCGAGGAAGCCGCGCAATTCTTCCACTAGCGCGGGAAACTCCAGTCCGCTGCGCGGACCGCGGCGCAGCGCGTGCTGCGTGGCGCCGTCGCTGCCGGGCGCGCGGCCCAGGCCCAGGTCGATGCGGCCGGGGTAGAGCGTTTCCAGGGTGCCGAACTGTTCGGCAATGATCAGCGGGGCGTGGTTGGGCAGCATGATGCCGCCCGAACCCACGCGCAGCGTGCTGGTGTGGCCGGCCACATGGCCGATCAGTACGGCGGTGGCGCTGCTGGCCACGCCGTTGATGTTGTGGTGTTCCGCCAGCCAGAAGCGCTTGTAGCCCAGGCGTTCCACATGCTGCGCGACCGCGACCGTGTTGCGGAAGGCGTCAGCCGCGTCGCGGCCCTGCACAATGGGGGCCAGGTCCAGTACGGAAAAGGGGATACGGGCCAGGCTGCTCATGCGGAAACCTCCGTGCTCGAGGCTGCACAGGACAACAGGGCGGGGACAAAGCGGGTAAGGCGCAAGGCGGACTCCATATGCCGTTATACATGGGGAGTGTATCGGTGAAATCAAGCGGATCCGCCAGCAACCTTATGGCCTGGCGGGTTGATTGAATTCCGCTATCCCTGCGATTGACCCGCTCTGTGGAGTGGTCCTGGCGCCCGAGCCTAGCCCGGGAAGAACGCGTAGCGGATCACGAACAGCGCCGCGACCAGCCAGGTGGCGGGATGCACGTCGCGGATCTTGCCGGTGGCGGTCTTGAGCACCACGTAGCTGATGAAGCCGAAGGCGATGCCGTTGGCGATCGAGTACGTGAACGGCATGACCAGCGCGGTCAGCGCGGCCGGCGTCGCTTCGCAGACGTCGTTCCAGTCGATGTCGATCAGCTCGCGCATCATCAGGCCGGCAACATAGAGCAGGGCGGGCGCGGTGGCGTAGACGGGCACGGCGCCGGCCAGCGGGGAGATGAACAGCGCGGCCAGGAACAGCAGCGCCACGACCAGCGCCGTCAGGCCCGTGCGGCCGCCGGCCTGCACGCCGGAGGCGCTTTCCACATATGCGGTGGTGCTGCTGGTGCCCAGCATCGAGCCCGCGACAATGGCAGTGCTGTCGGCAAACAATGCGCGGCCCAGGCGGTTGGGACGGTTCTCGGGCACCAGGCCGGCGCGCTTGGCCACGCCCACCAGCGTGCCGGTGGCGTCGAACACTTCAACCAGCACGAACACCAGGATCACGTGCACGAAGCCGCTGTGCAGCGCGCCCAGGATGTCCAGCTTCATGAGCGTGGGCGCCAGGCTGGGCGGGGCGGCGAAGATGCCCTTGAACTCGTTGTAGCCCAGCACCATCGACAGCAGCGTGACCACGACGATGCCGATCAGGATGGCGCCGCGCACGCGCAGGGCGTCCAGCGCGGCGATGATGAAAAAGCCCAGGATGGCGAACAAGGGGCCGGGTTGGGTCAGGTCGCCCAGCGTGACCTTGGTGGCCGGGTGCGCGACCACGATGTTGGCGCTGGATAGCGCGATAATGGCAAGGAACAGCCCGATGCCCGCGGCGATGGCGCTGCGCAGCGAATGCGGAATGCCCTTGACCAGCCAGACCCGGATGCCCGAGATCGTCAGGAACAGGAAGATCACGCCCGAGATGAACACGGCGCCCAGCGCCTGCTCCCAGGTGTAGCCCATGGTCTTGACCACGGTGAATGCGAAGAAGGCGTTCAGGCCCATGCCCGGCGCCATGCCGATCGGCCAGTTGGCGATCAGCGCCATCACCAGCGAACCCAGCGCGGCGGCCAGGCAGGTGGCGACGAACACGGCATCGCGGTCCATGCCGGTTGACGACAGGATGTCCGGATTGACGAAGATGATGTACGACATCGTCAGGAATGTCGTCAGGCCGGCGACCAATTCCGTGCGCGCCGTCGTGCCGTGTTCACGCAGCTTGAATAGCTTCTCGAGCATTCGAGTCCCCAATGTGTTTGCAGGATTGCGGGTTGTTGTGGGCGGGCCGGGTTGCCCGCCGGTTTTTCATAAACGGGCGTATTTTCGCATCAGTTGTAAACTCTGCCGCCATGATTATTCTCGGCTTTGAAAGCTCCTGCGACGAAACCGGCGTCGCAGCCGTCTGTACCGAACGCGGTCTGCTCGCGCACGCGCTGCATACCCAGATCGCCATGCACCAGGAATACGGGGGCGTGGTGCCGGAACTCGCCTCGCGCGACCACATCCGCCGGGTCGTGCCGCTGACGCGCCAGGTCCTGGAAGAAGCCGGCCTGCAGATGTCCGATATCGGCGCGGTGGCCTACACGGCCGGCCCCGGTTTGGCCGGCGCCTTGCTGGTGGGCGCCAGCGTCGCGCAGTCATTCGCCTGGTCGCGCCATCTGCCCGCCATTGGCATCCATCACCTCGAAGGCCATCTGCTGTCACCGATGCTGGCGGATCCGCGGCCGGAGTTTCCCTTCGTGGCGCTGCTGGTATCCGGCGGCCACACGCAGCTGATGCGGGTGGACGGCGTGGGTCGCTATGAATTGCTGGGCGAAACGCTGGACGACGCGGCGGGCGAGGCCTTCGACAAGTCGGCCAAGCTGATGGGCCTGGGCTATCCGGGCGGACCCGCGCTGTCCCGGCTGGCCGCCAGCGGCGACGCCGCGCGCTTCGACCTGCCGCGGCCCATGCTGCATAGCGGCGACCTGGATTTCAGCTTCAGCGGCCTGAAAACGGCGGTGCTGACCCGGGTCAAGGCGGCCGAGGCGGCGGGCGGGCTGGACCA
>NZ_DATCUY010000515.1:0-1522 GCF_036567245.1 Achromobacter sp. | reverse complement strand
ACTGGCGTCACGCCAGGCGTCGTGCCGCTGTTCAATATCGATCCACGCATCGCGGCGGGCGTGCCCGAGGCGCCGACCACCACGGCGTCAGGCGCCGCGCCGATCACCTTCAGGGTCTGAGCCACGGCGGACGTGTCCGTGGGCGCGAAGCTTTCCTTGCCCACCACCTCGATGCCGTGCTTCTTGGCCGCCTTCTCGATTTCCACCCAGAAGGTCTCGCCCAGCGCGTTGTTGAAGCCGATGAAGGCCAGCTTCTTCACGCCGTTGGCGGCGGCGTGCCGCGCGATGCCCTCGGCCATCAGCGAATCGGAGTGCGGGGTCTTGAACACCCAGCGCCGCTTGTCGTCCACCGGCTCGATCAGCCGCGCCGACGAGGCCAGCGTGATCACCGGGGTAGCCCCGCTGGCCACCGTGTCCAGCATGGACATGGTATTGGGCGTGGTGGAAGAGCCGACGATCAGGTCGACCTTGTTCTCGGAGATCAGCTTGTGGGAATTGCTGACCGCACGGGTGGTGTCGGAAGCGTCGTCCAGCACCACGTACTCGACCTTGACGCCCCCGATCTCGGTGGGCAGCAGGCTGATGGTGTTGCGTTCGGGGATGCCCAGGGAAGCCTGGGGACCGGTGGTGGACAGGGTGGCGCCGATTTTCACCTGGGCCAGCGCGGGCGCGGCGCCCGCTGCCAGCAGGGCGGCCAGCGCGGCGGTCATGAGGGTACGACGAGGGGTCATGCGGAGTCTCCTTGGATACGCGGATGTCTTATGCTTTGCGCCGATCCGCTACGGCGTGGAACTCTGTTTATACGGCGGGGAACCTGGCAGGCGGGCACGTCGCGGGCCCGCTGCGGGTTTGTCCGCACAGGCTCGCAGCGCGGTCCGGCTGTGTCATTGCTGGTCTCCACGTTGCCAGTGACTGGCTAGCGCTGTATTTTTTAGTGATACACGTATTCTAATAAGAGACAAACTCATGTCAACAGATAGCAGCACGGGGATCCAATCAGCCGAAATCGCCCTGGACGTGCTGACCCGGCTGGCCGAACTGGGCGGCGCCCTGTCCGTGTCCGAGCTGGGCCGCAGCCTGGACATGCCGCGCGCCAAGGTGCACCGCTACCTGGTGTCGCTGGAGCGGCGCGGCTACGTGGAGCAGGACGCGGCCAGCGCCCGCTACCGGCTGGGCCCGCAGGCCCTGCACACCGGACTGGCGGCGCTGGCCGACGTGGATTTCGTGAAACTGGCGGCCGGCAGCCTGGACGGCCTGAGCGCCGCCATCGGCCAGACCGTCTTCATTTCCGTCTGGGGCCAGCACGGCCCCACCATCGTGCAATGGCGCGACGCGCGGCTGCCGGTGACCGTCAACGTTCGGGTGGGTTCGGTGCTGCCGCTGCTCAACAGCGCCACCGGCCGGGTCTTCGCCGCCTGGCTGCCCGAAGCCCTGGCCCTGCCACGGGCGCTGGCCGAATGGGACGCCCTGCGCGCCCATGATCCCGATGCCGCCCGGGTGCTGGACGCAACCGAACCGCCCG
>NZ_DATCUY010000514.1:0-3490 GCF_036567245.1 Achromobacter sp. | reverse complement strand
AGGCCGTGCCGCTGCCCTCGCCCCCCGGCTGATGGCATTGCGCGCATTGCTGGCGGTATATCTTTCCGCCCAGTTCCATCGCCGCCGGCGCGACAGCCGGGCGCGCACGCTCGGTCGAGGCCGGCGTGGCGGGCAGGGACTTGATGTAGACGCCGATGGCCAGCGCGTCCGTGTCGGTCAGGTGCTGCGTACTGCCCAGCACCACCTCGGCCATGGGGCCGCTGGCGCTGGAGTGCTTCGAAACACCGGTCTTCAGCAAGGCGGCGATGTCCTCGACCGACCAGCGGCCCATGCCCGTCTCCATGTCGTTGGTCAGCGGCGGCGCGTACCAATCGAGTACCGGAATCACTCCGCCGGCCAATGGGTCGGCCGAACGCAGCCCCCCCAGGCTGTTGCGCGGCGTATGGCAGGCGGCGCAATGTCCCAGCCCTTCAACCAGATAGCGGCCACGGTTCCACTGCACCGACTGACCTGCGTCGGCTTCCTGCACACCCGGCTTGAAATACAGCGCGCGCCAACCGGCCAGCAGCGCCCGCTGGTCATAGGGGAATTCCATCTCGGCCGGCCGGTTGGGCTGGCTCACGGGCGCCACGGTGCGCAAATAGGCATACAGCGCGTCGGAATCGGCGCGGCTCACGCGCGTGTACTCCGTGTAGGGGAAGGCGGGATACAGCAGCGTGCCGTCGCGTGACTTGCCGTTGTGCAACGCTTGCCAGAAGTCGTCGGCCGTCCACGCGCCTATGCCGGTCTTCTCATCAGGCGTGATGTTCGGGCCGTACACCGTGCCGAACGGCGTGGGGATGGGCGTGCCGCCCGCCAGCGCCTTGCCGCCCCGGCTGGTGTGGCAGGCCATGCAATTGCCCGCCAGGGCAAGGTAACGCCCACGCTCGACCAGCGTCGCCGCATCGCCCTCGGCGGCAGCGGGGCCGGTGCTGGCGTCATCGCGCGTGCCTAACCAATAGAGACCGCCCACGGCGGCGACCACGAGCAGCAACAGAACAGACAGGACTTTCTTCATGAGCGACATCCGGCCTCTCCCTTACCGTTGCGCCTGGCTGCCGCATTCCGCGGGCAGGCGTATCGAACCCGCGGCTTCAGGCGCGTAGGGCTCCACGACGGGCTGCGAGGACAGCCACGCGGCCAGCGCGCCTATGTCCTCGGGAGTGAGTTTGTTGGAGATGTCGGCCATGCAGTCCGGCTCGGCCGCGCGGCGCAAGCCGTTCTTCCAGCTGCCGATCTGGGAGCCGATGTAGTCGCGCGGCAGACCCAGCAAGCCAGGAATGGCGGGCAGCACGCCGCCCAAGGCGGCGCCATGACAGGCGGCACAGGCGGGCAGGCCGCGCGTGGCGTCGCCGCTCAAGGCGAGCTTGCGCCCGGCCTCCAGCGTGGCGGCGGAGACCTCGGCGCGCGTCGGCGCCGGATACGGCACATGCTGGGTGGAGAAATACGCGGCCATCTCGCGCAGGTAGTCGTCGGGCAGCCCGGTCAGCAGGTGCGTCATGGGCCGGTACTGGCGCCGGTCGTCGCGGAAGTTGAGCAGCTGGTGGAACAGGTACTCCTGGGGCTTGCCGGCCAGGCGCGGATAGTAGCCATCGGCACCGGCCCGTCCCTGCGCGCCATGACAGGCGGTACAGGCGGCGACACGGGCGTCCATGGTGTCCGGGCGCAGGCTTTCCTGCGGTGCAGGCTGGGCCTGCGCGGGCGCTGCCATGAAGGCGGCGGCAGCAGCCATGAGTGCGGAAACTGCCCAAAAGCGTGGCAGTGAAACACTACGAAAGGAAATGAAGGCTAACATCTAGGTCGAATTCCATTCCCCCGAAACGCATGACGGCGGGGCGCGTATGTGAATCTGTCGAGTATCCGGCCCCAAGCTTACGCCAGGGGATCCGAACCGGTACAGGCGCAGATTGGCAGTTTACGGCCATATCAGATGTCATCCCGCCGGCATCGTCCTCGAAAAGCGTGCCACAATCATGTCCATGTTGAAAGTCGTCCTCGTCACCGGCATCTCAGGCTCAGGCAAGTCCGTCGCCCTGCGCATGCTTGAGGACGCGAGCTATACCTGCGTCGACAACCTGCCCGTAAGGTTCCTGACCGAATTCATCGCCAACGCCCGGGATGACGGCATGGAGCGGGTCGCGGTCGCCATTGACGTCCGTTCGCCCGGCGAACTGGCTGAACTGCCGGATGTGGTCACCGCGCTGCGCGCCATGGGCACCAGCCTGCGCGTGGTCTTCCTGGACGCCAGCACCGCGACGCTGGTGCAGCGCTACTCCGAATCCCGCCGCCGCCATCCGCTGACCGACCGTCTGCAGCGCGGCGGCACGACCCCGTCGCTGACCGATTGCATCGCGCTGGAACGCGAACTGCTTGCGCCGCTGCGCGAGCAGGAACACGTCATCGACACCTCGGACCTGACGCCTGGCCAACTGCGCGCATGGATCCGCGACCTGATCAAGGCCGACCGCGCGCCGCTGGTGCTGACCTTCGAGTCCTTCGCCTACAAGCGCGGCGTGCCGCGAGACGCGGACCTGGTGTTCGACGTGCGCTGCCTGCCCAACCCCTATTACGACCGCAATCTGCGCCCGCTGACCGGACGCGACGAGCCCGTGGCCGCCTGGCTGGCCGGCTTCGACCTGGTGGGACAGATGGTCGACGACATCGCCGGTTTCCTGAACCGCTGGTTGCCGCAGTACACCCAAGACACCCGCAATTACCTCACGGTCGCCATCGGTTGCACCGGCGGCCAGCATCGTTCGGTGTACGTGGTCGAACAACTGGCGCTGCGCTTTGCCGACCACGACCCGCTGCTGGTGCGCCACCGCACCCAACTGCCTGACGAATCCGCATGACCCTGTCCCGCCCGACCCGCCTGTTCATGATGCTGCTGCTGGCCATTGCCGTGGCGGGTTGCTCCTCCACCGGCGGACGCAAGAAGGGCGGCGGGTACTACAAGGACGACGGGCCGGACGCCAACCCGCCTTCCAACCTGGACCAGGTGCCCGACGCGGTGCCCAGGATCGAGCCCTACGCCAGCGGCGCGAACCGGCCGTACGTGGTTTTCGGCCAGCGCTATGTACCGGACACCAGCGGCCAGCCCTACAAAAAGCGCGGTACCGCCTCGTGGTATGGCAAGAAGTTCCACGGCAATTCCACGTCCATCGGCGAGTCCTACGACATGTACGCCATGACGGCCGCCCACACCACGCTGCCGCTGCCCAGCTACGCCCGCGTCACCAGCCTGGTCAACGGCAAGACGATCGTCGTGCGGGTGAACGACCGCGGCCCGTTCCATAGCGACCGCATCATGGACCTGTCCTATGTCGCGGCACACAAGCTGGGCATCATCGGGCCCGGCAGCGGCCAGGTGATTGTTGAAGCCATACCGCAGGAAGAAATCCGGCGGCTGGCCTCGCAAGGCGGGCCCGCCACGGCCGCGCCTGAACCTTCGTCGGCGACGGGCTCCTCGCCCGTCTTGGCGCCGGTCGCC
>NZ_DATCUY010000513.1:0-2373 GCF_036567245.1 Achromobacter sp. | reverse complement strand
GCGCTGGCGGACGAGGGCTTGCTTGAACCGGCCAAGGCGGCTGAGGCCATCGCGCGTTACGGGATCCCCCCCGACGCCGTGTCCGCCGCCTTGCCGTAACGGGCGGCTGGCCTAGACCCGGCGTGCCAGCAGGGCCCAGATGCCTGCGGCGGACAGCATGGCGCCGCCGCCCAGGTTGAAGCCGCGCTGGGCGCGCGGCGAAGCCAGCAGGCGGCGGGCGGACCCGGCGAAGATGGCGTAGGCCATGGCGTTGATGCCGGCGCAGGCGACGAAGGTGGCCGACAGTATCCAGAGCTGGCGCGTCACGTCGCCCGCCGGGTCGATGAATTGCGGCAGGAAGGCCACGAAGAAGATGATGCCCTTGGGGTTCAGCGCCGTCACCAGATAGGTGTTGGCGAACAGCTTCCAGCGCGAACCCGACGCGGTGGCTGTGGGCAAGGTCGCGGGCGAGACCCCGGCGCGCAGCAGCTTGAAACCCAGGTACAGCAGGTACAGGCCACCTACGATCTTGACCACCGTGAACCAGAACGCCGACGTCGCCAGCAGGGCGCCCAGGCCCAGCAGCGACAGCAGCAGGGCGGTGGAGTCGCCCAGCGCCACCGCCAGCACCAGCGGCAGGCGGGCGCGCCTGCCTTGCGCGATGGAGTAGCTGATGACGGTGAGTATCGTGGGGCCGGGCAACATCACGAGGAGGGCGGACGCGCCCAGAAAGGCCAGCCAGGTTTCAAGCGACATGGGATCTGCTCCAGGGGTGGGGCTGCGCGCGGCGGCCAGCCTGCGGCAAACTGTATAGCAATCGCGGCCGCCTGCAAACCGCGCCCGGGAGGGCGCGAGCGCCGGGTAGTGTTAAATACAGCTTTCCCGGACAGTGAGCGCGGCGCTGCAAGGCGACGCGAAGGAAACACCATGGCATTCGATTTTGATCTGTTTGTGATCGGCGCGGGTTCTGGCGGCGTGCGCGCGGCGCGCTTCGCGGCCGGTTTCGGCGCGCGCGTGGCGGTGGCGGAAAGCCGTTACCTGGGCGGCACTTGCGTCAACGTGGGCTGCGTGCCCAAGAAGCTGCTGGTCTATGGCGCCCACTACAGCGAAGACTTCGAGCAGGCGCGCGGCTTCGGCTGGAACGCCGGCGAGCCCCGCTTCGACTGGCCTACGCTGATTGCGAACAAGAATCGGGAAATCGAGCGTCTTAACGGCATTTACCGAAATTTGCTGGTCAATAGCGGCGTGACCCTGCTGGAAGGCCATGCCCGCATCGTGGATCCCCATACGGTCGAGATCAACGGCAAGTCCTACAGCACCGCCAACATCCTGGTGGCGACCGGCGGCTGGCCGCAGGTGCCGGACATTCCGGGCAAGGAACACGCCACCACCTCGAACGAGGCTTTTTTCCTGAAGGAACTGCCGCGCCGCGTGCTGGTGGTGGGCGGCGGCTACATCGCGGTCGAATTCGCCTCCATTTTCAATGGCATGGGCGCGCAGACCACCCAGGTCTACCGCGGCCCGCTGTTCCTGCGCGGCTTCGACCAGGGCGTGCGCGAACATCTGCGCGACGAGCTGACCAAGAAGGGCATCGACCTGCGCTTCAATTCGGAAGTGACGCGCATCGACAAGCAGGCGGACGGCACGCTCGCCGCCACGCTGAAGGACGGCTCCGTGATCGAGGCCGACTGCGTGTTCTACGCCACCGGTCGCCGGCCGATGCTGGACAACCTGGGGCTGGAAAACACGGCGGTCAAGCTGGGCAAGGGCGGCTTCATCGAGGTGAATGACGAATACCGCACGGCCGAGCCTTCCATCCTGGCCATCGGCGACGTGATCGGCCGGGTGCCGCTGACGCCGGTCGCGCTGGCGGAAGGCATGGCGGTGGCGCGGCGCCTGTTCCGGCCCGAGGAATACCGCAAGGTCGACTACCAGCTGATTCCGACCGCGGTGTTCAGCCTGCCCAACATCGGCACGGTGGGCATGACCACCGAAGAGGCGCGCGCGGCGGGCCACGAGGTCAAGCTGTTCGAGAGCCGCTTCCGGCCCATGAAGCTGACCTTGACCGAGTCGCAGGAAAAGACGCTGATGAAGCTGATCGTGGACGCCAAGACCGACCGCGTGCTGGGCGTGCACATGGTCGGCCCGGACGCCGGCGAGATCGTGCAGGGCATCGCGATTGCACTGAAGGCCGGCGCGACCAAGCAGGTGTTCGACGAGACCATCGGCATCCATCCCACGGCGGCCGAAGAGTTCGTGACCCTGCGCACGCCCGTCGCCCAGTAAGGCGGGGCGCGCTACAGGCGTTCGATCATGGCGCGCGCCGCCATCGGCGCGCGTTCCTTCGTGCCATTGATGAAAAAGGCAAAGACGTCTCCGGGCCGCGCCTGCCTG
>NZ_DATCUY010000512.1:0-2126 GCF_036567245.1 Achromobacter sp. | reverse complement strand
GGGCTCGCGCCGCGATGGGCGCGATTTCGGCCGCGAACGTCCCTGCCGCGACGCTGCCCTGAGCCCGCAGCACACTCTGCTCCGCATAAGCGTCCTGTTGCGCGCGGCTGAAGCCGTGCTCGCGCGCGGCCAGATCGGCGTAGTGCCCCATCAGATGGCCTTCATAGGCATCCTGCAGGCCATCGCGGTACATATGGTCCAGCAACTGCCCGTCGCCCAACCGGTATCCCTGGCGCGCCCTGGGTATCAGATGCGGCGCGTTGCTCATCGATTCCATCCCGCCGGCCAGCACCAGGTCCGCCGATCCGGCACGCAGGATGTCGTGCGCCAGGGTCACGGCCTTCATGCCCGAGCCGCACATCTTGCTGAGCGTGGTCGCCTGCACCGTGGTCGGCAGCCCCGCGCCCAGCACGGCCTGGCGCGCGGGCGCCTGCCCCAGGCCGGCAAACAGGCAGCAGCCCATCAAGGCCTCCTGGGCCGCATCGGACGGCAGACCTGCCTGGCGCATGGCTGCCGCCAGCGCGTGCGCGCCCAACTGGGGCGCGGTGTAGTGCGACAAGGCTCCCTGAAAGGCGCCGATGGGTGTGCGCTGCGCGCCGACGATGACGACGGGATCTGAACTGGAGGGCATGAATGATTACCTCGGTTGCATGGGATTCAAAAAAGAGGCCCGCCTCGCGCTACGTGAGGACGCGCGCCGCGTCGGCATCGCTATCCGCCGGCACGGCCGCCATGACGCCGCGCACGAACTCCAGCATCGACGGACTGCCGCTGGCCAGCAGCCGGGTTCCGATCAGGCTGGCGCATGCGTCTTCGCTCATGCCGGTGGCGCGCCATTCATGCAGCCGCCTGGTGTAGAGGCCCAGGACCAGCTCTTCGGTGATCCCGATCGCCCCGTGAATCGCATGCGCCAGCGAGCAAACGACGGGAATGGCTTCGCCTGCCCGCAGCCGCGCGCACGCCGCAAGCGTGGCGTCGGGAAACATGGCGCCGCTGGAGCAAGCCAGTCGCGCCGCCATGGCGGTGGATGCCACCTGTTCCGCCAGCACACTGATCTCCTGCTGGATCGCCTGGAAACGCCCCAGCGCTTTGCCGAATTGCTGGCGTTCGCCCACGAAGGCGATGCAGCGGTCGAGCACGGCCTGCATGGCGCCCGCGATTCCAGCCGCGTCGGCGGCGTTGCGCCACGCCTGCACGGCGTCGTCCGGCAAGGCGATACGGCCGAGGACAGGCGGCGAGTCCGTCCATGCGGGTGCGGCGCTGGCAAGCGGCCGGAACAAGCCAGGATCGGATACAGCCGGCGCCGCCAGCAACAACAGGCAGCCGTCGCGCTGGACCAGCAGCGTGCGCGCCAGCCCGGCTCCTGGAGTCTGAACGCAGCGCAGCCCGCGAGGCCCCGGCAGCGCCTGGGCCAATGCAATAGGTCCCTCTGGCACGGTCTGGCCGCTGGTGCGCAACACGGCGCGCGCCAGCATGGTGTCGGCCAGTGGGTAAGGCAGCGCCAACGCGCCCGCGGCCCGCAGCAGACCCTCGGCATCGGCCAGCGACAATCCGGCGCCGCCCAGTTCCGCAGGCGTCAAAGCGTCCACATACCCGAGCGCGTCGATATCCTGCCAGGTGCGGGCAGCGAGGCTACCCGGGTCGGTTGCGCCGCCCTGCGCTTCGATCTCGCGGGCCCGCTCCGGCGGGCACAAGCCGGCCAGGGCGCGTGCAAATTCGTCGTACAGGTCTTGCTGGATGGATGCCGCCATGGGGCCCTCCTTCAGGTGTCGATGGGCCCTAGCGCAGGCCAAGCTCGCGCGCGATGATGCCGCGCAGGATATGGCGGGTGCCGCCGCGCAGCGAAAAGGTCGGGTTGATGAGCGTCAGGTAAGCCAGCGTGCGGGCAAGCACCTCGTCAGGCGCCGGGCCCGCGTCCGCGCGCAGGGCTTGGCCTATCCATTCGGGCACGGCTTGTTCGAACTCCGTGCCCAGGTCCTTCACCAGCACGGCCGCAAGGCTGGCGTCGGCCCCCTCGTTGAGCCGCTGCGTCACCGCCAGCGACATGCTCCGCAGCACCGCCAGCCGTCCGGCCAGGCGTCCCGCCAGCCGGACATGCGCCGGGTCCGGCGACGCCGCCCGGCGCA
>NZ_DATCUY010000511.1:0-2275 GCF_036567245.1 Achromobacter sp. | reverse complement strand
CGACGCCCCCGTGGGACGCACGCCGCGCGAGGCGGCGCAGGGCAAGGCGCTGATCATGGCCGGCGGCGCGCAGGCCGACTTCGACCAGGCCGCGCCCGTCTTCGCCGCCATGGCCGACGAGATCGTGCACGTGGGTCCTTTCGGTTCGGGCATCCGGCTCAAGCTGGTCAACAACTACATGTCCATGGTCGGCATGGTGCTGACCGGCGAAGCGTTGATGTTCGCCGCCAAGCTCGGACTGGACCGCGCCACCGTCGTCAAGGTGCTATCCAACACCACCGCCGGGCGCGGACAGCTCCTGACCAATTTCCCCGGCAAGGTGCTGGCGGGCGACATCAGTCCCGACTTCCCCATGCGCATGGGCTACAAGGACATCAACCTGGCCATGAACCTGGCCGCCTCGGTGGGCGCGCCGCTGGGCCTGGGCGGCTACGCCCGTGAGATGTTCGCGCTGGCCAAGTCCTGGGGCCGGCAGGAGCAAGACTGCACCGCCATGCTGCTGCTGCTCGAAGACGTGGCCCATCTGGAGCGCGACGCCGCGAGGTCCGGCCATGAGTGAACACATCGCCACCCTGCCCGCGCGGCGGCCGCGCGCCTCGCGCCGCAGAATTACCGTGGGCGTGGCCGCCGTCGCCATTGCCTTCGCCGCCTGGTGGATCGTGTCGGCGCTGGGCCTGGTCAACGGCGCGCGCTTCCCCACGCCGCTGACGACCTGGCAGGCCGCCGTGCAGCTGTCGCGCGACTCCGGCTACGCCGGCGGCACGCTGTTCCAGCACATCGGCCACAGCCTGCGGCTGGTGTTCCTGGGCTTTCTGGTCGCCATCGGCACCGGCGTGCCGCTGGGCCTGCTGATGGGATTCAGCAAGCGCATCGATGCCCTGGTCGGGCCGGTATTCTCTTTGCTGCGCCCGATTCCGCCGCTGGCCTGGATTCCGCTGGCCATCCTGTGGCTGGGGCTGGGCGACCCGGCGAAGATCTTCCTGATCTGGGTGTCCTCGTTCACGCCTGCCGTCATCAACACCTATGCCGGCGTGCGCAATATCGATCCCACGCTGATCGAAGCCGCGCGCGTGCATGGCGCGGGCAATCCGCTGCGCATGCTGCGCGAGGTGCTGATCCCCGGTTCCATGCCCATGATCTTCACCGGCCTGCGCCTGTCGCTGCAGACCGCGTGGATGACCCTGGTGGCGGCGGAACTCATCGGCGCCTTCATCGGCCTGGGCAAGGTGCTGGACACCGCGGCGCTGGACATCCGGCCCGGCATGATCCTCTACGCCATGATCTGGGTAGGCCTGCTGGGCGCTGTGATGACCCGCGGACTGGAATGGATCGAAAAGAGGGCATTGCCATGGCTACGCTGACACGCGCCTCGGGCGACTCGTCCGCCTTCACCTTCGGCCTGTCGTGCCTGGGGCTGGCCGGATTCTTCATGGCCTGGCACCTGTTGAGCATGGCCGGGGTCTTTCCGCCCAACTACCTGCCTGGCCCGCTGACCGTATTGCGGACCATCGTGCAGTACAGCAGCGAGCCCTACTCCGGCGCCACGCTCTGGACGCACCTGGGCGCCAGCCTCTACCGCTTCGCCTGCGGCTTCCTGCTGGCCGCGGCGGTGGGCATTCCGCTGGGCCTGCTGATGGGCTGGTACCGCTGGCTGGACGACGTGGTCAGCCCGTTCTTCGATGCGCTGCGTTTCGTCGCGCCGATCGCCTGGGTGCCCTTCGCCGGCCTGTGGTTCGGCACCGGCATCGGCGGCCCCACCCTGATCATCTTCGCGGGCGCCTTCCCGCCCTGCCTGATCAGCGCCTACCGCGGCGCCAAGTTCGTCGACACGCGCCTGCTCGAAGCCTCGCGCACCCTGGGCGCGAGCGGCCCGCGCATCGTCGCCGAAGTGCTGCTGCCGGCCTCGCTGCCATCCATCCTGGCCGGCCTGCGCGTCAGCGCCGGCATAGGCTGGCAGTCGCTGGTGGGCGCGGAACTGATCGTGGTGGGCAACGGCATCGGCTACATGATGGTGCAGGGGCAGCTCAACGTCGCCACCAATATCGTCATGGCCGGCATGATCGCCATCGGCATCGTCGGCATTTGCATCGACCTTGCCCTGCGCCTGTTCGAACAGCGCCTGAAGGCGCGCTGGGGAAGATGAATGGACCATTCCGCAACAGACCCGACCCTGTCGGTCATCGTCACCGGCGGCGCCAGCGGCATCGGCGCGGCGGTGTGCAGGCGCGTGGTGCAGGCGGGCGGCCACGTCGCCATCCTCGACCTCAACCTGGAC
>NZ_DATCUY010000510.1:0-14333 GCF_036567245.1 Achromobacter sp. | reverse complement strand
CCCGCCTCGCCGGACTGCAGCAGGCTGGCGGCCAGCGCGATGGCGCCGGCCGCGTCCTTGCCCGGCGCGGCAATGAGTCCGGTGGACAGGGCCTGCACGAACATGTCCGGCAGCGCCGGATCGTCGGTAGGCGGCAGCACCAGATGCGCGGAGCCGGCATAGGCGATCAGGCCCGTCTTGGCGCCTGCGCGGCGTTTCAGCAGATCACGCAGCTTGCGCTTGGCGGCTTCCAGCCGGCTGGGGGGAAGATCGGCCGCGTCCATCGATGGCGACAGGTCCACCGCCGCGATCAAGGGCGCGAGATTGTCCAGGAAGGCCGGGCGATCCTGCTGCCATGTCGGCCCCGCCGCGGCGATGCCTCCCAGCGCCAGCACGGCGGCCAGTATCTGCGCGGGGCGCGGGCCGCGGCTGCCCTGCGTGCGCACGGTCAGGTACGGCAACAGCGCGGGTGCGATATTGCTGCGCCACCCGAGCCGGCCGTCCTCGTCCCGCCGCCGCCATAGCAGCAAGACCGCGGCCGGAATCGCCAGCAGCCACCACGGACGCAGGAAATGGAAAGCGCTCAGGTCGATTTCCACACGCCCTCCTCCACGTTTGCGTCGCCTTGCGGCTTGGCGCCCTGGCGCCAACTGCGCAACGCGGCCGCCAGGTGCCAGCCTGCCAGCAGCAACAGCGCCAGGCCCAGCGGCAGCCAGAAGAAATCCTGCTTGGGCTGATGGCGCAGCTCGCGGACCTCGTGCGGCGTGATGCGGTCCAGCTCAGCATAGACCTGCCGCAGCGACGCCTGGTCCTGCGCCGGAAAGAAACGGCCACCGGTCTTGGCGGCGATTGCGCGCAGGGTGTCGAAATCGACCTTTTCCTCGCCTTGCGCTTGCGGATCGCCTATGCCGACGGTGTGCACCACGATATGGCGCGCGGCCGCCATGGCCGCCGCGCGGTCCGGCGGCACGGCGCTGCCGGTGTCGTTGCCATCCGTCAGCAGGATCAGCACCTGGTCGTGTTCGCCGGCGTGCTCGAACTGCTTGATCGCCACGCCGATGGCATCGCCTATGGCGGTGTTGGGGCCTGCCATGCGGGTACTGACCTGCTCCAGCAGCAGCTTGAGCGTGGCATGGTCCTGCGTCAGCGGCGCCTGCGGATAGGCCGCGGTGCCGAACACGATCAGGCCGAGCCGGTCGTCCTTGCGGCGGTCGATGAAATCGGCCACCACCGCCTTGACGCCGCTCAGGCGGTCCTCGCGATGACCGTCCGGAGCCAGGAAGTCCTCCGTCTCCATGGATTGCGAGATATCGATGGCCAGCAGCAGGTCGCGCACCGGCTGGCGGTGTTCCAGCGGCGGCTCGACCCGCTCGGGCCGCGCCAGCGCCAGGACCAGCAGCAGCCACACCAGCGTGTTCAAGGCCAGCTGCCAGCGGTCGCCGCGCACGCCAGGGCGCTGCGGCGTCTGGCCGGTGCTGCGCGCCACCGATTCGAAGAACGGAATGCGCACCGCGCTGCGGCGCTGCACGTATGGCGGCAGATAGCGGTACGCCAGCCAGCCCAGCGGCAGCAGCGCCAGCAGCCAGGGATACTCAAGCCGCCACATGGTGACGCTCCATCCATTGCCGGCTGGCGCTGAATAAACTCCGCACGCGCGCGGGGTCGATGGCCCGCAAGGTTTCGGGCGGCGCATAGGCCAGCGCTCTTAGCAAGACGCCGGCATCGGGAGGAAACACGGCCATGCCGCGGTCCATGAAGGCAATCCACTCCGCGCCTTGCAACGCGCCCACCCTGGCCCTGTCGGCCTCTGTCACCGACGACAAGCCGACGCGCTTGAGCAGTTCCGGCAACGCGCGCGCAGCCAGCGGGTCCGACTGCGTTTGCCGCCTCAGCGCCTCCAGCATGCGCAGGCCTGCGCGGCGGTAATGATTGCGCCTGCGGCGGCGCGCGATCCGCCATGCCGCCCATCCGGCCAGCGCCAGCACCACGACCAGCAAAGCCAGCCAGCCCCAGGTCTGCGGCCAATAGCTGACCGGCGCGGGCAGCGGCAATTGCCGCAGTTGTTCGATGGAGGGCGCGGCGCCGGCGTTCATGCCCTGCCCCTGGCTAGCGGACGGCTCGCCTGCCGCCCCAGTTCGCGGCGCAACTGCGCCACGGTGTCGTCCGCCGTGTCGATGGACAGCAGCGGCACGCGGCTGCGGCGCAGCAGCTCGGCCACGTCGTGCAGACGTCCTGAAAAGAAATCCGACAGGGGTTCGCGCACCTGCTTGCGATCCGCCGCCACCTCGACCTGCAGCTCGCCTTGCGTCACCACCAGCCGGCCGCGCAAAGGCAGGCGCAGCGCCAGCGGGTCATACACCAGCGTCGCGACCACGTCGTTATGCACGGCCAAACTGCGCAACAGGCGCAAGCTCATATCATCAGCCCCGGCGAAATCGCTGACCACGCACACCAGACAATCGTGCGGCGCATGCGCCAGCGCGCCTTGCAGGGCCTCGTTCAACCGGCCGGACGCGTCGACATCGGGCTGATCGGCACCCATGGACTGGCTACGCCGCGCGATGGCGGCGAACAGCGCCTGGATGCGTTCGCGGCTGCGCAACGGACGCACGCTGTCGATGCCCGCATCGCTGAACACCAGGCCGCCCACGCGGTCGCCGGCCTGATACGCCATCCAGGCAGACAGCGCCGCCACGCGCGCGGCCACCACCGACTTGAAGCTGCGCACCGAGCCGAAGTACATGCCCATGCGCTGGTCCACCACTACCAGAACCGGCCGGTCGCGCTCTTCGCTGTAGGTGCGCACATAGGGCTTGCCCAGGCGCTGCGAGGCGCGCCAATCCAGCTGGCGCAGATCGTCTCCCGGCAGATAGCGCCGCAGTTCCTCGAAGTCCAGGCCGCGTCCGCGCAGGCGCGAGCCATGCTGTCCGGCCAGTATGCTGCGCACCGGCTGGCGGCTGAAGAAGCCCAGGCCGCGCGCGGCGGGTTCCAGCGCCATCAGGTCGGTGATGCGGACCTGGACCTCGGGGGAAGGAGCGGCTGAGGGCATGGCGGACTCAGACCGGCACCGCGACCGTGTCCAGCAGCTTGTCTATCACCTGATCCGCCGACACGCCGTCGGCCACCGCGTCATAGGACAGATGCAAACGATGCCGCAGCACCGGCCTGGCTACGCTGCGCA
Organism: Achromobacter sp.; assembly: GCF_036567245.1. Lineage (GTDB taxonomy): Bacteria > Pseudomonadota > Gammaproteobacteria > Burkholderiales > Burkholderiaceae_B > Achromobacter. The sequence goes on along the minus strand of NZ_DATCUY010000510.1, from coordinate 11,173 downwards.
CGTCGTCAGGCGAGGCGTAATCCTGCCCCGACAGCCAGGCGTGGGCGCGGGCCACCTTGTCCAGCGCAATCGCACCGCGCGGGCTGGCGCCGACCTGGATCCAGCGCGCGAGATCGGCGTCCTGCCCGGCAGGATGGCGCGTGGCGTTGACCAGGTCCACCAGGTATTGGTCCAGCGCTTCGGACACGTGCACCCGATCGACTTCGGCGCGGCAGGCGAACAAGGCTTCCTGCGTCAGCGGCGCGGATTCGGGTTCCGCATCCTGGCGCGACTCGCCGCGCAGCATGGCCAGCATCTGCCTTTCGCTGTCGGGATCGGGATAGTCCAGCACGATCTTCATGATGAAACGGTCCATCTGCGCCTCGGGCAAGGGATAGGTGCCCTCCTGCTCTATCGGGTTCTGGGTAGCCAGCACCATGAAGAGGCGCGGCATGCGGTGGGTGGTGCCCGCCACGGTGATCTGCCGCTCTTCCATGGCTTCCAGCAGCGCGGCCTGCACCTTGGCCGGCGCGCGGTTGATCTCGTCGGCCAGGATCAGGTTGCCGAACAGCGGCCCCTGCTGGAACTGGATGCGGCTATTGCCTTGCGCATCTTGCTGCAGCACCTCGGCGCCGGTGATGTCCGAAGGCAGCAGGTCGGGCGTGAACTGGATACGGCTCATGGCGGCGGCCAGATGCTGCGCCAGGGTCTTGACGGTGCGGGTCTTGGCCAGCCCGGGCAGGCTTTCCAGCAGCAGGTGGCCGTCAGCCAGCAGGCCCAGCAGTACCTCTCGTATGACGGCGCCCTGGCCCAGCACCGAGCGCGCGATGGCGCGCTCCAGTTCCAGGATGCTGTCGCGGTTGCTCATCGGCATTCCCTCTCCTGCGTGATGGATGGCATGTCGGGCTAGCGGCTGGCGACGCCGTTCCTGGCGGTCTGGGCCAGTTTCCATTGCTCAGGCGTCATGACGGTGCGGAATCCCAGGTGCGACATGCCGTTCATCGGGTCCGTGCCGCGCCGGGCGCTGGTGCGGTAGCTGATGCAGTAGGTGTCGCTGCACAGGAACGAGCCGCCGCGCGTCACGCGCTTGGGCGCGCCTGGCGGGACGATGCCGTCGTCCGGGTCGTAGCTGTCGGCCGGCCCCGCCGGGTTGGCGGGCGGCTGGCGGTACTGCGCCTGGATCTTGAAGGCGTCGGCGCGATACCAGTCGGCGGTCCATTGCCACACATTGCCGGCCATGTCGTACAGGCCATAGCCGTTGGGCGAGAAACTGCCCACCGGCATGGTGCCGACCTGCACCTTTTCATCCTTCACCACCGGGAACGGCTGCTGTTGCTGCGTATCCCAGATATTGGCCATGGGCTTGCCCTGCGGCAGCAGTTCCTCGCCCCAGGCATAGGTGGCCTGCTCCAGCCCGCCGCGCGCGGCCATCTCCCATTCCGATTCCGTGGGCAGGCGCTTGCCGGCCCACTTGGCATAGGCCGCAGCGTCCTGATACGACACCTGCACGACCGGATGGTCGTCCTTGCCGGCGATGGAACTGCCCGGCCCTTGCGGATGACGCCAATTGGCGCCGGGCACATAGCGCCACCAGCGCGAATAGTCGCGCAAGGACACTTCGCTCTCGGTGCCGACGAACACCATGGCGCCGGGCACCAGCAGGCGGTCGTCGGGACGCGGCGTGCCGGGCGGCAGTTGAACCTGCAGGTCTTCCCACTTGGGCTTCTGTTCGGCGGTCGTGAGGTAGCCGGTGGCATCGACGAAGCGGCGGAACTGCGCGTTGGTCACGTCGTTGACATCCATCCAGAATCCGCTGACCGAGACCTTGTGCGCCGGCATCTCGTTGGGCTGCGCCAGCTTGTGGCTGCTGCCCATCAGGAATTCGCGCCCCGGCACCCAGGCCATGCCGGCCGGACCGCTCTTGCCATCGCCCAGCACGACCTTGGCCGCTGCCGGCGGGCCGTCCTTGCCCATGACCACATAGGCGGTGCTCGCGCCCGCGCCCAACACCACGCCGGCCAGCAGCAATGCTCCGGCGTAGCGCGTTTTTCCTTGTGTTTGCTTTGCCATTTCAATCACCCGAAAGCTAGCGGTTCAGGGGCGGCGGAGCCGCGCCCGGGGCTGGCAGCCCCTTGAAATCGTGCTGACGTTCAGAACACCAGTGTCGCGGTCGCCATGACCGTGTCGTTGCTGTCCAGACGGTTCGTACTGCTGATCGTGGGCACCCAGCGCAGGCTCAAGGACAGGGAGCGCTTGTCCGCCAGCTTCCGGTCATAAGTAACGATGGGACCCAGCGCCCAATCGTGACCCTTGAAGCCGTTGAGCCGGTCCGCGGTCGGTCCGGAATCGTTGCCCAACTGCTGGATGGTGCCCAGGATCAGGCCCGCGCTGACGCCGTTGCTGAATACCTTGCGGCCCATCAGGTCCATGCTGAACAGCGGCGCGTTGCGGTAGTCGGTGGCGTTGTTGCGGGTGTAGAACTGAAGGCCGGCCACGGTATCGAACTGGAAGCCGGATTCCGGGAATATCTTGGTGTAGGCCACTTGCGGAATGAAGGTCCAGTTGTTCAGGCTGGGGTTGGCCATGTCGTCGGCGTTGTACTTGCCGGTGGGCGCCCAGATATTCAGGCTGAGCGCCATGTGCGAGGTTTCGGAAAAATGGTAGCCCGCGATGATGGGCGAGAAATACAGGTCGAACAGGTTCGAAGCGGTATCGCTTTGACCAATATTCCGTCCCTCCGGACCCGTCACGGTGGAATTCACCTTGGTCCAGACATACGGCAAGGTGAAACTGGAGGCAAAATTCCAGCGCCCCGGCCCGGTGTCCCAGGTCTTCAGGACGGTGGCCAGCGTGAACGCGACTTTCGCGTCCAGGCCCAGCGAGGTGCGCCCCCCTACCGGCACTTCCCGGCTGCCGCCTATGTTTCCGTCGAGGTAGATCTGCGACAGATTGACGGCCCAGATCGGTTCGGGCGACACGATGCCCGCGTTGGGCTGCACGTTGGTGCCGGTGATCTGACGCCCCAGCGCGCCTTCGGTGGCCCAGGCGGCCACGGGCAAGTAGAACGCGGCGCAAACCACGACTGTGCGCGCCAACAGCACGCTGCTGGCCGCCTTTACTGCCGCGCTGATTTTCTTGAATGCCGACCTCGTACTGCCCATGCGATGTACCCCGGCAAGAGATAACAAAATGCAAAGACACGCCGTACGGAAACGCTGATTTCGGCAATGAGCGCCGAAATCAAAATTCGAGAAATCCATCGCAATATTCGCACAGAGTTTTACTTTCACCAAGCCGGGTTTCCGAGGCGCGCGGTGCTTTTTCAACTACGCGAAAGCTGTTGCCCCATCAGGTAGCGGCCAAATGAAAACAAGAAAAAGGGATGCCTGACGGCATCCCCTCGCACGGCGACTACCGGCGGCTCACGTCAGCCCGCCTGCTCAGCCTCCTGCCGCATCGGACTCGCGTGCACCTGATCGATGCGCAGCCCGTCGCGCCGGGTGACCTCGAAACGCCAGTCGCGCCACGCGATCGCGTCTCCCGCCTCGGGAATCCGTCCGCCTGCTCGCAGCAGGCAGCCTGCCAAGGTCGCGTCCGGATACTCATCGGCCAACGCGGGCGCGTCCAACAGGCGCGCGGCTTCCGCCACCGCCAGCCGGCCTTCCAGCAGCCACGATCCGTCGGCCAGCTGCAAGGCTTCGGGCTGGTCTTCCTGATGCTCGGGCAGATCGCCCGCGACGGCGGTCAACACGTCCATCGGCGTGATCAGGCCTTCGCACACGCCATGCTCGTCGACCACGATCAGCATGTGGTCGCGCGAGGCCCGCAGCTCGTCCAGCACCTTGAGCACGGGCGTGGTTTCCATGACGTAGCGCGGCTCGCGCGCCAATTCCACCAGATCGATCGGGCCGGGATTCTGCAACAGCGGCAGCAGGTCCTTGAAGTGCAGCACGCCCAACACATTGGCCGGATCGCCGGCGCACAGCGGCAGACGCGAGTGGCCGCTGGCGAACTTGCGCACGATGGCCTCGGGAGTATCGGCCACGTCCAGCCAGACCATGTCGCCGCGCGCCACCATGATGGAGCGGACGTCCCGCCCGCCGATGGAGAGCACGCGCTCGATCATGGTGCTTTCCTCCGGCGCAAAGGCAGGTTCGCCATCTGCGCCGTCGACCAGCGCAGCCACTTCGTCAGCCTGCCCGCCCGCCTGTCCGGCACGGCCGGCGCGCAGCAGCCGCAGCACGGCTTGCGCGGTGCGTTGGCGTCGGCCCAGGGCGTGCGTGCCCTTGGCGCGGTTGCGGCGCGCCAGCTGGTTGCACAGCTCGATAAGGATCGAGAAGCCAATGGCGGCGTACAGATAGCCCTTGGGCACATGGAAGCCCAGGCCTTCGGCCACCAGGCTGAAGCCGATCATCAGCAAGAGGCCCAGGCAAAGAATCACCACCGTGGGGTGGCGGCCGACGAAGGCCATCAGCGGACGGCTGGCCAGCATCATCACGGCCATGGCCACCACCACCGCGATCATCATGATGCTGAGGTCCTGCACCATGCCCACGGCGGTAATCACCGAGTCCAGCGAGAACACCGCGTCCAGCACCACGATCTGCAGGATCACCTGCCAGAACACCGCATGCTGCGGTTTCTGGCCCTGGTCGTGGCTGGCGCTGCCCTCCACGCGCTCATGCAGTTCCATGGTGCCCTTGAACAGCAGGAACAGGCCGCCCAGGATCAGGATCAGGTCACGCCCTGAGATCTCGGCGCCCAGCAGCGTGAACATCGGCTCGGTCAGCGTGACCACCCAGGCGATACTCGCCAGCAGGCCCAGGCGCATGACCATCGCCAGCGTCAGGCCGATCAAACGCGCGCGGTTGCGCTGCGCGGGCGGCAGCTTGTCCGCCAGGATTGCGATGAACACCAGGTTGTCGATACCCAGCACAATTTCAAGCACGACCAGGGTCGCCAGGCCTAGCCAGGCGGTGGGGTCGGACATCCAATCGAAAATCATCGAGATTCCATGCAAATCGGGGCCGGGCGCGAAATATCGCCGGACAGGATCAAGGGAAATGCGCCGCGGACGCGGGCTGAAGGCTCAGTGTGGGCGCGAATGCGCCTGGAGGCTAGCGGCGGAGCGCGGCAACCCAGGCGCGGCGTGGCCGCGGCGGCGAGGATGGAATCGGCGTGCGGGCTGCGCGCCCGGGCCGTGGCAGGAAGATGGGGCAGCGGGCGCCGGCTTGCTTGCGGCGCCCTGCTAGAAGGTGGGTCTTCAGTCATAAATGGCGGACGGCTCAGGCTGCCGGGGCAGCAAACGGATAGAGCGCCCGCCTTGCTCTCGTTCTTACAGGAAACTGAATACTACCTGAATCCGGTTTCGGGCGCATCCTGGCGAGCCTGGCTCCCGTCAGGGCGCGGGCGGCATTGCCCAGCCCGGCGGCCAGCGTGTCGATGCGCTCTTTACGGCGCGCGACCAACACCGCGTGCATGCCTTCAGCGACCAGTTGCCGCGCCGCCACCTGGGCGTTGGCGGGCTCCTGGCCGGTCAGTTTCCTGGGGTCGCCCATCCGCTGTTTCAGAGCCGGTCCTTGAAGAACGGCACCACCTTGTTCATGGCGATAGCCACGGGCTCGGGTTTGTCGTACAGGTCGTAGTGCGACCAGCCTTCGGCGACAACCATGTGCTTGTCCGTCGAGGCGGCACGGCTATAGATTTCCCAGCCGTCGCGGAAGGCGCCGAAACCGCCCGGCTTGTCGCCGATCACCACCATCAATGGCTGGGTCAGCAGCTCCTCGGCGTGCAGGAAAGCGTCCCAACCCATCGCCGCACCGCTGAACGACATGAGCTGGCTGGTCGCGCCATTGGGCTGCTGGCCGCGCGCGGTCTTGTAGTAGTCGGTGGCCTCCAGCACGTCGATGTCGGTGATGCGGGCCTGCTTCGCGGTCTCGACGGACGCCGGTAGCAGATTCGCCGCATCCGGGGCGGCGCCCTGGGCCTGGGCCGTGCGCATCTGCGCAATATTGGCGGCCAATTCTCGCGGCTTGAACTGTGCGAAGCCTTCACGGATCAGCCGGCCATAATTCACGCCCGTGATCGAAACCAGCGCCTTCAGGCGGTGATCGGTGATGCCGGCATGTACCGTGTAGGCGCCGCCGCCGCACACGCCAATGGCGCCGATGCGGTCGGCATCCACGTAGGGCAGCGATTGCAGGTAGTCCACCGCGAAACGGATGTCGGAGACGCGAATGGCCGGGTCTTCGATGAAACGTGGCGTGCCGCCGCTGGCGCCCTGGAAACTGGCGTCATGCACCAGCACTACGAAGCCCGCTTCTGCCAGCCCCTTGGCGTAAATGTTGCCGGCGGTCTGCTCCTTGCAACTGCCGATGGGGTGCGTGCTGACTATGGCGGGGTACTTCCTGCTCTCGTCAAAGCCTAGGGGCAGGTAGATGTCGGCGGCGGATTCCCAGCCCAGGTTCTGGTAGGTAACGGTTTGGATGGTGCTCATGTTGAACTCCTTTCGGTACAGGAGGGGCGCGATCTGCCCCGTATCGTGCCTTGGTTTCAGTGGCTTACTTCAGCTTGGCCTGGAAGAACCGCGCCAGCTTCGAGACGGCCTCGTCCACATACCGGGGCACGTCGTACAGATCCATATGATCGGCGCCTTCGACAATGTGCAGCATCTTGTCGGTGCTGGCGGCGCGGGCGATCAGGCCGTCGCTCATCCACTTGCTGCCGGCCTTGCTGCCGGCCACGACCAGGACGGGCTGGGTCAGGAAGGCTTCAGCCTTGTTGTAGGCGTCGTAAGTGATGATTTGGGTCAGATTGCGCGCCAGCGTGTAGCCTGGGGCGTTGGGATGCTCGCAGCGCGGCGTGTGGTAGTACTCCCACGCGCCACGCAACTCGGTATTGGGCGCGTCTTCTTCCTTCAGCGGGGCCAGCGGAATGGTGGCCATGTCGTTGTTGCTCGCATCGGCCGTGCGCGCCGCGGAGCCGGCTTCGAGGTAAGGCAGCGCGTCGGCGTCCTTGACCGTGTTCTCCCAGCCGTTGCGGAACATCTGGCCGATGTTCACCGCGCTAACCATGCCCAGCGCCTTGATGCGGCGGTCGTTGATGGCGGCGTTGGCGCTGTAGCCCGCGCCAGCGCAGATGCCCATGGCGCCGATCCTGTCCTGATCCACGTAAGGCAGCGTGGTCAGGTAGTCGATGACGGCACTAACGTCCTCGGTGCTGATGTAGGGGTTCTCCAGCTGGCGCGGCTCGCCGGTGCTCTCGCCCTGGTAGGAGCGGTCGAAGGCGATGGTAATGAGGCCGTTCTCAGCCAGTTTCTTGGCGTAGAGACCTGCGGCCTGCTCCTTCACGCCGCCACCAGGGTGGGAGACGACGACGGCCGGGTACTTCCTGGATTCATCGAAACCGGCCGGGAAATTGATGATGGCGGCCATGGTAACGCCTTGGCCGTTGAGGTTCTTGAACGAGACATTGGGCATGAGGTTCTCCAGTCAGGAATAAAAAATCGTCGCTGGACGACATAGACAGGATTCAATGGTAAGGACGCCATTGCATTTGATAAATAGGCTGTTCAAGACATTAATGATTAGTTAATCTAAACAAATGCCGATTGAACCCTCCCTCGCCTCATCCCTGACTTGGTTTGCCCATATCGCCAGAAATCGCAGTTTTACCAAGGCTGCGACGGAGATGGACGTGACGCGCGCCGCACTGTCGCAGCACCTCAAGGGGCTGGAGCAGCGCCTGAACGTGCGGCTGCTCAACCGCACGACGCGGGATATGTCGTTGACCGAGGAAGGCCGGCGTCTGCTGGACGTTCTGCAACCTGCGCTCACCGCAATTGAGCGAGCAGTGGCGGAATTGGGCGAGGCGCATGCCGAGCCATCGGGATTGATCCGCTTGAGTTCGTCGCGCATCGCAGCAAGGCTGCTGATCGAGCCGCACATGGGCGAACTTCTGGCGCGCTACCCAAAGCTGCGATTAGAGTTGGTAATGGACGACGGCTTCACCAACATCGTGGCCGAGGGGTTGGATGCCGGCTTACGCCTGGGTGAGAGTCTGGATGAAGGGATGGTGGCGGTGCCGGTCACGCCTCCACTTCAGTACGCCATCGTTGGTTCTCCAGCGTACTTCGCGCGCCACGGCATGCCTGAAACTCCGGCTGACCTGATGCAGCACAACTGCTTGGCCTACCGATTCACATCCAGTGGAACCATCGACCGTTGGTCCTTCACTTCACCGGACGCCAAGGCGCGCACGGTGGTGTTCGAGCCGCAGGGCAATGCCGTTTTCAATGACGACGAGAGCATGTTGCGCGGCGCTCTGCAAGGGGTGGGGCTGGTGCAGCACATCGATCTGTGCGTGCGACATCACCTGGCCGAGGGCTCGCTAGCGCGGGTGCTGGCGCCCTGGTGCAGGACGTTCCCAGGGTTCTTCCTTTACGTGCCCTCGCGCGCGCAGATGCCGGCCAAGATCCGGGCGTTGATGGACTTCCTGATCGAGAAGCGGGAACAACTCGCTAGAGAATCTGTCGTGGCAGAGCAAGGCGGCAAATAGACATGGTGGCGGCCCAGCCTTGCGTCCGCCTTCGACGACTACGGTTGGACCGAAACTCCGGATGCATGGGACGACGCAGTAGCAGCGCACCGCCATGCAGCAAGGCTACATTTCAAATTCAATGACCAAAGTTGCCAGTTCCACGCACTTCTACAACTTCGCGGGATTTTTACTGGTATTAACCCTAGGTCAGCGATATACTGCCGGCACTTTCAACTCACCCGAGATCAATGTGGACAACGACGGATGTAGTCGACACACGACTGCAAGCGCCGCTTGACGCAGGATCCGCGGCTATAGTCCGCGCCGGTCCTGCCTGAAGCCAGGACCCGGCTCTCCGGCCCCCTCCCAAGGGCCGCCAGCCCTATCCCCTACTGCTTGCCGACACGCGATGCGTTGCGCCTGGTTGCGCGCGCCCGCGGCCGGCCAGGCGGCGCATGCATGTGGACCTTCCACCGTACTCCCCGCTAAGGAGACGATCATGCGTATCAAGCAATTCCTGCCCTTCCTGGATCGAACCGGCGCCGCACTGACGGCGGCGGCCGGACATGTGCCGGCCCCGCCTAAGCCGGCCGCGCCTAAGCCGGCCGCGCCAATCTACCAATTCACTATCGTGAGCCTGGGCGACACGCTCAACGCGCTGCGCAAGCAGCTCTATTACGAACTGCGCGACCTGGACTTGCGCGTGCTGGCGGTGCGCATTTCGCGCAGCGAATCGGATCAGCTGGCGTCCACCATCGTCACGCTGCATTGCCCGCCGCACCTGCGCAATCTGCTGGGCGCGGTTGCACTGCGGCTGGGCCAGAGCCCGGACGTGCGCCGGGTGCACTGGGAATGCGAGTCCGGCGCGGCGATTGCCGTGCTGCCCGCCTGACACAAGCGCGGCCGCAGGCCGCAGCCGGGAGGCTGTCATGAAAGATCCGTACAAAACCCTGATGATTGCGCGCGTCGTCGCGCTGGCGCTGATCTGGCTGGCGGGGCTGCTGCTGGTCCTGACCTCGGTCTGGCGCCTGCCCTGAGCGGCCCGCGCTCCCTTCCACAAAATGCTGAAGCATCGAGAAGAAGATGAAGAATTTCGAAAACATCCAGCTCATCACGCTGGCCAACACCCTGGTCAGCCTGCTGACCGCATTCGTGCTGGGCTCCGTGGTCGGCTTTGAGCGCCAATTCCGCCAACGCACCGCCGGCCTGCGCACCAACGTGCTGGTGGCGGTGGGCGCCGCCATCTTCGTGGACCTGGCGTTCCGCGTGGGCGGCGCCGACGGCGGCTCGCGCGTCATCTCTTACGTGGTCTCGGGCGTGGGCTTCCTGGGCGCCGGCGCCATCATGCGCGAAGGCGGCAGCATCCGCGGCCTGAATACGGCCGCCACGCTATGGGGCTCCGCCGCCATCGGCGCCTGCGCGGGCGCATCGCTGATCCTGGAAGCGGTTGCCGCCACGGCCTTTGTGCTGGCGGCGAACACCTTGCTGCGGCCGGTGGTCAGCTACGTCAACCGCCAGCCAGTGGATTCGCAGACCACGGAAGTCACAACCGTGATACACGTAATCGCAAATGTGGAGCAGCGGCAGGCCGCCATGACGGTGCTGGAAGACGTGCTCGAAACCGAGCAGCTGCCGCTATCCGAACTGAAGATCGACCAGTTCGGCGAGAACGAGGTCGAGATCGAGGCCGCGCTCAGCGAAGCCTCGGTGGACGAACTGGACCTGGACCGGGTCACGGCCAGCATCGCCGCTTCGCCCGCCGTGCGCACCGCATTCTGGGCGTCTCGCACGGTGTAGCTCAGCCCGGATCAGGCCGCCTGGCGCAAGACCACCGAGGCCGGATCCCAGCGCCGCCCCGGTACGGCGGCCAGCAAGGCCTGCGTGTAGGGATGCGCGGGCTGGCCGAAGACCTGGGCGCAGGCGCCCGCTTCGACCACCCTGCCGTTCTGCATGACCGCGATGTCGTCGCAGACTTGCGCGGCCACGCGCAGGTCGTGCGTGATGAAGAGGATGGACAGGCCCAATTGCTCGCGCAGCCTCGCCAGCAGCGCCAGCACCTGCGCCTGCACCGACACGTCCAGCGCCGATACCGGTTCGTCCGCGATCAGCACCCGCGGCCGCATCGCCAGCGCCCGCGCCAGCCCGACCCGCTGACGCTGGCCGCCCGAGAACTCGTGCGGATAGCGCTGCAGGGCGTCGGGCGACAAGCCCACCAATTCAAACAGTTCCTGCGCGCGCGCCAGCGCTTCGCGCCTGGGCGTGCCGTGCACGATCGGACCGCGCGCCACGATCTCGCCCACGCGCTGGCGCGGATTCAAGGAACCGTAGGGATCCTGGAACACCATCTGCACCCGCCGCGCATGCTCGCGCCGCGCGGCGGCCCCCTTGAGCGCCAACGGTTCGCCAGCCAGGGTGATGCCGCCCGCATCCGGCGGCGCCAGTCCGAGCAAGGCGCGCGCCAAGGTCGATTTGCCGGACCCGCTTTCGCCCACGATGCCCAGCGTGCCGCCCTCTTTCAGGCTCAAGGTCACCTCGTCCAGCGCCCGCGTCTCGCGCCCCGGGCGGCCGAACCATCCGCGCTTGCGATAGGTCTTGGAGACGCCTTGCGCGCGCAGGATGATGGGCGCGTCGGCCGGCACGGCGGGCCGCGCCGCGG
>NZ_DATCUY010000509.1:0-1558 GCF_036567245.1 Achromobacter sp. | reverse complement strand
GAGTTGCGTCGGCGGCGCGGCTTGAGGAGTGGATTCAGCGACCACAGGCAGCGGCTGCGTATCGAACACGCTGTACAGCACCGCACCCGCGGCGCCTGCCAGCAACAGCAGCAGCAAGGCCAGCGGCAAGCGGGAACGGCGCTTGGGCGCCAGGTGTTTGACCTCGGCGTCGGGCACGCGGCCTTCGAGCGCGGCGAGGATGCGCGATGAGGCGCGTTCATCCGGTGACGGTGAGCGTCCTGCGAGCAAGCTGGGAACAGAGGTCGGTGATCGCGATCTTTTTTCGTCTTCTGCCATGCGAAGTCCCGTGTCTGCAGGGATGGTCTGCACCCCTGTAACCAAGGGGTTTGAGAATACCTGATGACTTCTTCCGCATCATCGTTTCTTGTTACGAGTTCTAAGCCACGGACGCGTTTTGCAACGTCCAAGCGCTTGCCTGAATCCCGAATAGAACAAAAGATTACGCCTTCGTAACTGAGGGACCTCCTTGCTGCTCCTGCTGCCTCTCTACTTTCTGCTCGCCATAGGCGTCTCCGCGTTGTTTGTCTTCCCCTCATTGCGGGAGGCCATGGCACGGGGAATGCGCGCGCTCGCGCAGGGGATACGCCAGGGTGTGACGCGTGGCGCGGGACATGCCGGCGGGGCCGTCGACGGGTCGGCGCAGGCGCTGCGCGCGGGCTTTGGAAAGGCCGGCGGCGCGTTTTCGGCGTATCGCTGGCACATTGCCGCGGGCTTGCTGGTGGTGCTGCTTCCGTCACTTTTCGCTTTCGTCATGCGACACAATCACACATTTGTTTACGAGGATCGGACGGCTGGTCCGGACCCTCGTATCCAGGCCTTGCTGACCGGCGAAAGGCTGGTCCCGCCGCCCCCGCTGCCGCCCGAAGCGTTCACCACGCGCGAGGTGGAATTGGTGCGCCCCAACCTGGGCGGCGCCAGCCGCGACTGGAATCTGCTGGATGCCGATTACCGCCAGCGCCTGCTGGCCGCGTACCGCGTGATGCGTGAAGAACACGGCTACGAGATGGTGCTGATCGAAGGCTATCGCAGCCCCGACCGCCAGGCTGAGCTCGCGAAGATGGGCTCGCACGTGACCAATGCCGGCGCCTACCAGAGCTATCACCAATTCGGCCTGGCCGCGGACAGCGCCTTCCTGCGCGACGGCAAGGTGGTGGTGTCCGAGAAGGATCCCTGGGCCATGCGCGGCTACGAGCTCTTCGGGGAAACCGCCGAGCGCGTCGGCCTGACCTGGGGCGGCCGCTGGAAGATGATGGACTTCGGCCACACCGAGCTGCGCCGTCCCGGCGTCATGCGGCGCAACGGCGAGGCCGCGCAATGATCAACTCCGCAAACGTCAGATCGCATTCATGAGCCGCATACTCAAAACCGGGCTGTTGCTGGCCCTAGTCTTCGGCGTGGTCTGGCTCGCCGTCATCATCTGGTGGCAGGAGTCGCGCACGCTGCCCACGGGCGTGGACATCGGCCTCTATCTGTTCGCTCTGCCGCTGGCGTTGATCGCCGCGGCCTGGGGAGGCGCGCGCATCGTGCGTGCGCGCCG
>NZ_DATCUY010000508.1:0-5029 GCF_036567245.1 Achromobacter sp. | reverse complement strand
CGCATTTCCCGCCAGTGCGCCACGCTGGGGCGCCTGGCCGGGCACCTGCCGGTGCACGGCAGCGACGCGGCGGCCCAGACCGCGGCGGCCAGCGTCCTGCGCTATTTCGATACCGCGGCTGCGCATCACCACGAGGACGAGGAAGAGGACCTGTTCCCGGCCCTGATCGAGTCCATGGCCGGCTCCGACGCCGTCTGCCTGCATGCGCTGGTGGACGGCCTGGTTGCCGAGCACCGACAGCTGGCGCTGCGCTGGGAACCCTTGCGCCAGGCGCTTGCCGAAATCGCGGCGGGCCGCCAGGCCGATCTGCCCGCGAGTCAGATCCAGGATTTCACCGACGCCTACGCCGCGCATATCCAGCGCGAAGAGAGCGAATTGCTGCCGATGGCGGCGCGGCTGATTCCGGACGACGCGTTGGCCGCCATCGGGCAGGCCATGAAGGCGCGGCGCGGCGGCGAGGCGGGCTGACGTCCCGGCGCTGCCGGGATTGGCGCTACGATGGCCGCAGCCGGCGCACGGCGCGCCGGGTTTCCACCTACGCTCCCGCCATGAACAGAAACGCCCGTTTCCGCCAGAAATTGCAGGATCCCGCCTTGATGCATGCCATGTCGGCGCACAACCCGCTGTCCGCCAGGCTGGCGGCCGAGGCCGGGTTCGACGCCATCTGGGGCAGCGGCTTCGAGTTGTCGGCCAGCCACGCGGTGCCCGACGCCAATATTCTTTCGCCTTCGCAGCACCTGGAGATGATGCGCGCGATCGCCGCCGCGGTGGACGTGCCCGTCATCGCGGATATCGACACCGGATTCGGCAATGCGATCAACGTCTCCTACATGGTGCCGCAGTACGAGGCGGCCGGCGTGTCGGCGGTGGTGATGGAGGACAAGACCTTTCCCAAGGACACCAGCCTGCGCGCTTCCGGCAGGCAAGAGCTGGTGCGGGTCGAGGAGTTCCAGGGCAAGATCGAAGCCGCCTGTGGCGCCCGCCGCGATGCGGATTTCTGCGTGATAGCCCGGACCGAGGCCCTGATCGCCGGCGCCGGCGAACAGGAGGCGCTGGCCCGCGCCCGAGCCTATGAAGCCGCCGGCGCGGACGCCATCCTGATCCATTCCAAACAGAGCGCGCCCGACGAGATCCTGTCCTTCGTGGCCGCATGGCAAGGCCGTGCGCCGCTGGTGCTGGTGCCCACCGCCTATCCCCAGTTGCGCGAATCCGATATCCAGGCGCTGGGCAAGGTGGGCCTGGTGATCTATGGCAACCACGCCATCCGCGCCGCGGTGGGGGCGATGCGGGACGTGTTCGCCCGTATCCGCCGCGATGGCGGCATCCACCAGGTGGACGCCGGCCTGCCGACGGTCAAGGAGATCATCGCGCTGCAGGGCGATGCCCGCATGCGGGAGCTGGAACGCCGCTACCTGAAGTAGACGGGGCGCGTTGCGCGCGGGGGGCGCTAGCGTTTACGCTAGATGGTCCGCCGCAGGCTCTGTGCGCCGCAGGCGGGCCGATCAGAAAGCAGATGCCAAGGGACAAGAAAGAATGATGCAGGGGGGGATGAGCGTCGCGCGCCGGTTGTTCGGCTCGTGGGTGGATGAGGTCAATGCGCGGACCTTGCGCGCGGATGCGACGGCGGGACTGCTGGGCGCCTTGCTGGTGCTGCCGCAGGGCGTCGCCTTCGCCATGCTGGCGGGCCTGCCGCCCGAGTACGGCCTGTATTCCGCCATCGTGCCCTGTATCGTCGCGGCGCTGTTCGGGTCCAGCCGCCACGTCATGTCAGGCCCGACCAACGCCAACTCGCTGGCGCTCTATGCGGTGCTGACGCCGCTGGCGGTCGCCGGCAGCCAGGGCTACATCCAACTGGCGCTGGCGGTGACCGTGCTGGTGGGCTTGATGCAATGGCTGGTGGGCACGCTCAGGCTGGGATCGCTGGCGCATTTCATTTCGCCTTCGGCGCTGTTCGGCTTCACCAGCGGCGCGGCCCTGCTGATTGCCGTGCATGCGCTGAAGGACGCGCTGGGCATGCCTGCGCCGGACGCGCACGGCGCGGGCGCCTTGCTGGCAAGCCTGGCTACGAATATCGCGCAGGTGCATTGGGGCTCCTTGCTGGTGACGCTCACGACGCTGGCCGTGGCGCTGCTGCTGCGGCGGCTGGACAAGCGCAAGCCCTATATGTTGGCGGGATTGGCCGCAGGGGCGCTGGCGGCCGCCGGGTTCAACGCGATGACCGAGGGCGCGCCGGTGTCTGTGCTGGGCGCGCTGGCGCAACCCTGGCCGCCTTTCCATATCCCCAGCGTGGACTGGCGCGCGCTGCCCGAGTTGCTTAGCGTGGCCTTCGCGCTGACCATCGTGGCGCTGGCGCAGTCCATTTCCATCGCCAAGGCGGTGGCTACGCGTTCAGGCCAGCGCATCGACGCCAATCGCGAGTTCGTGGGGCAGGGGCTGTCCAATATCGTGGGCGGCTTTTTCTCCTGCTATCTGTCCTGCGGGTCGCTCAACCGTTCCATTCCCAATTACGAGGCCGGCGCCAAGACGCCGCTGGCGTCCGTGTTTTCCGCTACGCTGCTGGTGGCGCTGGTGGCCTTGTCGGCGCCGCTGCTGGCGATGATTCCGCATGCCGCGATCTCCGGGCTGCTGCTGCTGGTGGCCTGGACCCTGTTCGACATTCCGCGCTGGCGCCAGCTTGTCCGCACCCAGCGCGGCGAAGCCATCATCGCCGCCGCCACCCTGGCCGCCACCATCACCATACGCATGGAAGTGGCGATTTTGCTGGGCACGGTGCTGTCGCTGATGGTCTATCTGCATCGCACCTCGCGCCCCGCGATGCGCACCATGGGCTTCGATTCGCGCGGCCTGGAGCGGCGCTTCGTGGTGCTGGAGCATCAGCAGGATGCCCTGCCGGAATGCCCGCAGCTGAAGCTGCTGCGCATGGAAGGCTCGGTCTATTTCGGCGCCGCCACGCACGTGGCGCAGCGTTTGCACGAATTGCGCGCGGCACCCGGGGCACCGCGCCATCTGCTGGTCATGGCCAAGAGCATGAACTTCATCGACATGGCCGGCGCGCAGGTCTGGGAAGACGAGCTGGCCGCCAGGCGGGCCATGGGCGGCGACCTGTATTTCCACCGCCCCCGGCCGGAAGTGCTGGACATGTGGCGCCGCACCGGATTTCTGGGGCGCCTGGGCGAGGACCACATCTTTCCCGACAAGGCGACGGCGCTGCATACGATCTACGCCAAACTGGACCGTGGTATCTGTGAGGGATGCCAGGCCAAGATATTTTGGGAATGCCAGCCCAACGGGCTGAGGAACGACTGAGGCTGCGGGCCGGGGTTCAGGCCGGCTGCGGCGTTTCCGTGCCCAGATAGGCGGCGCGGACCCGTTCGTCGGCCGCAATCTGCGCGGGTTCGCCTTCGGCCAGCAGGCTGCCGCGCACCAGCACCGCGATGCGGTCGGCATGCTTGAAGACCACGTCCAGACTGTGTTCGGTGAAGAGGACCGCGATGCGCTGCGTATCGGCCAGCGTGCGCGTCAACCGCATCAACGCGTGGCGTTCGTTGGTGGCCATGCCCGCGGTGGGCTCGTCCATCAGCAAGAGGCGCGGCTGGTGCGCCAGCGCCATCGCCAGCTCGACCCGCTTGACGTCGCCATAGGCCAGCGTGCCGCAATGCTCCTCCGACTTGTCCGCCATCTGCACCTGCGACAGCAGCGACATGGCTTCCTCGGCCGCATGCCGGGTGGCCCGGCGCCAGGGGTTCAGCAGCAACCGGTCGCGCGACAGCAGCGCCGTCTGCACGTTTTCGCGCACTGTCATGGAGCGGAAGGTGGCGGCGGTCTGGAAGGTACGGCCCACGCCCAGCCGGCAGATCTTGCCGGCCGACAGGCCCACCAGTTCGCGGCCGTCCAGCAGGATCGAACCGGAGTCGGGCCGCAGTTGGCCTCCCAGCGCATTGAAGCAGGTGGATTTGCCCGCGCCGTTGGGGCCGATCAGCGCCAGCATCCGGCCCGCTTCGAGCGTGAAGGACACGCCCGCCAGCGCGTCGATGCCGCCGAACGATTTGCGTAGGTCGCGGACTTGCAGCAAGGGGGCGGTATTCATGCGCGCCTCCGGGTCCAGCGGGCGGCCAGGCGGGCGGCGGCGCCGGCCAGGCCCTCGGGAAAGGCCATCACCAGGGCCAGGATGGCCAGCCCCAGCACCGCGTGCCAGTATTCAGTGCTGCGAGCGGCAACGTCCTGCAGCCAGGTGTAGGATGCCGCGCCCACCAGCGGGCCGGCCAGCGTCTGCAAACCGCCCAGCAGCACCATGACCAATCCGTCCACCGAACGGCTCACGGCCAGCGTGTCGGGAGCGATGCTGCCCTTGGAGAACGCGTAGAGCGAGCCCGCCAGGCCCGCGGCGAAAGATGCGGCCACGAAGCCCGCCCATTGCACGCGCCGCGCGTCCATGCCCAGCGCTTCGGCGCGCAAGGAAGAGTCGCGCACGCCGCGCAGGGCGTAGCCCAGCGGTGAGAACGCCAGGCGGCGCAGCCAGGCGATGCCGGCGACGCAGAGCGCCAGCGTGAGGTAATAGAACCAGGGGCCCTGGGTGAGCCAGGCCGACGGCCACAAGCCGATCAGGCCGTTGCTGCCGCCGGTCACGTCATCCCATTGATAGGCCAGCGCCCAGAGGATCTGCGCCACCGCCAAGGTCAGCATGGCCAGGTACACGCCCGACAGGCGCACGCAGAACCAGCCGAACAGCAGCGCGCCCAGCGCCGCGGCGAAGGGGCCTAGCAATAGCGCCGCTTCCATCGGCACGGCTGCCAGCTTCAGGAGCAGCGCGGCGCCGTAGGCGCCCAGGCCGAACCAGGCCGCATGGCCGAACGAGGTCATGCCGGCCAGTCCGGTCAGGAAATGCAGGCTGGTGGCAAACAGCGCGGCGATCAGGATTTCGGTCAGCAGGATGCCCAGATAGGGGTTGTACGCGGCCGCCACGGGCGCCAGCGCCAGCAGCGCCAGCAGCAGGCCGTAGGCCAACCGCAGGCGGCGGCCCGCCGGAGCG
>NZ_DATCUY010000507.1:0-3203 GCF_036567245.1 Achromobacter sp. | reverse complement strand
ACAGCGGCGCCGCGCCCGGCGCCAGCGTGGAGATCATGGAAGCCTTCATGGTGCCCGCCGACGCGGCCGCGCCCTGGTCGATCACCGTGTCCATCGATGCCGAACGGCCCGCCTACCTGCGCTTCGCGCCGCCGGACCCGCCAGGCTGAATCAGGCTGCGGGCGCAGGCGCCGGGCTGCGCATCTTCCAGGGCGCGTAAGCGCATTCCAGCACGGCGGCCAGAAAGCAGATGCGCAAGGGCTCGATCAGCAGACCGGTGGACGAATCGCGGAACGGGCTGCCGAACAGCAACGAAACGCCGTGCGCCAGCACCTGCCAGGTATCCAGGTCATGCGGACCGATCAGCCGCGCCGCGCCGTACCACAGCCACGCCGCGCCCCAGTCGATCAGGCGATAGCCCACGATGAGCGTCACCAGCAGCAGTGCGCTGCTATGAAAGGCCAGGCGCACGCCGCTGGCCAAGGGCAGATAGCGCTTGCGGTAGCCGGCCACGAAATGCTCGACGAAGTCGCGCAAGAAGCGCGGTACGGCGCGATAGCGGTCGCCCAGCCGCTCCAGCCGTTCATAGCGTCTGAGATCGGCGTCGTCGCGCACGTCGTAGCCGTAGACCAGTGCGGCCATAACCAGCCATATCACCGGCAGCAAGGCATAGAAGAACAGACTGACCAGCGTCGCGCCCAAGCCGCGTCCTTGCGCCTCGACAGGCGTCATGCCCGCGGCCCACGCGTTGGTAACGGGCGTCAGCATGTTCATCAGGGACTGCAGCAGCGCCTCCAGCCCGCGCCGGTCGGCCAGCCATTGCCAGGCCTGGTCCTTCCAGCGGCTGATGACGTACAGGCCGATCAGCACCCAGTTGGTCTCGCACAGCACCACCAGCCATTGCCAGCGGCCCTTGCCCGTGCGGTCGCGCGCCCTCACCGCCGCCTTGCGCACCAGCCAGGAGATCGCCACCGAGACCAGCAGCCAGCGCGAGTCCAGGGCATCCAGCACATTGCCATGCTCGCCCAGCGGATCCAGTCCATAGGCCAGGCGCGAGTACTGCCGCACGATGTCGCCCAGAAAGCCCCAGGCGGCGTAATAGGCGAAGAACGGCAGCAAGGCCACGGTCAACGCCCGCCCCAGCCGTCCCTCCGTGTTGCCGGACGCCGCGTCTCCAGCGCGCACCGCCACGTGAGCGTCGCGCAAGGCCGGCAGGCCGGGCAGCAGTACCAGGAACATCGCCACCGTGGTGACCAGTTGCGCCAAGGCAACCAGCGTGAGCACGGCCAGTCCGGCCAGGTGGTTGGCGAAGCCGGTCTGCGCCGCCACCCACAGCAGCACATCGCGGGCCAGCGTGCCTGCGAGCACCAGCGCCATCAACTGCGGCCAAAACCGCAGCCACAGCCGGCCGGTGAGCGCCCACGGCGCGAGTACGGACTCGAGCATGCCTACACCCCGCAGTACGCGGATTGAAGCGGTCGATGTTAATGCTGCGCCGGCGCGAGGAATGTTACTGCTCGCCACGATTGCGCACAGGGTGTCAATATACGGGCATGAGCACACTGACATTCCGCCCCGCCACCGCCGACGACGTCCCTGCCTGCGTGACGATCCGAGGCCAGACCAGAGAGAACGCGTTTTCCGTCGAGGAGCTGCGCGCCTTGGGCATCACCGTCGATAGCTGGGCCGCCGGCGTCCGCGCGGGCGACCTTCCCGGCTTCGTCGCCTGCGCGGACGGCCAGGTGACAGGCTACTGCTACGGCGACCGCGATACCGGCGAAGTCGTGGTCCTGGCCCTGCTGCCCGAAAGCGAAAATCAGGGCGCGGGCAAGACGCTGCTGCAACTGACGATCCAGCATCTGGCCAGCCTGGGGCATCAACGCCTGTTCCTGGCATGCGCGAGCGACCCCGCCGTGCGTTCCCACGGCTTCTACCGCCACCTGGGCTGGACCCCCACGGGGGAGCGCGACGACGCCGGCGACGACATACTGGAACTGTCGATCAGATAATCTCCAGGTGCCATCCGTCGCTGCCCGCAAGCAGGCGATGCGTCAGGCCCAGGCTGTCCATGAACGCATCGTCATGAGACACCACCACCAAGGCGCCCCGGTAGGCGCGCAACATCGTCTCCAATGCCTGCGTCGACGGCAGATCCAGGTGATTGCTGGGCTCGTCCAGCAACAGCAATTGCGCGGGCGGGTCCGCATACAGCGCGCAAGCCAGCGCGGCCTTCAGCCGTTCTCCTCCGCTGAGCGCGGCGCTGGGTACTGCAATCTTGCGCGCGTCCAGGCCAAGCTGGGCAAGGCGCGTGCGCAAGTCAGCTTCCGACGCGCCGCGATTGGCCGCCTGCAACTGCTCCAACACCGGGCGCTGCGGCGCCAGTGTGGCCAGCCCCTGGTCCAGATACACGGCCTCTACCGCGACCCGGCATGTCCCGCCCGCTGCCTGAAGCTGCCCAGCCAGCACCTTGAGCAAGGTCGACTTGCCGCAACCGTTCGGGCCCACCACGCCGACCCGCTGCTGTCCGCCCAGCATCAGGTCGATGCGGCGCGTGGCGGCCGGGACAAAGGGCAGCTCCACCGCGTCCAGCTCCGCGATCCGCCGCTGCGCCGGCATCGCGGCGGACGGCGCATGCAGCACGATGGCGTCCTGCTCGTCGACCTGCCCGGCCGCCTCGCGCACGCGCAAGGCAAGCTGCTCGCTTGCCGCCGCGTGCTGGCGGCGCAGCTTGCCCGCGGACGTTTCGCTGCGCGCCTTCTGCCGGCCCAGCAGGATCTTGGCCTGATTGGCGTCGCGCGCCTGACGGTTGCCACGCGCCTGACGGCGTTCCTGGCGTTCGCGCTGGTCGCGCAGGGACTGCTCTTCGCGCTGGCGTTCATGCTTGCGCTGCTCCAGCAGCGACAGCGCGTTGCACCGTTCCTCTTCCTTGCGCTGCGCGTAAAAGCGGTAGCCGCCTCCATACCCGCGCAGCCCCAGCGTCGACAATTCCACGATGCGCTGCATCGCTTCCAGCAGTTGCCGGTCATGGCTGATCGCCAGCAGGCCGCGCGGCCAGCGTTGCAGTTGTTCGATCAACGCCAGCCGGTTCGGCCTGTCCAGATGGTTGGTGGGTTCGTCCAGGATCAGGAAATCGGCGTCCGACAGCAAGGCGCCGATCAGCGCGACGCGCATGGCCTCGCCGCCGCTGAGCGTGGCGGCCGGCGTCGCGGCGTCGAGACGGCCCA
>NZ_DATCUY010000506.1:0-5324 GCF_036567245.1 Achromobacter sp. | reverse complement strand
GGCCCCAGGGTTCCGGCGGCGGCCGCACAGTGGAAATCATCCGGGGAGAAAAATCCGAGCGCGTGCGCTATTGAACAGGGCTGCGGGCGGACCAGGCGCTGGCCGCAGCCGGACTTTTTCCATTATCAGGTCCTGCACATGAAGAAACATCAGCGCACCACCATGATCTGCCTCCTGTCGGCCGCGGCAGCGATGACGCACGGGGGCCTCAGCCTGGCACAGACCGCGGCGCCCGCCACGGGTGCGAATGCGCCGGTCCGTGACATCTCGATGGCGGTGAAGGGGCAGCAGAGCCTCATGCTCGATAGTGGCGTACCCACGCGCATCGCCATTGGCGACCCCGACGTGGCGGACGTGAAGATATTGCCCGCCTCCGGCAAGCGCGCAGGCTCCGTGCTGCTCTATGGCAAGAAGCCCGGCACCACGCAACTGCAGATCTGGACCGGCAACAACGCCGCGCCGCAGATATGGAACGTCCGCGTCGGCGGCAGCGTGCAGGGCGCGCTGGCGAGCCGCGGCCTGGGCGGCGGCGCCAACGTCGACATCGCTGACGGCCACGCGGTCGTATCGGGCCATGCCGAGTCGCAACTTGGGCAGATCGCGTCAGCCACCATGGCGGCGTCCGCCGTGGGCGGGGAAAAGAACGTGGTGGACATGTCCACCGCGGGTGCCGGCGGCGTGGTGCAGGTCGAGGTGAAGGTCGTGGAAGTGTCGCGTTCGGTGATGAAGGCGGCCGGCATCAGCTTCACGGCCAGCAACGGCCCCTGGAGCGGCGGCAGCTCCACCATGCCCGCCAGCCTCGGCGGCGCGCTGGCGTCCGGCTTCTCGCTGTTCTACGACTCCAACAATTTCTCGGCGCGGCTGCGCCTGCTGCAGACCAATGGCATGGCGCGCGTCCTGGCCGAACCGACCCTGGTGGCCTTGACGGGGCAGAGCGCCAGTTTCCTGGCCGGCGGCGAACTGCCGATTCCGCAGGCGGGCGGCCTGGGGACGGTCAACGTGACCTTCAAACCCTTCGGCATCGGCCTGACCGTGACGCCCACCGTGCTGTCGCGCGACCGCATCTCGCTGAAGGTGGCGCCCGAGGCCAGCGAGCTGGATTACACCAACGGCATCGCCATCAACACCAGCGCGGACACCAGCACCATCATCCCGGCCCTGCGCACCCGCCGCGCCGACACCACGGTCGAACTGGGCGATGGCGAAAGCTTCGTGATCAGCGGCCTGGTGTCGCGCCAGACCAAGGCCATGGTCAACAAGGTGCCCATGCTGGGCGACCTGCCCATCATCGGCTCCTTTTTCCGCAGCGTCGATTACTCCCAGGAGGACACCGAGCTGGTCATCGTCGTGACGCCGCGCCTGGTGCGTCCCATCGCGCGCGGGGTGACCCTGCCGCTGCCGGGAGCCAAGCAGGAGCAGACGGATACGGCATTCAACGCTTGGGGCTATTACCTGACTGGCCCGGTGGGTGGCCAGCAGATGCCGGGCTTTTCACGGTGAGCAATATGAAGACACATGCCAGCGAATGGGTGGGCCTGCAAAATGGCACGCGGTTCCTGTTCTGCTCCCAAGGCAACGCGGTCGCCGCGCAGTTGGGGCAGACTCTGGGCGACCTGGGGATGCTGACCCAGGAATCGCCGCGCATTGAAGAATTGGCGCGACGCCTGACGGAGATCGCGCCGCAGGTGGTGTTCCTGGATTTCACCTTGAGCGAAGACGAGCCCGGCAAGCTGTTCAAGTCCGCCGAACTGGCGCGTTTGCTGGCTCGCATCGCGCCGACGGTGCCGCGCGTCGCGGTGGGTTATCTAAGCCAGCCGGAGGGCGCGATCGCCGCCTTGCGGGCGGGCGTCAGCGATTTTGTCGATCCCTCGGTGGCACCACACGAGGTCAAGGAAGTGGTGCTGCGCCTGCTCGACCGGCCGTCGGGCGGTCGCATGGACGGCACGCGCCGCAGCGTCGTGCTGCTGGGCGCGCGTCCCGGCGTGGGCACCAGCACCCTGGCCGTGCATCTGGCAGGCATGGTGCAGGACCGCCTGAAGCTTGCGCATGGCCAGCGCGCCACCGCCTCCGGAGCCAAGGCGCCGAAGCCCTCCGGCGAGCCGTTGCCCTTGTCCAGCCGCGTCGCGCTGATGGACCTGGGCTGGCCCGTGGGCGACTGCCAGCTCTACCTGAACATCGGCGGCGACTTCGACTTTGCCGAGGCGGCCCGCAATCTGCGCCGTCTCGATTCCACGCTGCTGGGGTCTGCCATGGCGCACACGGCCAATGGCCTGAGCGTGCTGTCGCTGCCGCGCGACCTGGGCCAGATGCGCGACATTTCGCAGTCCGACTCGCTGCTGGTGTTCGAGCGCATGCGCCAGCATTTCTCGGTCGTGGTGGCCGATTCGGGCGGCTTCACCAATCCCGAATTCGTGTCGGGCCTGGCGCGCGCCTCGCAGTTGAACTGGATCGTGGCCGACCAGAGCGTAGGGGCGCTGGTGTCGTTGGCCGGCCTGCTGCAGGAGCTGGAGCAACAACACGTGGACCGGCGCAGCCTGGGCCTGATCGTCAACCGCTATGACGAGCGCTACGGCATGACCGCGCAGCAGATCGCCGAACGCTTCCAGCTGGAACTGGTGGGTACGCTGCCGGACCGCACGCTGCCCCTGATGGTGTGCACGAACCGGGGGCATCTGCTGCACGAAGAGGCCGAACGCGATGTCTATGTGCGCGCGGTGCAGGCGCTGGCGGAACGTCTCTGCGCCGAGGAGAACACGCCCGGCGGGCGGGCGGGCTGGCTGGCCACCTGGCTGCCCGGCGTGCACCGCCGCATGGTGGTTGGTTGACGGACAGACAGACGGACGGTTACGGGATCCGAGATGATCATGACAGCGACGATAGAGTTCGGCGGCGACGGCGACAAAGGCTTTTCGGCGTCGGACCGCTACCAGGAAGTGAAGACGGCGGCCTACGAGCATCTGCTGTCCCGCATCGAGGAGCTGGGCGCGGAGTTCGGCCGCTGGGCCCGGTCGGCGATCCAGGAGTTCGTGGACATCGAGGTCGCGAGTTTCGTGCGCCTGCGCCGGGTGCCCATCAATGAAGGCGAAATGCGCGCCATCGCCGAGGCGCTGACCAAGGAGTTGGCGGGCCTGGGGCCCCTGGAAGACCTGCTGGCCGACCCGGCCGTGGAAGACATACTGATCAACGGCTACGACAATGTCTTCGTCTCGCGCCGCGGCGTGCTGGCGCGCGAGACGCTGCGCTTCACCGACAACCAGCACGTGTTGCGCATCGTGCGCCGCATCCTGGCCCCGATCGGCCGTCGGCTGGACGAATCCAGCCCCATGGTGGACGCGCGCCTGCCCGACGGCGGCCGCCTGAACGTGGTGATCGAGCCGCTGGCGGTGGACGGCCCCATGGTGTCGATCCGCAAGTTCCGCCAGGACCCGCTCAAGCCGGCGGACCTGCTGACCCTGGGCTCTTTCGACGAAGAGATCTACCGGCTGCTGAACGAAGCAGTGAAGAACCGCTGCAACATACTGGTTTCCGGCGGCACCAGCTCGGGCAAGACCTCGCTGCTGAACGCGCTGGCGTTCTTCATCCCGGAAACGGAACGCGTGGTGACGGTGGAAGACACCGCTGAACTGTCGCTCAACCATCCGCACGTGGTGCGGTTGGAATCGCGCCAGGGCGGCTTTGACGGCAGCGGCGCCGTCACCATCCGCGAGCTGATCCGCAACAGCCTGCGCATGCGGCCGGACCGGGTGGTGGTGGGGGAAGTGCGCGGCGCCGAGGTCATGGACATGCTGCAGGCCATGAACACCGGGCACGAAGGTTCGATGGCGACGATCCACGCGAACTCTCCGCGCGAATGCCTGTACCGCATCGAGATGCTCGCCGGCTTCGCCGGGTTCCAGGGCAGCGAAGACAGTCTGCGCAGGCAGATCGCCAGCGCGCTGGATTTCATCGTGCAGATCGGCCGCCTGTCCAACGGCAAGCGCCGCGTGCTGTCGGTGACCGAGATTACCGGCATGGGCGACAACGTGATCTCCACCCAGGAGCTCTATCGCCACGAGTCCTACGCGGCGCCGGACGGCGACGAAAAAGATCGCTGGAACTGGCTGGGCATCCATCCCCACACGCCCAAGCTGGCCAAGATGCGCAACGAGGCGCGCGCCAACGACAACCCGCCTGACGACCGCGAAGGCGGGGGCGGCGGATTCTGGAGCAGGAGGCGCTGATGCTGGAAGCTCTGGTGCTTGCGACCCTGGCGGCGGTGCTGGCGATCGGAGCGGTGCTGCTGTGGCGCCATGCCGGCCGCAGCGCGCGCCGGGCGGCCAGCTCCGCCTTTTTGGAAAGCCAGCTGCAACGGGGCCGCGACGAGGCCAGCGCCGATGCGCCCTTTGCCGAGAGCTCACGCGAATTCCGCAGCGGCTTTTCCGGCTGGGACCGCTTGCTGCGCCTGGCCGGCCTGCGGCAGAGCATCGGCCTGTACTTGCGCATCGCGCTGCCTGTCGTCGCCGGCGCGGCGCTGGCCTGGGTCTTGCTGGGGGCGCTGTCGGGGGCGGTGACTTTGCTGCTGCTGGCCGTGTTCGCGTACTTCTTGCTGTGGCTGCGGGCCGACAGGCGTCAGCGGCGCATGATCTTGCAGCTGCCCGCGTTCCTGGACAACATCGTGCGCCTGATTACCATCGGCAACAGCATGGGCGCCGCGTTCCAGACCGCCGCGGCGGCCACCGACGAACCCTTGCGCGAGGTGATGGAGACCGCGGCCAGCCTGAGCCGTTCCAAGGAGCTGGACGCAGCGCTGGCGCATGTGTCGCGTCTCTACGGGCTGAAGGAGCTGTACATGGTCGCGGCGGTGGTGTCGCTGGCCATGCGCTTCGGCGGCCGCAGCGACCAGGTGCTGGAACGCATGGCGGCCTTCATGCGCGACGTCGCCCAGGCGCGCAACGAATTGACCGCGAGTTCGGCCGAGGTCCGGCTGTCCGCCTGGATCCTGGCCTTGCTGCCCGTGGGCATCGCGGGCTTCATCATCGTCGCGAACAACAATCTGTTCATGGGCCTGTGGCAAGACCCGCAGGGTTTCAGGATGCTGCTCACCGCCGTGTGCCTGCAGATCGGCGGTTGTTATTGGCTGTATCGCATGGCCAAGGCCATTTGAAGGGAGGCGTCGCATGGACACCCTGCAATCCTGGAACGCATCCACCGTGCTGGCGATGGCGCTGATGCTGGTGGCTGCCGGCCTGGTGGTGCTGGGGCTGGGCATGGCGCGACGCCTGCGCAGCCAGGGCCGCAGCCGCCAGGTGGTGGATCAGGCGCTGGCCACGCGCGACGGCGGCGCG
>NZ_DATCUY010000505.1:0-15971 GCF_036567245.1 Achromobacter sp. | reverse complement strand
CGACGCCCGCATCGCGCACGAGGCGCCCGCCGTGCCCGTGGAACTCGACTATCAGATCCTCTCCGATTGGGCCGCCTTCGACGCCTGGATGGAGAAGCTGAAGGACGCGCCGCTGGTGGCGCTGGACACCGAGACCACTTCGTTGGACGAAATGCAGGCCCGGATGGTGGGCATGTCGCTGGCGGTGTCGCCCGGCGTGGCGTGCTACATCCCGGTCGCGCACCGCGGCCCGGACAACGCGCCGCAGTTGCCCAAGGCCGAGGTGCTGGCGCGCCTGAAACCCTGGCTGGAAGATGCGTCCCGCGCCAAGCTGCTGCACCATGCCAAGTACGACGCGCACGTGTTCGCCAACGAAGGCATCAAGCTGGCCGGCATCACCGAAGACACGATGCTGCAGGCCTATGTGCTGGAATCGCATCGCGGCGTGGGCTTGAACGACCTGGCCCAGCGCTACCTGGGCCGCAGCGGCGTGTCCTACGAGGACCTCTGCGGCAAGGGCGCCAAGCAGATCGGCTTTGACGAAGTGGCGGTGGACCAGGCCGGCCATTACGCCGCCGAAGACTCGGACTTCACCTTGCAGCTGCATCAGGTGCTGCGCCCGATGGTGGCGGCCGACGAAGGGCTGAACCGCATCTACCTGCTGGAAATGCAGGTGTCGGCGGTGCTGACCACGGTCGAACGCAATGGCGTCAAAGTGGATGCGGCGGAACTGGGGCGCCAGAGCCACAAGCTGGGCCAGGAAATGCTGCAGCTCGAACAGAAGGCCTACGAACTGGCCGGGCAGCCCTTCAACCTGAATTCCCCCAAGCAGCTGGGCGAGATCCTGTTCGGCCAAATGCAGCTGCCGGTGGTGCGCAAGACCGCCAGCGGCGCGCCGTCCACCGACGAAGAGGTGCTGAGCAAGCTGGCGCAGGATTACCCGCTGCCGCAAGTGCTGCTGGAATACCGCGGCCTGTCCAAGCTGAAGTCCACCTACACGGACAAGCTGCCGCGCATGATCAACCCGAACACCGGGCGCGTGCACACGCACTATTCGCAGGCCGCGGTCATCACCGGCCGCCTGGCCTCGTCCGATCCCAACCTGCAGAACATCCCGGTGCGCACCGAAGCCGGCCGGCGCGTGCGCGAGGCGTTCATCGCCGAGCAGGGCATGTTGCTGTCGGCGGACTATTCCCAGATCGAGCTGCGCATCATGGCGCACGTGTCGGATGACGCCAACCTGCAACGCGCCTTCGCGGCGGGCGAGGACATCCACCGCGCCACGGCCTCGGAAGTGTTCGGCGTGTCGCTGGAGGGCGTTTCCACCGAGCAGCGTCGCGCCGCCAAGGCCATCAACTTCGGCCTGATCTACGGCATGGGGGTGTTCGGCCTGGCGTCCAACCTGGGCATCACGCGCGATGCCGCGCAGGCCTACATCGACCGCTATTTCGCCCGCTATCCTGGCGTGGCGATGTACATGGACGACACCCGCCGCCGCGCGCGCGAACAGGGCTATGTGGAAACCGTCTTCGGACGCCGCCTGCAACTGCCGGAAATCCGCGGCGCCTCCGGCCCGCGCCGCCAGGGGGCCGAGCGGGCGGCCATCAACGCGCCCATGCAGGGCACGGCGGCCGATCTGATCAAGATGGCCATGATCGCGGTGCAGGATTGGCTGGAAGCCGAAAAGCTGCAGACGCGCATGATCATGCAGGTGCACGACGAACTGGTGCTGGAAGCTCCCGACGCCGAACTGGACCTGGTCAAGGAAGCGTTGCCGCGCCTGATGTGCAATGTGGCGACCCTGCGCGTGCCCTTGGTGGCCGAGGTGGGCATGGGCAAGAACTGGGAACAGGCCCACTAGGGCTTGAAGCGCGCTTGCCCGCAGGACAGGTGGGCCGCCTTCGGGCGGCCCATTTCCGTTTTTAGTATTGAAACAATATAATGTTGCGCTTCCCCCGCCTCTAAAGCGTCCCCCCAAAATGTTGCTGCTCTGGATTCTGCTCGCCACCGTCACCGGCGGGCTCATCGCCGTCCTGGTCGCCAGCTGGCTGGCCTACAAGGTCTTCGCGCAATACCTGCACCATATGGTCAGCCTGTCGGTGGGGGTGCTGCTGTCGGTGGCCCTGCTGCATCTGCTGCCCGAGGCGTTCGAGACCGGGGTGGGCGATGCCGATGTGCTGTTCGGCCTGATGCTGGCGTCGCTGATCGGCTTCTTCGTGCTGGAGAAGATCGCGCTGCTGCGGCACAGCCACCACCACGAGGGCGACGGCCATCATCACCACAAGGGGCATGACCGCCACGAGGCGGGCCGCGGCGGGGTGATGATCCTGATCGGCAGCTCGCTGCACAATCTGTGCGACGGCGTGCTGGTGGCCGCGGCTTTCCTGACCGATCCGCTGCTGGGCGTGCTGACCGCGGCGTCCATCATCGTCCATGAAGTGCCGCACAAGCTGGGCGACTTCGTGGTGCTGCTCAACGCCGGCCTGGCGCGCCGCCGTGCGTTCTCGCTGATCCTCTTCACCAGCTTGTGTTCAGCCGTGGGCGGCATAATAGGGTACTTCGTGCTGCAGCAGGCGCAAGCATGGGTGCCGTATGTCCTGGTGGTTGCGGCCAGCAGCTTCCTTTACATCTCGGTGGCCGACCTGATGCCGCAGATGCACGAACGGGTATCCCTGGCCGATGCCGTCCCGCAATTGCTGCTGGTCGGCGTGGGCGTGGCGCTGATCTACAGCGTCACGACGGTGATGCACCACGGGCATGACCACGACGCCGAAGCCGGCCGTGGCGCGCCGCAAGTGGAGCATGTCCACCGGCACTAGGACCGGCGCGAGGCCGTGCAGGCGCTGGCGGGATATCCGGCTTGGTTGATCATCCCTACACAGGAGTTCTTCATGAGTTTTTCCGCCGCAGCCGGCAATGTCGCCCCCACCGTGATCCACACGGACACTCAGGGGCTGGTCCACGGGGATTTCAAGCTGCCCGTGGCCGACAGCACGATCGACGCCTATTACGCCGCGCCCGAAGGCAAGCGCGACCTGCCCATCGTGCTGGTGGTGCAGGAAATCTTCGGCGTGCACGAGCACATCAAGGACCTGTGCCGCCGGGTCGCCAAGGCCGGCTACCTGGCCGTGGCCGCCAATCTCTACCAGCGCCAGGGCGACGCCTCGGTCTACACCGACATCCCGAAACTGATCGCCGAGCTGGTCAGCAAGGTGCCGGACGAACAGGTATTTGCGGATCTGGACGCCAGCGTGGCCTGGGCCGCCGCGCACGGCGGCGACCCCAAGCGCGTGGCGGTGACGGGCTTCTGCTGGGGCGGTCGCCTGACCTGGATGTACGCCGCGCACAACCCCGACGTGAAGGCCGCCGTGGCCTGGTACGGCAAGCTCAGCGTGGGCCATGGTCCGTTGATCAAGCGCTTTGCCTTCGACGTGGTCAACGAACTGCATGCGCCGGTACTGGGTTTGTATGGCGGCAAGGACGCCAGCATTCCGCTGGCCGACGTCGAGACCATGAAGGCCAAGCTGGCCGCGGGCAACGACAACGCCAGGCGTTCGGAGTTCGTGGTGTACCCCGAAGCCGACCACGCCTTCCTGGCGGACTACCGCGCCAGCTACAAGGCCGAGGCGGCGCAGGACGGCTGGAAGCGCATGCTGGATTGGTTCAAGCGGTACTTGTAGGAGCGGAGCCGGGGTGCGAAAGCGCCTCTTGCCGATTTGAAAAAGCCGACCTCGCGGGTCGGCTTTTTCTTCTTCTCAGTTCCCCGCTTCGCGCAGGCGGCTGGGCAGCAGTTCGCCGTGGCGCGCCAGCAAGGGATAGGCGGCCGCCCCCACCAGGTGGGAATTGATGCCCTTCATGTCGCGCAGGATATCCAGGTAGAGCGCGCCCACTTCGGCCGCATCGACCTCGCCCGCCTTGATCTTCTGCAGGTGGGTATCCGCCGCGTTGGTTTCAATCGAGCGGAAACGCGCCTTTTCGCCTGCCAGCGCACGGGCCTGACGCAGGTCGTCGTTGACGAACAGGGCGGCGGCGGTGCGCTGGTTGGCAATGAGTTGGCCCAGCGTGTCGTCCAGGCTGGCGCGCTGCTCGGGCGAGAACACCCAGCCCTGCTTGCGCAGCTTGGCGACGTGGCTGAGCAGGCCGTGGTGGGCGATGTCGCCGGCATGGCCGATATTGCTGGTGAAGGCCAGGATGTCGTCCAGGCGCTGGATGTCGTCGCGCGTCATGTTTTCCTGGTCCAGCGTGGCCAGGTAGGTGGTGATGGCGTTCTCCAGCTTGTCCAGCGCCGCGTCCAGCTGGCGCGCCTGCACCATGCGGTGGCGGTTGTCGCGCTTGAAGCCGGCGCGGGCGTAGAGCAGCAGGGTCTGCAGCATGTCGGCCATGCGCAGGGCTTCGCGCGCCGCGTTGCCCAGGGCCACGGCCGGCACGTCATGGGCCCATTCGTCCAGGTACTGGGGGCGCGACGGGTCGTTCGGATCCGCGCGCTTGGGCAGCCAGCGGGTCAGCAGGGCGGCATAGGGCGTCAGCAGCGGCAGGAAAACCAGGGCGATGACGGCGTTGAACAACGTGTGGAAGTTGGCCACGGCGCGGGCCGGGTCGGACGCCAGCTCGCTCATCATCGGCTGCAGGTAGGGCAGCAGTATCAGCCCGATCAGCACGCCCAGCACCCGCGTCAGCAGGTTGCCCAAGGGTAGACGGCGGGCGGCGGGGTCGTCGCCGGTCACGCCTTCGATCATGGGGTTGATGGCGGTGCCCAGGTTGGCGCCCAGCACCAGCGCAAAGGCGACGTGCGGGGCCACCATATGGTGGCTGGCCAGCGACATGACCAGCACCACCACGGCCACGCTGGAATGCGCCGCCCAGGTGAAGGCGGCCGCCAGCAGCACGGTGGCGACCGGCTGGGTCGACAGTGCGTCCAGGATCATGCCCAGCATGGGCGCGGTCTGGAACGGCTGGAACAGCTCGACCAACTGGTGCAGCGACAGCAGCAAGAGGCCCAGGCCGATGAAGACGCGGCCCAGGTCGCGCGTGCGCCCGGGCGGATAGCGGCGGAACATCCAGACGCCCGCCAGGATCAGGATGGGGGCCAGCGAGGTCAGGTCGAAGGACAGCAGCTGGACGATGAGCGTGGTGCCGACATTGGCGCCCAGCATGGCAGCCAGGGCCGGCGCCAGGGCGACGACGCCGCCGGCCGCGAAGCCGGTAATCATCAGGCCCGTGGCGGTGCTGCTCTGCAGCGCGGCGGTGATGCCCAGCCCGGCCGCAAAGGCTCGCAATCGGGTGCCCAGGGCCTTGCCCAGTGCCGCGCCCAGCGCGGCCCCGAAGGCGCGTTGCACGCCTGTTTGGACCATGTGTACGCCCCAGAGGAGCAGGGCGACGTAGCCGGCGAAGTCAAGCAGGGTAATAAGTCCGGACATCCTGGCGTGTTTCCATTCTTCTATGACAAGTAATAATTCTGTAATGATCGCATGTGCGGCGCTGGCGGGGGAACCTGTCCCCTCAATACAGCATACGCCTGCCGGGCCTGCTGCGCGCGGACTGGCCAGCGCGTATCATTGCTTCATCATTCGCAGATGCACTGGAGTTTTGCGTGGCCGTTTCCGTATTCGACCTGTTCAAGATAGGCATAGGCCCGTCTAGCTCCCATACGGTGGGGCCCATGCGGGCCGCCCTGTTGTTCGCGCAAGGCCTGGAGCGCGATGGCCTCATGCCGAGCGTGGCCGCGGTCCGAGCCGAGCTCTACGGGTCGCTGGGCGCCACGGGCAAGGGCCACGGCACCGACAAGGGCGTGCTGCTGGGCCTGATGGGCGAAGCCCCCGATACCGTGGATCCCGCCGCCATCGCCGGCATGGTCGCGTCGGTGCGCGCCAGCCGCCAACTGCCGCTGCTGGGGCGCCATCCGGTTCCCTTCGTGGAAAAGGAACACATGATGTTCTACCGCCGCGAAGCCATGGCGGAGCATCCTAACGGCATGAAGTTTCATGCGTTTGACGCCAATGGCGAGTCGCTGCGCGAAGCCCGCTACCTGTCGGTGGGCGGCGGCTTTGTGGTGACGGCCGGGGCGTCCAACAGCCAGGTCATCGCCGCGCACGACCAACTGCCGTTCCCGTTCCGCATGGGCCGCGAACTGATGTCCATGTGCCGCGAGAACGGGCTGTCGGTGGCGCAGCTGATGATGAAGAACGAGCTGACCTGGCGCGACGAGGCCGAGGTGCATGCCGGCCTGGACCGCATCTGGCAGGTGATGCAGGACTGCGTGTCGCGCGGCTGCGGCATCAACTATCCGGAAGCGGACGGCGAGCTGCCCGGCCCCTTGCGCGTGCGCCGCCGCGCGCCCGAGCTGTACCGCAACCTGACCCAGCGCGCCGAACGCACGCTCTCCGATCCCCTGTCCGTGATGGATTGGGTCAACCTGTACGCCATGGCGGTCAACGAAGAGAACGCCGCCGGCGGCCGGGTGGTGACGGCGCCGACCAACGGCGCGGCCGGCATCATTCCCGCCGTGCTGCACTACTACGACCGCTTCGTGCCCGGCTCCAACCGCGAGGGCGTGCGCGATTTCCTGCTGACCGCGGCGGCCGTGGGGCTGCTGTACAAGTACAACGCCTCGCTGTCGGGCGCCGAGGTCGGCTGTCAGGGCGAGGTCGGCGTGGCTTGTTCGATGGCGGCGGGCGGTCTGGCCGCGGCCCTGGGCGGCACGGTCGAACAGGTCGAGAACGCGGCCGAGATCGGCATGGAACACAACCTGGGCCTGACCTGCGACCCCGTCGGCGGCCTGGTGCAGATCCCCTGTATCGAGCGCAACGCCATGGCCTCCATCAAGGCCGTCAACGCCGCCCGCATGGCGCTGCGAGGCGACGGTCAGCATTACGTGTCGCTGGATTCCGTCATCAAGACCATGCGCGAAACCGGCGCCGACATGAAGACCAAATACAAGGAAACCGCGCGCGGCGGGCTGGCGGTGAACATTGTCGAGTGCTGACCGGTATTCCGGGTTGCGCCCAAGAAAAAGCCCCTCCGTGGAGGGGCTTTTTGCTGGCTGCGCGGCTTAGACCACGCGGGCGTTTTGCAGCGCGGCGATGCGGGCCGGAATCGGCGGGTGCGAGGCGAACATCGCGGCCAGGCCGCCCTTGCCGGTGATGCCCGAGGCTTCGAAGGACTTGGGCAGCTCGCCCGGCTCCAGGCCGCCCAGGCGGGCCAGGGCGCGGATCATGGGCTCGCGGGCGCCCATCAGGTGGGCCGAGCCGGCGTCGGCGCGGTACTCGCGCTGGCGCGAGAACCAGGCCACGATGATCGAGGCCAGCACGCCGAAAATGATTTCACAGACCAGCACGGTGATGTAGTAGCCCGGGCCGATGCCGCGTTCGTTCTTGAATACGACGCGGTCGATGAAGTAGCCGACCACGCGTGCCAGGAACACGACGAAGGTGTTGACCACGCCCTGGATCAGGGTCAGCGTGACCATGTCGCCGTTGGCGATGTGGGCGACTTCGTGGGCCAGCACGGCGGCGACTTCTTCTTCGCTCATGCTTTCCAGCAGGCCGGTGGACACGGCGACCAGGGAGTCGTTCTTGAACGCGCCGGTGGCGAAGGCGTTGGGCGCGCCTTCATAGATGGCGACTTCCGGGCGGCCGATGCCGGCGCGGTCGGCCAGCTGGTGCACGGTGTCGACCAGCCAGGCTTCGCGCTGGTTGCGCGGCGAGTTCGGGTCCAGCACCTGGGCGCCGGTACTCCATTTGGCCATGGGCTTGCTGATCAGCAGCGAGATGATCGCGCCGGTAAAGCCCACCACGACCGAGAAGATCAGCAGGGCGTTGAGGTTCAGGCCGTTGGCGGTGATGTAGCGGTCTACGCCCAGGATGCGCAGCGTGGCCGACAGCACGAGCATGACGGCCAGGTTGGTAATGACGAACAGGACAATGCGTTTCATGTTTTTTGTGTTCCTCTGCGAGCAGGATATGCCGGGATTCGACATCGCGGCGGCCCGCCAGTTCCCCGACCTGCGGCGCCGCTTCCGGTGACGGAGAGTATAGTATCGCTTTCCCTTATTCCTCCTCACTTTTCCCTTAGCGTAGACCCCCCATGCAGGCACTTTGGATGTTGCTGGCGTCCGCCATGTTCGCCATCATGGGTTCGTTCGTGAAGCTCGGCACCGAGCACGGCGCGTCGCTGCCGCAAGTGGTTCTTTTCCGCGGACTGCCGTCGGTCATCCTGCTGCTGATCTGGGCCCGCGCCGGCCGCCAATCCATTGTTCCGACCAGCTGGAAGCTGCACCTGTGGCGCAACCTGTCCGGCGTCACGTCGATGTGGCTGGGCTTTTTCGCCATTGCCCATCTTCCCCTGGCCACCGCTACCAGCCTGAACTACACGGCGCCGCTGTTTATTGCCTGTTGGATGCTGGGTTGGGGCGGCGCGCAGCGCGACCCCGTACGCATCCTGGCGGTGGCGCTGGGCTTCCTGGGCGTGATCGCCGTGCTGCGGCCCAGCATCAACGAAGACCAATGGCTGGCCGCCGTCCTCGGCATGGCCGCAGGCGCCATGTCCGCCATCGCCATGATGCAGATCCGCCAGTTGGGCCGGATCGGCGAACCCGAATGGCGCACCGTGCTGTTTTTCTCGGTGGCGGTGTGCGTGTCCAGCCTGGCCGGGCTGGCGTTCGAGGGCTGGGGCCATGCCGACTGGACGGGCTATCTGTCGCTGCTGGGCGTGGGCGTCGCGGGGTTGTTCGGCCAGTTGGCCATGACGCGAGCCTTCGGCGTGGGTTCCGCGCTGCTGACGGCGGCCCTGCAATACAGCACCATCATCTTTGCTGCCCTGCTGGGCATGGGGCTATGGGGCGACCGTCTGGACGCCCTGGCCTGGGCCGGCATGGGCCTGATCATTTTCGCGGGCTTGCTGTCGGTATGGCGCACCATGCGCGATCCCAAACCGGCCTGATCCGCGGTTTCCTCAGCTCACCACAGGAGCACACCGAATGACGATGACCCTGATTTCCGCCGCCGACCTGGCCGCGCGCTTGAATGCGCCCGATGTGCGCGTGTTCGATGTGCGCCACGACCTGAGCAACCACGCGGCGGGCCGTCAGGCCTATGACGCCGGCCATATCCCCGGCGCCCGCTACCTGGACCACGAAACCGAGTTGTCCGCGGCCCGCAGCGGCAAGAACGGCCGCCATCCCTTGCCCTCGCGCGGCGAAGTCGGCGCGCTGATGGCCGCGCATGGCGTCACGCCCCAGACGCTGGTGGTGGCCTATGACGCCAGCGGCGGCATGTATGCCGCGCACCTGTGGTGGATGCTGCGCTGGCTGGGACATGATCAGGTGGCCGTGCTGGACGGCGGCTGGCAGGCATGGACGGCGGCTGGACTGCCGACCACGACCGAAGCCGTGGCTGCCGTGCGCGCCGGCGATCCGGTCGAGCCGGGCGCCTCGCTGGCTGGCTCGGTGGACGCCCAGGCGGTGCTGGACAACATTCCCCGCCAGGCCTTCACCGTGATCGATGCGCGCGCAGCCAACCGCTACCGCGGCGAGGTCGAACCCATGGACCCGGTAGCCGGCCATATTCCGGGCGCGCTGAACCGCCCCAACGGCGAGAACCTCCGGGCTGACGGCCGCTTCAAGCCGGCCGCGCAGCTGCGCGAGGAATTCGCCAGCCTGCTGGATGGCCGCGATCCCGCGGCCATCGTGCACCAGTGCGGCTCGGGCATCACGGCCTGCCACAACCTGTTGTCGATGGAGATCGCCGGCCTGTCGGGTTCGCGCCTGTACCCGGGCTCCTGGAGCGAGTGGTGCAGCGACCCGTCCCGGCCGGTGGCCAAGGGCGCCTAGGCTCCTAGCGCCTGGGGCGATCCCCAGGCGTGGACGCCTTGGCGTTCGCAAAGACTCTTGAACCAAGAAAGTCCACCAGCGCCCGGACTTTAGGCGACGGCTGCTTGCTGGCGGGCCAGAGCATGTGGAAGACGTTGGTGCGTTCAGCCTGTCCGGCCAGGACCTGCACTAGGCGCCCGTCCGCCAGGGGCTCGCGGATAGCGAAGTCCGGCAGGTAGGCGATACCCAACCCTTGCAACGCAAAGCAGGCGCGCGTCTCGATGTTGTTGCAGATCATCGAGACGGGCAACTGCAGTTCAGGTTCGCCCCCGGCTTGCCGCAACGCCCAGGTCTCCAGCTTGCCGCTGCTGGGAAAGCGGTAGTGCAGGCAGCTGTGATGCAGCAGATCGGCCGGCGCCTGGGGCGTGCCCCGGCTGGCCAGATAGGCGGGCGAGGCAACCAGCAGGATCTGGAATGAACCCAGGCGGCGCGCCGACAGGCGGGAGTCGGCTGGCTCGCCCGTGCGCACCACGGCATCGAAGCCTTCTTCGATCACATCCACCATGCGGTCGGTGAAATCCAGATCGAGTTCGATCTCGGGATACGCGCGCATGAACTCGCCCAGCACGGGCAGCACCAGCCCGCTGACCAGTGGCAGGCTGACCCGCAGGCGTCCGCGCGGCGCGGCGGCGGCATGCGACAACTCCAGCTCGGCCGCCTCGATTTCGGCCAGGATGCGGCGGCTACGCTCCAGGAACAGCATGCCTTCGGCCGTCAGCGTGACGCTGCGCGTGCTGCGGTGGAACAGGCGCACCCCCAGCTTGTCTTCCAGCCGCGCCACGCTTTTGCCGATAGCGGACGCCGACACGCCGAGCTGCCGGCCGGCCGCCACGAAGCTGCGTGTTTCGGCGACCTGCACGAACACGACAAAGCCATTCAGGCTGTCCATTTTTCCCCCCGATTGCGGACATTCAGTTCCGCATAAGAAGGAAATGTAGCCTACTTTTTCTTTAATCAAGGCGATCTTATCGTCTAGGCACCTCAGATTGAGCCGAGATGTTGCCATGACAAATCCCACACTTTCCTTGCGCCGGAGCCCTGCACCCGCGCACCTTCCTGCCCGCATCCAGGCGGTCGTCCAGCAGGCGCTGGACGACCGGCGGTTGGTCGGCGCCGTGGTGCTGGTTGCTCGCGACGGCGAGTTGATCCACCAGCAGGCCGCCGGTCATGCCGACCGCGAGAGCGCGCGTCCGATGACGCTGGATACGGTCTTCCGGCTGGCTTCCGTGAGCAAGCCTATCGTCTCCACTGCGGCACTGGCGCTGGTCGGGCAAGGCCGGCTCGAGCTGGACGCGGATATTGGACGCTGGCTGCCGGAGTTCCAGCCCAGGCTGGCCGACGGCCGCCCGGCGCGCATCACGGCGCGGCAATTGCTGAGCCATACCGCAGGCCTGGGCTACCGCTTCTTCGAGGCTGACGCGCATGGGCCCTACGCGCGGGCCGGCGTGTCGGACGGCATGGATGCGTCCCGCTTCAGCCTGCAGGAAAACCTGCGCCGCCTCGCCAGCGTGCCGCTGCTGTATGAACCGGGCACGGCCTGGGGCTACTCGCTGGCGACAGACGTGCTGGGCGCGCTGATCGAACGCATCGCAGACACTACGTTGGACGAGGCGGTGTGGCGCTGGGTAACCGGCCCATTGCGCATGTCCGATACCGGCTTCGTTGCGCACGACCCGCGCCGCGTGGCTACCGCCTATGTGAACGCTTCGCCGCAACCGCAGCGCCTGGCCGAGGGCGAGACGGTCGCGGCCTTCGACGGCACGGTCGGCATCGCGTACAGTCCGGCCCGCATCTTCGATGCCCGGGCCTTCCCTTCGGGTGGCGCCGGCATGGCGGGCACCGCGGGGGATTTTCTGCGGCTGCTGGAAGCCTTGCGGCAGGGGGGCGGCGCGCTCCTGCCCAGCAAGCTGATCGCGGAGATGGGGCGTGACCAGACTGGGGGCCGGGATCTGCCCGATGTGCCGGGTTTCGGCTTCGGCCTGGGTTTTTCAGTGCTGCGCGACCCGTTAGCCGCCGCCTCGCCGGAATCGCCTGGCACCTGGCGCTGGGGCGGCGCCTATGGTCATTCATGGTTCGTGGATCGGGCGCGGGGGCTAAGCGTGGTTGCCTTCACCAACACGCTCTATGAAGGCATGTCGGGTCGTTACGTCGCCGAGCTGCGCGATGCTGTCTATGGCGCACTGGAGTCAGGTCGATGAGCGCCGCTGCACATGACCGCCTGCCGCTGGGCTCGCTGCTGGCGCTGGCCATGGCCGGCTTCATCACGATCCTGACCGAGGCGCTGCCGGCCGGGCTGCTGCCGCAGATGGCGCAGGGCCTGGCCGTGTCCCAGGCCAGCATCGGCCAGACCGTCACCATTTACGCGATCGGTTCGCTGGTGGCGGCGATACCGCTGGTCGCCGCCACCCGGGGAGTCCGGCGCCGGCCGCTGTTGCTGGCGGCGATCGCCGGGTTTGTGCTTGCCAACACCGTGACCGCGCTGTCATCCGGCTATGTGCTGACCATGGCTGCGCGCTTTCTGGCGGGCATGTCGGCGGGGCTGTTGTGGGCGCTGGTGGCCGGCTACGCCGCGCGCATGGTGCCGGCGCATCAGCAGGGCCGCGCGATTGCGGTGGCGATGCTAGGCGCGCCGCTGGCGCTGTCGCTGGGCGTTCCGGCCGGAACCTTCCTGGGCGCGCTGTGGGGCTGGCGCATCGGCTTCGGCATCATGAGCGGGCTGGCGTTGATCCTGATGGTCTGGGTGCGCCTGCGGGTGCCGGACTTTGCGGGACAGGCACGGGGCCGGCAACTGCCGCTGCGGCGCGTATTCCTGCTGCCTGGCGTGCGTCCGGTGCTATTTGCCGTGCTGGCGTTCGTGTTGGCGCACAACATTCTCTACATCTATATCGCGCCGTTCCTGGCCTCGGTGGGGATGGCCGCGAGCACCGAGCTGGTGCTGCTGGTGTTCGGACTGAGTTCCTTGCTAGGCATCTGGCTGGTCGGGACGCTGATCGACCGCCATCTGCGCGCGCTGACCCTCGCCTGCATAGCGCTGTTCGGCCTGGCCGCGTTGACGCTGGGCATCGCGGGCGGCATGCCGGCCATGCTCTATCTGGCAGTCGGCGCCTGGGGCGTTGCGTTTGGCGGCTCGCCGACGCTGTTCCAGACCGCGCTGGCCAAGACGGCCGGCGAGGCCGCGGACGCCGCGCAGTCCATGCTGGTCACGGCGTGGAACACGGCCATCGCCGCGGGTGGCGTTGTCGGCGGCGCGCTGCTGGAACGCCTGGGCGTGGCCGCGTTCATGCCGGTCCTGCTGGCGCTGCTGGCGGCGACGCTGGCGGTTGTCTGGACCGCCAGCAAGCATGGCTTTCCCGCCAGCCCTACCAGATGGCAGCCAGCTTGACCCGCCCGGAGACGCCCTCGGCGATCTCCAGGAAATGATCCAGGGGCGGCGTGGCCAATCCGGGAACCTTGGCCATGTCGTCCCAGCGCCTCAGGCGGATCGCATCCGGCGCGCCCGGCATGCTCGCGAAATCCACCGCCTGGCCCGCATCGAAACTGCCCCCCTGTAGCGCCAGGCTGCGTTTCGAATCCTCCGAGAGCGACGCTTCATATTGCGGTTCCACATAGCAGAGGTAGCGCTTGGCCTCCACATGCAGCCGGATCGGGTCCAGCACCGCGGGGCCGAACAGGCCGCGCAGGAAGGGCAGCACGAAATACTGGTGCTTGTCGTCGAGGCCGCGCAGCGTGGGCGTGCCCGGCCGGTCGGCGATGAGATGGCCCAGGTCGTGCAGCAGGCTGGCGGTGATCAGGTGGGCGCCGGCGCCGTGGCGTTCGGCCAGGGCCGCGGTCTGCAGCGCATGCCGCAGGTGGCTGACGGATTCGCCGTCATAGGAGCGGTGCCCGCGCTCCAGGAAAATCTGTTCGATATCTTGCAAGGTCAAGGCCATGGTTGTCTCCTGGGTGGCCGCATAGGGGAGGGCGGCGCTCAGCCGGCGGCTGGCGCCATCTCCAGAAAGCGCGCGATCAGCTGCACCGGTTGGCGCTCGCGCAGGCAGTACAGGTATTCATGCATCACGATGCCGGCGCCCTCGATGTCCAGGGCCGCCAGTTCGGGATGGGAAGGGATCTCGCGCGAAGGAATCAGGCTGATCCCCAGTCCGCACAGGATGGCCTGGCGGATCGACTCGCGGCTGCCGATCTCCAGCGTGCGGCGCACGGCGATGCCGGCCGCCTGCAAGGCGTCCTCCGTCAGCTGCCGCGTCATGGAGCCGGGTTCGCGCAACAGCAGCGCGTGTTCGGCCAGGTCGGCCAGGCGGACCTGGCTGTGGCGCGCCAGGGGATGGTCGCGATGCGCCACCACCCGGATGGGATCGGCGGCGATCATGCGCCGGTACAGGTGCTTGTCATCCATCAGAAAAGATGAGGTGGCAATCTCGATGCGATAGTCATGCAGCGCCTGCAGCATGCTTTGCGAATTGCCGATGGCCAGGGTCAGGTCGATGCCTGGGTAGCGTTGGTTGTAGGCCCGTACCGTATCCATGATGTAGTAGGGGCCGGTGGCGCCGATGCGCAGATTGCCTTCGCGCAGGTCGCTGGCGTCGCGCAGGCGGAAATCGATCTCGGTTTCCTGCTGGACCAGCTTCTCCACCATGGGCATCAGGCTGTGGCCGGCGTCCGACAGACGCATGCCGCGCCCCTGGCGGTGGAACAGCTCGACGCCGTAACGGGACTCCAGCTGGCGCAATTGCCCCGTCACCGTGGGTTGGCTGACACCCAACTGGGCGGCAGCCTTGGTGACGGTGCCGCAGCGGGCCACGGCATAGAAGGATTTGAGTTCGGCGACAAGCACGGTTTTCGGGGGCGGAATAGGGGCGCAATGCGCAAGACCGCCAGTACACCAAAATAATTTGATGTTTTTATTACTGCATTTGCGCGAAGTGTCATAAACACTCAATAAGCGTCTTCCATACTGCCTTCGTTCCCAAACCGGAGGCCCCATGGCCGA
Organism: Achromobacter sp.; assembly: GCF_036567245.1. Classification (GTDB taxonomy): domain Bacteria; phylum Pseudomonadota; class Gammaproteobacteria; order Burkholderiales; family Burkholderiaceae_B; genus Achromobacter. The sequence goes on along the minus strand of NZ_DATCUY010000505.1, from coordinate 1,140 downwards.
ACGCGATACCGCATTTCTCTCTGTCAGGCATCTAGTGAAGCGCTTTGGCAGCCATACCGCGCTGTCGGACGTCTCGCTCGACATCCGCGCCGGGGAGCTGGTGTGCCTGCTGGGCCCTTCGGGCTGCGGCAAGACCACCTTGCTGCGCGCCATCGCCGGCCTGGAGCGGCAGGACAGCGGCACCATCGTGCTGTCCGGGCGCGACATCTCGCACGCCGAACCGCAGGCGCGCGACTACGGCATCCTGTTCCAGTCGTACGCGCTGTTTCCCAACCTGACCGTGGCCCAGAACGTGGCCTACGGCCTGAGCGGCAAACGCGCGCACCGCAACCACGTCGCCAACCGCGTCGAGGAAATGCTGACCCTGGTCGGGCTGAGCGGCGCGGCCGGTAAATATCCAGGACAGATCTCCGGCGGACAGCAGCAGCGCGTGGCCCTGGCGCGCGCGTTGGCGCCGTCGCCGTCGCTGCTGTTGCTGGACGAACCCATGTCGGCGCTGGACGCCCGCGTCCGCGAGCATCTGCGCATCGAACTGCGCGCCCTGCAGAAGCGCCTGTCCATCACCACGCTGATGGTCACGCATGACCAGGAAGAGGCCATGGTGATGGCCGACCGCATCGCCGTCATGAATGGCGGAATCATCGAGCAATACGGCACGCCGCGGGAACTCTACCGCCAGCCGGGGTCGGCCTTTATCGCCGATTTCGTGGGCGAAGCGAATTGGCTGCCATTCGAGCGCCTGGATGCGCACCGCGCCCGCGTCGGACGCCAGGAGCTGGCCGTGGACGAGGCGCTGGACGCCGCCAGCGGCAAGCTTTTCGTGCGGCCGGAAGCGGTGCGCGTCAGCACTGCGCGCCCGGACCAGCCGAACGCCATGCTGGCCGACGTGCTGGACGGCGTGTTCCTGGGCCGCGGCTATCGCCTGGCCCTGCGCCTGGAAGGCGTACCCGGCAGCACGGTGCATTCCATCGTGTCCCCCGAAACCGGAGACGCCCTGCTGGGCCCTCACGCCGCCAGCCGCTGCTGGGTGGAGCTGCCGCGCCATGCGATACGCGCCTACGCTTGATCCCGCCATGAACCGTTCCTCCACCACGGCCGCCCCGGCCCCGGCCAGCATCGCGGCGCCCGCGCCGATGCTGG
>NZ_DATCUY010000504.1:0-5147 GCF_036567245.1 Achromobacter sp. | reverse complement strand
CCACCGCACAGCCGCTGGAAGAGCCGCCCACCGCGGCGGCGGGATCGAGCGGATTGACCAGGGCCGGGCCATGCGGATTCTCGGCCGTGGCCCCGCAGGCGTGCTCGGCCATCGCCAGGGCGCCGAGATTGAGCGCACCCTGGTCCTGCAAGCGCCGCAGTACGGTCGCCATCGGTCCCGGCGCATCGTCGCGCAACGGCCGGCCACGGCCAGGCGCATGCGCGCCGGTCTCGAATGCATCCTTGTGCGCGAGCGCCACACCTTCCAGCAGACCGCCGGACCGACCGGCAGGCGGGCAGGGCTGATAGATGCGCGTGGCGCAGTGCAACTCAGCCGCGCTGCGTTCGAACGTGGCGGCCTGCGCCGAAACCAGCTCGGCGCGCTCGCCCGGCGTGGCCTGGCCATAGCGCCTGCGCATGTCGCCGATGGAAAGATGAGCGCGGAGGTCAGGCATCCTCATCCCCGCAATTCGCGATATCCGCCTCGATAACGGAGAGGCGCAGCAAGCCGCGCGCGACCGCCGCTTGGGTTTCGGCGGGCACCGTCAGGCCATGGGTACTGCACACCAGGGCCACCCAGGCCTGCCACGCCTGCTTGGACGAGTCTTCCATGCTCATTACCTCCTGCCGCACTTTGCTCGGTAAAATAAAAGTCTAGTCTCATAAATATATTTATATAAGTCAAGAAAATACTATGCTGTGGATGAATTTTCTTTATCCCCTGACCGGAGTCCGCCATGAAAGCCGCTGAGCGCATCCGCCTGTCCGTCGAAGAGTCGATCCGCGACGGCAGCCTGTTGCCGGGAGATCCCGTCGACGAACAGATGCTGATGCAGACCTACGATGTCTCGCGCACGCCGGTGCGCGAGGCGTTGCTGCAGTTGCAGGCGCAGGGGCTGGTGGCCAGCCTGCCGCGCGGCGGCATGGTGGTGGCCAAGATGGATGTGGCTCAGCTGATGGCCATGTGGGAGCTATTGGCCGAACTGGAGGGGATCGGCGCGCGCCTGGCTTGCGAACGCATGACGCCCGCGGAACGCGATGAGCTGGCGGTCATCCATGAGCGCGCCGCCGCGGTGGTGCGGCGCGAGGACACCGACGCCTGGCAGGAGCACAATCGGCGGTTTCACGATGCGCTGTACATGGGCGCCCGCAATCCCTATCTGCGCCAGGAGATCCTGCGCATGCGCTCGCGCACGGGCGCCTACCGGCTCCACGCCTTCTCCGCCTTCGGCCGCCTTGCGTCGTCGTGGGAGCAGCACGGCCAGTTGCTCGAGGCGATCCAGGCGCAGGACTCGGCCCGCGCGGCCGCGGTCATGACGCTGCACATGAGCCCCGGACAAGGGTCGATCAGCTTTGCTTCCTTCGTCGCCGCGCTGCCCAAGAACCTGCTGGCCTGACGATCCGGCGGCAACACTCGTCCCGCGCACGGACAATGCGGGTAAATCCTCATTATTGTATTTTTTTAAAATGGCAAAATATATTTATAGCAGCCGAAAACATCTGCTCGCGTGACCTTGCCCCGGTATCGGCGGGCTAGGGCGCTACCCCTGATCCGCTCCACCGAGGAACCCGCTATGGATGCTGTTTCACCGCAACCCCTCTCCGCACCGCCACAAGACGCCGCGTCGGCCGCCGCCGATCCAGGCCTGATGCACCGCAAGGTCGCCTGGCGACTCATCCCTTTCCTGATATTCCTGTTCCTGCTGGCATGGATCGACCGCGTCAATGTCGGCTTCGCCAAACTGCAGATGCTGCAGGACCTGCGCTTCAGCGAGGCCGTGTACGGCCTGGGGGCGGGCATCTTCTTTATCGGCTACTTCATCTTCGAGGTGCCCAGCAATCTGCTGCTGCAGCGCATCGGCGCGCGCAAGACCCTGGCCCGCATCACCATAATGTGGGGCCTGACGTCGATGGCGATGGCGTTCGTCACCACGCCGACTTCCTTCTACGTCTTGCGCTTTCTGCTCGGCGCCTTCGAAGCCGGCTTTTTCCCCGGGGTGATGCTCTATCTGACGTACTGGATTCCCGCCAGCCGGCGAGGGCGCATCAATGGCTGGTTCATGACGTCGTTCGGGCTGGCCGGCATCGTGGGCGGGCCGATAGCCGGTCTCATCATGAGCGGCATGGACGGCGTGGCCCCGCTGCGCAACTGGCAATGGCTGTTCGTGCTGGAAGGCATTCCGTCCGTGATCGCCGGGCTGGTGGTGCTGGCGTATCTGCCGGACCGCCCCCAGCAGGCGCGCTGGCTCAGCGCGGCGGAAAAGGCCGCGCTCACGGCTGAGCTGGACAGCGAGCGCCTGGATCCCGCCAAGCACGCCAGCTTCGCCCAGGCCTTGCGCCTGCCGGCGTTGTGGCTGTGTACCGCCGCCTACTTCTGCATCGTCGGCGGCAACGCGACGCTGGCGTTCTGGATGCCCTCGATCGTGCGCGAACTGGGAGTGCAAGGCACCCTGAACATCGGGTTGCTGTCGGCCATTCCCTTCATTCTGGGCACCGCCGCGATGGTGATCAACGGCATGCATTCCGATTCCACCCGCGAACGCCGGCTGCATTGCGCGGGCGCCACCCTGGTTGGCGCGCTGGGCCTGTCCTTGACCGGCGCCTATATCGGCAGTCCGGTATTGGCGATGGCCTCCTTGAGCATCGCTGCCATCGGCGTGCTGGGCGCCTTCCCGGTGTTCTGGGCCATCCCGGCAGCATTCCTGACCGGCACTGCCGCGGCCGGCGGCATCGCCTTCATCAATTCGGTAGGCAACCTGGCGGGCTTCGCCACGCCTTTCATGATGGGCTGGCTCAAGGAATGGACAGGCGGCGTGGCCGCAGGACTGTACGTCGTGGCCGGCATGCAACTCGTCGCCACGGCGGTCATCGCGCTGACGATGCGCAGGCTGGCGGTCTAGGCCGGCACGGCTCCAGGCGGAATGACTCCGGCGAGCCCGCCGGAGTATTGTTCATGGACAGCCGCCATCGCGGGAGCACATCATGCACGACAACCTCGCACTCGAGCCCGGCACCTCCCAGCTCGGCAACTTGCTGCAATTCCTGGCCTGGATCGCCGAGCGGCCGCGCACCTATGCGCAGACCATGGACGCCTGGCGCAGTTCCTGCCCGCAGCTGTCCGCCTGGGAAGACGCAACCGCCAATGGGCTGGTGGACATGTCCCGGGACCGAGAAGAAGCGCATACCGAACCGGTCGTCATCCTGACGCAGAAAGGGCGGACGCTGCTGGCGTCGGCCAGCGGCTCCACCCGTTCCTGATATGCGGGGCGGCGCCGCCTCCAGGGGCCTAACCTTCGCTTACACCTAAGCCCGGACCCAATGTAACGATGTGGTTTTTTTTGCGGATTTCGTCGAAAAAAACCACTGATTCGTCGAAAAAAAGTTGCACCCAGCGCGCACCCTGCGGATTCTAGTGGCGAAACTTTGCCAGTTACTACTGAGCGCGCCCCCGGGCATCCGGGCGGCCTTCGCGCTCAGGTCAACAGAATCCGCGAATCGATGAAGCCCATCTCTTTCTCCGTGCGCAACCCCGGCCTGCCTTTCCCTCTGCTGCGGCAGAACACCTTGCGATTGGCCGTGGTGTCGGCGCTGGGCGCCTGCGCCTGGGGCGCGACGGGCAGTGCGCAGGCCGGCTATACCTGTGCCGGCGGTCCTTCGCTGAATGTGTCGTCGGGAAACTACCCAAGCGCCCAGGCCATTTGCGAGGGCGATAGCGGAGTGGACCATAACGACGAGAAGGACGGCCAGAACGGGCCTGACGTGTCCGTCACCTCATCGGGCAATTACAACGCCGACGCGAACCAGACCCGGCTGAACCCGCTGGGCGTGGTCACGGGCCTATCGCGCGGCGGCGACGGCGTGGACGAAGGCACTGCGGGCGACGGCGGCAACGTCACCGTCTCCAGCAGCGGCGACGTCGCGCTCAACGGCACGGCGCTCAGCAACTTCAACAGCCTGATCATGGCGGTATCGTCCGGCGGGATCGGCGACCCCGCCAACGACAACAACGACTCCAACGGCGGCCACGGGGGCCTGGGCCAGACCGTCACCGTGACCAACTCCGGCAACCTGACGATGTCGGGTTCCTTGCCCACGCCGCGCCAGGGCCTGTACGGCATCAATGCGCGCGCCTTGGGCGGGGCGGGCGGCGACCAGAACGACCCGACGCTGGAATACGGCGAGCAGGTGGGCGGCAATGGCGGCAACGCCAGCACGGTCACGGTCAGCAATACCGGCGCCATCAACCTGGGCAGCAGCGCGGCGCGCCTGCGCACCTATGCCAACGGCGCCGCCATCTACGCGAATTCCGTAGGTGGCATGGGCGGCTACAACAACGGCAATGCCGGCACGGGCGGCACGGTGCAGGTGACGCACCAGGGCCAGGCCTACAGCTACTGGCAGGTCTACGACAGCGCCACGGTCTTTGGCATCTACGCCCAGAGCATCGGCGGCGACGGCACAGCCTCGACCGACAATAGCGACAACGGCGGCAACGGCGGCGGCACCTCGGACAGCTGGACCCAGAAGGTGACGGTGGACGTGTATGGCTCCGTCATGCTCGACGTCGCCGGTTCGGCCAGCGGCGTCGCGATCGAAGGCGCGGGCGTCGCGGCCCGTGCCATAGGCGGCAAAGGCGGAATGGGTCCGAACAAGGACCATTCGGGCGGCAATGGCGGCGCGGGCGGCACCGTGGCGTTGAATCTGTACCAGGGCGCAAGCGTCGCGACCCGCGGCGACAATCTGCCTGGCCTGGCGGCGCAAAGTCTGGGCGGGCAGGGCGGCGACGGCAGCGACAGCACCGCGCTGGCCGGGCAGGGCGGCGGCGGCGGGTTTGGCGGCAACGCCAGCACGGTTAACGTCGTAGCCGCCAGCGGCAGCGCCATCAGCACCACAGGCAGTTTTGCGACCGGCATCGTGGCGCAATCGATTGGCGGCGGCGGCGGCACCGGCAGCGACTTCGTCTCGGTGCTTGGAGGCCAGGGCGGCAACGGCGGCAATGGCGGCAATGCCGGCACGGTGACCGCCACGACCGGCGGAACCATCACGACCAGCGGCGACCACGCCTACGGCGTGCTGGCCCAGTCCATCGCCGGCAGCGGCGGCGCGGGCGGTGCGGACACGGCCGAACTGGTTTCGCTGGGCGGGGAC
>NZ_DATCUY010000503.1:0-4139 GCF_036567245.1 Achromobacter sp. | reverse complement strand
GTCGCTGCACGCCTGGCGGAAGTCCATTCCCGATCGGCTCCAACCACTTGCTTGGAGCTTTCCATGAACGCCAATCCCAAATTCCTGGCCGCTACCGCCGAAGTCGACGCGGCGGCCGTCGCACCGCTGCCCAGATCGCGCCGTGTGTATGAGACGGGCTCGCGCCCCGACATCCGCGTGCCGTTTCGCGAGATCGAGCAGGACGACACGCCGACCATGTTCGGCGGAGAAAAAAATCCGCCGCTGACCGTCTACGATTGCAGCGGCCCCTACACCGACCCCGATGCCAAGATCGATATCCGCCGCGGCCTGCCCGAGCTGCGCCGCGCCTGGATCGAAGAGCGCGCCGACACCGACGTGCTGTCCGGCCCGACCAGCGACTACGGTAAGGCGCGCCTGACCGACCCGAAGCTGACGGCGATGCGGTTCGACCTGCAACGCCCGCCGCGACGCGCCAAGGCGGGCGCCAACGTATCGCAGATGCACTATGCGCGGCGCGGCATCATCACGCCGGAAATGGAATTCGTGGCGATCCGCGAAAGCCTGCGCCGCGAGCACTACCTGCAAACGCTGCGCGACAGCGGCCCCGATGGCGAAAAGATGGTCAAGCGCCTGCTGCGCCAACACCCGGGCCAATCGTTCGGCGCCGCCATTCCCGCCGCCATCACGCCCGAGTTCGTGCGCGACGAGATCGCGCGCGGCCGCGCCATCATTCCGGCCAACATCAACCACCCGGAAGTGGAGCCGATGGCCATCGGCCGCAATTTCCTGGTGAAGATCAATGCCAACATCGGCAACTCCGCGGTCAGCTCGGGCATCGGCGAGGAAGTGGAAAAGATGACGTGGGCGATCCGCTGGGGCGGCGACACGGTCATGGATTTGTCCACCGGCAAGCACATCCACGAAACGCGCGAATGGATCATCCGCAACTCGCCGGTGCCCATCGGCACCGTGCCGATCTATCAGGCGCTGGAAAAGGTGGACGGCAAGGCCGAGGACCTGACCTGGGAGATCTTCCGCGACACGCTGATCGAACAGGCCGAGCAAGGCGTGGACTACTTCACGATCCATGCGGGCGTGCGCCTGCCCTTCATTCCGATGACGGCCGACCGCATGACGGGCATCGTCTCGCGCGGCGGTTCGATCATGGCGAAGTGGTGTCTGGCGCATCACAAGGAGAGCTTCCTGTACGAGCGCTTCGAGGAAATCTGCGAAATCATGAAGGCCTATGACGTCAGCTTCTCGCTGGGCGACGGCCTGCGCCCGGGTTCTGGCTACGACGCCAACGACGAGGCGCAATTCGCCGAGCTGAAGACGCTGGGCGAGCTGACGCAGGTGGCGTGGAAGCATGACGTGCAGGTCATGATCGAAGGCCCGGGCCACGTGCCGATGCAGATGATCAAGGAGAACATGGAGCTGCAACTGGAACACTGCCACGAGGCGCCGTTCTATACGCTGGGGCCCCTGACCACCGACATCGCCCCGGGCTACGACCACATCACTTCAGGCATCGGCGCGGCGCTGATCGGCTGGTACGGCACGGCGATGCTCTGTTATGTGACGCCGAAGGAGCACTTGGGCCTGCCGAACAAGAAGGACGTGAAGGACGGCATCATCACGTACAAGATCGCAGCCCACGCGGCGGACCTGGCCAAGGGCCATCCGGGAGCGGCGATCCGCGACAACGCGCTGTCCAAGGCACGCTTCGAGTTCCGCTGGGACGACCAGTTCAACCTGGGTCTGGATCCGGACACCGCCAAGGAATTCCACGACGAGACGCTGCCCAAGGATTCGATGAAGGTGGCGCACTTCTGCTCAATGTGCGGGCCGCATTTCTGCTCGATGAAGATCACCCAGGACGTGCGGGATTATGCGGCGGCTCAGGGGGTTAGTGAGAAGGATGCGTTGCAGAAGGGGATGGAGGAGAAGTCGATTGAGTTCGTTAAGAAAGGGGCCGAGGTTTATCATCGGCAGTGATGTTCTTGGGGTGTCTGTTTTGAGTTCTTGAGACGCACGGCGCGGCAGCGGCTTGCCGGGTGCGGGGCAACGATTGCGGTCCGGAGCGTTCGCTCCGGACTGCCCCGTCGTCATCCTCGTCCTCGCCTTCGGCGACTCCTACGGATTCCCTCGGGCTTATCGACGCCCCGCACCCGGCAAGCCGCTGCCGCGCCGTGCTCGGTTTTTTTGAATCTTCACGGGCGCTGGGGCGAGCGGTTTTCTTGGCGTTCTCGCCACCGGTGGGGTGGGCGAGGATCTTGCGGGGCCCGCCCCCGGCCGGCCGCGCGGGCGGCCTCTGGGGGCTTACGCGGTGTCTCGCGTCGAGTGATGACGCTGCGCGCTGATGATGATCGCGTCAAATGGATGAAACGCTTACGGGTATGCCCATAAGCTGCGGCACATGTCGCGCGTAACCCATCATCGACGCATGCACATCATGATGGGGCGCTGGAAATTCGTCATTTCAACTCCGCCGCCGGATGGGCGGCGCGCGCGAGAGAATCTGCGCGCGCAAGCCACCATCCATCGCGCGCCGCCCATCACCGCCCCTCCCCCAAAACGGCGACAACCACTAGTAAACCACCCGCCGCATTCGCGCCAGCGCAACCATCACGACGAACACTAGCGCGTATGCCGATTACGGCCGCCCGGGCGGCCGTAATTGGCGGCCCCCCCAAGACTCGCTACTGACCACGGCTTTAGCAGCGCATCAAACCGAGACGCGGGTAGCACGGCGGCGCGGGCGGCATGGCGGCGAGCAACCTCGATGCGCCCGAGGGAATCGGAAGGCAGCCGCCATAGGCGGCAACGACGATGACGAAGGGGCAGTCCGGAGCGAAGGCTCCGGACCGCAATCGTGGGCGCTCGCCGCCATGCCGCCCGCGCCGCCGTGCGGCCTACGAAGCTTCTTCGCGTACACCCACGAACGACACCATCCAAACTGCCCCAAAAACCTACAGCAACTTCCCAGGATTCATAATCCCCGCAGGATCCAGAACAGCCTTGATTTCCCGCATCAGCCGCAACTCCAACGCATCCTTGCTATGCAGGAAATGATCCCGCTTCAACTGCCCGATCCCGTGTTCCGCAGAAATGCTCCCGCCGTAGCGATTCACCTCGTCCAGCACCGCGTCCGTGATCGCCGCCCCATGCACCGCCACCCAGTCGCGGTCCGTGCCGGCCGGGCGCGACAGGTTGTAGTGCAGGTTGCCGTCGCCGAAGTGGCCGAAGATGAAGGGGCGGAGGTCCGGGTACAGCGCGCGCACACGGGCCTCGGCGGATTCCATGAAGTCGGGGATACGTTCGATCGGCAGCGACACGTCGTGCTTCAGGTGCGGGCCGTCGGCGCGCTGGGCTTCGGAGATTTCCTCGCGCAGCTTCCACAGCGCCTGCAATTGCGCCAGTGATGCGGAGACGGCTGCGTCCAGGCACAGGCCGCGTTCCAGCGCCGTGCCGATCACGTTTTCCACCAGGCCGTTCAGCGCGGCCTCGTCGGCGGTATCCGCCAATTCCACCAGCACGTAAGCCGGATAGCGCTGACCGAACGGTTCCTGCACGCCCGCGGCATGCGCCAGCACCAGGTCCAGGCAATCGCCCGAGAAATACTCGAACGCTTGCAGCCGCGCGCCGCATTGTTCGAACAGGATCTCGAACAATTGCAAGGCTTGCGCCGGCGACTCGACTGCGGCCAGCACCACCGAGCGCACATCGGTGCGCGGGAACAGGCGCAAGGCGACGGCGGTGATGACGCCCAGCGTGCCTTCGGAGCCGATCAGCAATTGCTTGAGGTCGTAACCGGTGTTGTCCTTGCGCAGCGTGCGCAGGCCATGGAAGATTTCGCCCGTGGGCAGTACGGCTTCCAGGCCCAGCACCAGCTCGCGCGCCATGCCGTAGCGCACCACGTTCACGCCGCCGGCGTTGGTGGCCACGTTGCCGCCGATCTGGCTGGAGTCTTCCGCCGCCAGGCTCAGCGGCAGCAGACGGCCGGCGTCCTGCGCGGCGCGGCGCAGGTTGCCCAGGATGGCGCCGGCCTCGGCCACCATGGTGTTGGCGATGGTATCGATGGATCGCACCGCGTTCATGCGATCCAGGCTCAGCACCACGTTGCCCGCGCCGTCGTCGGGCGTGGCGCCGCCGCACAA
>NZ_DATCUY010000502.1:0-4902 GCF_036567245.1 Achromobacter sp. | reverse complement strand
ATGCGCCATTGGCGCCCGCCGGGCCGCCTTCCCCGCCCAGCACGCTGGCCATGATGCCTTTCGCGCCGACGGCGCCGTTGGCGCCGGTCGCGATCGTGCCGGTATTGGTGATGGCGATGGCGCCTGGCGCCCCGCCCGCGCCGCCATTGTGGCCGTCGAACCACGAGCCGTTGCCGCCGTTGCCGCCATTGCCGCCCTGGGTCAGCGCGTACACGCCAATCCCCCGGTTGCCGTCGGTCTTGATGGCGCCGCCGTTGGTCACGCTGACCAGGCCGGCATTGCCGCCCGTCGCGGCCTTGGTGTCGGTGCCGTTGGCAGTCGACGCATTGCCGCCGATGGAACGGGCGATCACGCCATACACGCCGTCGCCATGGCCGTTGACCGCAGTCCCGGCCGAGGACATGAACGTGACAGCCGAGGCATCCCCGCCCCGTCCCGCATCGCTATGTCCGCCGAAGTCCCCCGTATGCTCGGCCGCCCCGGCTTGCCCGCCCGACGATATCAGGCCCACCCCGGCGCTGACGCCGTCCGGTCCCGGCCCGCGCGCGGTCACCGAGCTCGCGCCTTGCAGGATCACGGATGCCAGGCCGGCGCTGCCGCCATGGCCGGACGTGTACGCGCCGTCGAAGCCATTGGCGATGGCGCTGTCGGTCCCCGCGCCGCCCCAGGATTGGACCGCGATGCCGAAGCCCGTGCCGACGATGGTGGCGTTGTTGAGCGTGATGCGCGCCTGATGCCCGTCGCCGCCGATGCCGTAGCCGCCGTTGGGCCCGTCCGCATTGCCCCACAGGCCGCCATTGCCGCCCGCCGAATACAGGTCTATCCCCCGGCCGGCGGCGTTAACCGTGCTGGCCGACAAGGTGTAATCGATGATTCGTCCGCCGCCGCCATTGCCACCCCAATGGTTCACGTCGGCGTCCCTGCCGTTGCCGCCCTTGCCGCCGCTGACGTCGATCACGATGCCGGTCTGCCCGGGCGCATTGGCGTTGATGCGCTGGTTGCTGTCGGCCTGGATGAAATCGCGCTGGCCCCATTGGCCGTCATGGCCGTTGTTGGGGTATTCGCCGCTGGAACAGCAGGTGCCGTCGGCGCCGCGAAACTGATAGACCAGCGGCGCCGTCTGTGCCGAGGCCGGCCGCCCGAAGAGGTACACGGTGGAGATGCCGGCCTGCAAGAACAACGCCAGCCAGGTAAGCCGCAGGCCGTTGCGGCCGGGCTTGGGAAAATCTTGCTGTAAGGTCATGGCGGCTGCGGCGGAAATAGGGCAGATAGAGAAAATCGCCGTTCCCCGCCCGCTCCACAAGTCCGGCATGACGAATCAACCATCCTGGCTGATGAGCGGCGGATGTCCACCACCAGCCGGGCATTGCCCGCACGTGGGAAAATCGCAACTCTCAGGGAATATCGACATGTCCATCTCGCCCGCCGACAATGTGATTTCGCTGTATCGCGAACATGCCGACGCCTTCGAGAAACTGCGCGGTAAGCAGCTGGTGGAACGCGCCTGGCTGGAGGCGTTCCTGGACCTGCTGCCCGGCCCCGCTCCCGAGGTGTTGGACATAGGCTGCGGCACCGGCATCCCCATCGCCCGCCATCTGATCGAGCGCGGCTGCATGCTGACCGGCGTGGATGCTTCGGACGCGCTGCTTGCGCGGGCAAGAACCTCGTTCCCTGAACACAGCTGGATTGAAGCGGACATGCGCAGCCTGCCGCCCTTGCGCCCGTTCCAGGGGCTGATCGCCTGGCACAGCTTCTTTCACCTGCGGCCGGAAGACCAGCGGCCCATGTTCAACACCTTCGAACGCCTCGCCGCGCCGGGCGCGGCGCTGATGTTCACCAGCGGGACTCATCTGGGAGAAGCCATCGGCCAGTTCGAAGGCCAGCCGCTCTACCACGGCAGCCTGGACAGCGCGGAGTACCGCGAGCTGTTGCGCCTGGCCGGCTTCGAGGTGGTACGCCACGTGGAAGGCGACAGGACCTGCGGCGGCGCGAACATCTGGCTGGCACGGCGGCTCAGATAAAACCTTTGAGTTACATCAAGGTTTGACCGGCGAACGGCGCCAGAAGAGGCCGCCCCTGCGCCATAATCAGAATGCCGCGGCCCCTTTGGGGCCGCGCGGGGCCCCAAAGGCCGCTTCGGTTTCCCTAACCTCGATCAGGCGGACCCGGCATTCATGCAAAGACTTATCCTCCCGCTACCCGGCAACGAAGGATTCGCCAAGCGCCTTGCCGCCCTGTGCCAAGGCGAACTCGGCGCCGTGGAAACCCGCCGCTTTCCCGACGGCGAAAGCTATGTGCGCCTGCATGGCGACCCGCGTGGACGCGCCGTCGACATCGTCTGCACGCTGGCCCGGCCAGATCCCTGTTTCCTTGGCCTGATCTTCGCCGCCGACACGGCGCGCGATCTGGGCGCCACCGAGGTCAACCTGATTGCGCCCTATCTGGCCTACATGCGCCAGGACAAGCGTTTCCAGGATGGCGAAAGCGTGAGTTCGCTGTCGTTCGCCCGTCTGGTGTCCTCCACCTTCGACCGCCTGTTGACCGTCGATCCGCACCTGCATCGGCATCCGTCGCTGTCCGCGCTGTACACCATCCCCACCACCACGCTGCACGCCGCGCCACGCCTGGCCAGCTGGATCGCCGGCAACGTGCAGGCGCCGCTGATCGTCGGCCCGGACGAGGAAAGCGAGCAATGGGCCGGATCCATCGCCGCGCGCATCGGCGCGCCACACGTGGTGCTGCGCAAGACCCGCCGCGGCGACCGCCAGGTCGAGATCGAGGCGCCCGACCTCTCCGCCTGGCGCGACTGCACGCCGGTGCTGGTGGACGACATCGCGTCCTCCGGCCGCACCCTGATGGTGGCGGCCGGCAAGCTCGCCGGCATGAGACCGCCGCAATGCGTAGTGGTGCATGCGCTTTTCGCCGAGGACGCCTGGGCCCAGGTATCCGCCTGTTTTGAACGCGTCGTTTCCACTGACGCCGTGCCCCATCCCAGCAATCGCATCGAACTGGCGCCCTTGCTGGCCAACGCGCTCCTGCGCGACCTGCGCGATTGATCACCCGATTTCAAAGGAACCCGCGATGAAGCTACGCGAGCATTGGCTATCCGGCCATGGTCCCATCCAACACCGCGCCGACACCGTCGAACACATCGACGCGCTGGTGCAACGTCTGGCGGCCAGCGGCCGCGTCGCCAGCCCGGACGATGCCTACGCCATGCTGGCCGCGGCCGACCGCCTCAGCTGCGCGGCGATGAATGTGGTGGCGCACATGACCTACGCCCGCCGCATCGACCTGAACGGCGCACCACTGGGCGCCGCGGACTTCAAGCCCAATCCCGAAGGCCATACGGGCGGCTCGCTGAACATGGTGCCCGCCTTCGTCGCCTATCTGCTGGCCAATGCGCTGAGCGGCAAGACTCGCGGCTGGCTGATGGGCCAGGGCCATTGCGTGGCCGCCATCGAGGCCGTCAACGCCCTGACCGGCGACGTGTCGCCGGCGCAGCGCGGCCGCTACGACCGCAGCGAACCCGGACTGGAACGCCTGATCACGGACTTCTACTCCTACGCCATCGATGCGCAAGGATTGCCTGCCGTACCGCTGGGCAGCCACGCCGGCCCCAACACGGCGGGCGCCGTGTCCGAAGGCGGCTACCTCGGCTTCGCCGGCCTGCAATACGTGCACATGCCCCTGCCGGGAGAAAGCCTGGTGGCCTTCCTGAGCGACGGCGCCTTCGAGGAACAACGCGGCTCCGACTGGGCCACGCGCTGGTGGCGCGCCGAGGATTGCGGCCAGGCCGTGCCCGTCATGATCCTGAATGGCCGCCGCATCGAGCAACGCACGCAGATCGTGCAGGAAGGCGGCGCGCATTGGCTGGCCGAGGACCTGCGCCACAACGGCTTCGACCCGCTGATCGTCGACGGCCGCGATCCGGCGGCCATCGCCTGGGCCATCCTGGCCGCCGAGGAAGCGCTGGACGGGAACCTGGCTGCGCCGGACTTCCAGTATCCCGCCCGCCTGCCCTACGTCATCGCCGAGACCGAGAAAGGCTTTGGCTTTCCCGGCGCCGGCACCAATGCCGCGCACAACCTGCCGCTGGGGGGCAACCCCCACACCGATAGCGCGGCGCGCGACGCCTTCAACGCCAGCGCCGCCAAGCTGTTCGTGGCACAGCCGGAGCTGGACGCGGCGCTTGCCGCACTGGCGAACCATGCCGCCCAACAACGCCCCCTGGAAAGCGGGCACCCCATGGCGCACCGGCATCCCGACGCGCCGGCGCTGCCCGAACCCTCCTGGGAGACCACGGGCAGCCAGGGCAGCGCCATGGCCACGCTGGACCGCTGGTTCGTGGAACTGGTGCAGGCCAATCCGGGCCTGCGCGTGCGCATCGGCAATCCGGACGAACTGGCCAGCAACAAGATGGGCGCCACCCTGGCCTTGCTGAAGCACCGCGTCGACCATCCGGAACCCGGCGTCGCCGAGGACCAGCACGGCGCCGTCATCACCGCCTTGAACGAAGAAGCCGTGGCCGCCGCCGCGCTCGCGAACAAGGGCGGCCTGAACCTCATCGTCAGCTACGAAGCCTTCGCGGTGAAGATGCTGGGCCTGCTGCGCCAGGAGATCATCTTCGCGCGCCGCCAGAAGGAACTTGGGCAGGCGCCGGGGTGGCTGTCGGTGCCGCTGGTGGTCACCTCCCACACCTGGGAGAACGCCAAGAACGAGCAATCGCACCAGGATCCCACCATAGGCGAAGCCTTGCTGGGCGAAATGTCCGACACCTCCCGCGTGTTGTTCCCGGTGGACGGCAACAGCGCCGCGGCGGCGCTGCGCGCCGTCTATGCCCAGCGCGCCCAGGTGGCCTGCATGGTGGTGTCCAAGCGCGACGGCGCGCAGCGCTTCGAC
>NZ_DATCUY010000501.1:0-8425 GCF_036567245.1 Achromobacter sp. | reverse complement strand
GGGTTGCAGCGCGGGCGCGCCGCCACCCAGCGAGGGGCGCGCGGTGGACAGCGTGAGTTTGACGTTGTTCCAGTCTTCGCCGGTGTTCTGGCGGATGACGCCGAAGTAGCCCAGGTCCACGCTGCGGTCCGCCGGGCGCAGGCGCGCGTCGTAGGCAGGGGTCCAGCGGGCGCCGGCCACGGCGTAGGAGACGTTCAGGTCCAGCTTGCCGGCGCGCGCCAGGTTCACGCGCAAGGTGACGGTCTTGGTGCGGCGGTTGAGCGAGTTCTGCAATTGGCCCAGCTGGTTTTGCAATGCGCTCAGTTCGCGCTCCAGCGTCTCCTTCTGCTCGGCGACCCGCCGCAGCCCGGCCAGCGCACGCGCCAGCGAATCCGCGCTCAGCGACTGGATCGCCTTCAGTTCGTCCAGCGTCAGGCGCGCGCCATCCTTGGAGGGCTCGGTGGCGCCGCGCTGCATCATCAGCACCAGCTCGCGCTGGTTGTCCAGCACCGCGGCCTCATCGTCCAGCACCGCCTGCTGGCCTTGCAGCTTGCGCACTTGCTCTTCCAGCTGCTTGACGCGCTCGTTGGCGGTGTCGACCTGATAGGCGTCACGCACCTTCACGTCCAGCAGCGTGGCCTGGCCGGTGCTCTTGGCCGAGACCTGCAAGGAATTTTCCTGCAGGCTGGCGGGCAGCTTCTCCAGCACCAGTTCATGCTCGCCGGCGGCCAGCTCGCTGCTGGCGGCTCGCGTCACGACGGCGCGGTCCTGGTAGACGGTCACGGAACCGATGGAAGAGGCCAGCCCGGCGGCAGCGGCCAGGCCGGGGATCGTCGCGATGGCCAAGGCCAGAAGGGTACGTCGCACTATTTCACCTTTAGACAGGTTGGAATCGCGCGGCGCCGTGCCCATCGACAGGGACGGACCGCCGCGCGCGCCAAATTTACATTGCGGCCCGGATGCGGGTTTTACAGAAGATGACAAACGCGACAGGGCGATACGGTGGCGCCGCCTACGGGTGGGCAAGCTCGCGCAACATGGCGACGGCATTGGCGGCCGCGGTCGATCGGTCATGGCGGCGGTAGGCCATGTCCAGCAGCGCATGCGGCGCGTCGCCCTTGATAGGCCGGTACTCGATGCCTTGCGCGCCCATGTGCCGCATGGCGGCGGGCACGATGGAAATGCCCACGCCGGCCGCGACCAGGCTGACGATGGATGCCATTTGCGGCGCTTCCTGGATGACCCGCGGCGCGAAGCCGGCGCGCAGGCAGGCCGACATGATCGCGTCGTACAGGCCGGCGCCTATGGGGCGCGGATATAGCACGAAGTCTTCGTCCGCCAGCGCCGCGATGGGCACGCTGCGCTTGCGGCTGAGCGCATGGTCGGGGGGCAGGGCCACCAGCATGGGTTCGTCCAGCACGCGTTCGGACTCGAACTCCGGATCCAGCACGTAGGGCGGTCGCACGAAGGCCACGTCGACCTCGCCGGCGCGCAGGCCGCGCAGCAGTGTGGCCGTGTTGCTTTCCGTGAGCGTGACGCGCACGTCGGGGTAGCGGTCCCGGTATGCGCGGATTGCCTGCGGCAGGTAGGGATGGAATACGGCGGAGGCCGTGAATCCCACGGTGATCGCGCCGCGTTCCCCGCGCCCCAGGCGGCGGGCCGTGTCGATGGCGCGGTCGGCGCTGGCGAGGATGGCGCGTGCGTCTTCAAGGAACTGGGTGCCGGCCTCCGTCAATGCGATGCCCCGCGGCAGGCGCAGAAAGAGCGGGGTGCCGATCTCGCGTTCCAGTTGCTGGATCTGCTGGCTCAGGGGCGGCTGGCCTATGCCCAGCCTGGCCGCGGCGCGCGTGAAGTGCAGTTCTTCGGCGACGGCGGTGAAGTATCGCAGGTGGCGCAGTTCCATCATTATTAAATATGGCTGAAGTTGGTTTCATATATTGGACATATGGAGGGGAAAAGTCTACCTTGGTTGCGTGGGCTGCATGCCCGCTGCTTTCGAGAATTCCGATGTCTTCCCCCTTGGCCAGTCCCTCATCCCCAACCGCCGCGTCCGCTCCGGCGGCGCCTGTCTCCACGTCTTCCGATCACCTTGTCCGCGGCACGCCCGGGTTGCGGCGCGCCCAATGGGCCTTGTTCGCAGCCGGCTTTTCCACGTTTTCGCTGCTGTATTGCGTGCAACCGCTGATGCCGCTGTTTACCCACGCGTTCGGCGTATCGGCCGCCCAAAGCAGTCTGGTGCTGTCGCTATGCACCGGCTTTCTGGCGGTGGCCATCTTTTTCGTAGGCCTGTTCTCCCAAGCCGTGCCGCGCAAGCGCGCCATGGCGCTATCGCTGTTCGCGTCCGCCGTGCTGGGCACCATTGCCGCGGCGGCGCCAGACTGGCACAGCCTGCTGGCGCTGCGCGCGCTGCAAGGCCTGGCCATGGGCGGGGTGCCGGCGCTGGCCATGGCCTATCTGGCCGAAGAGGTCGAGCCCGGCACCCTGGGTTTCGCCATGGGCCTGTACATCGGCGGCAGCGCCTTCGGCGGCTTGTCCGGCCGCGTCATCACCGGCCTGGTGTCGGATCATTTCGGCTGGCGCGCCGCGCTGGCCACGCTGGGCCTCCTGGGCATCGTGGCGGCGGTACTGTTCGTCTGGCTCCTGCCCGCGTCGCGTCGCTTTGCGCCGCAGCGGGGCCGGGGTTGGGCCGGCGTGTGGGGCGATATGCGCGTCGGCGCCGCCTCGCATCTGAAGAACGGGCCCCTGTGCGGGTTGTTCGCGCTGGGCGGCCTGCTGATGGGCGCCTTCGTCACGGTCTACAACTACGTGGGATTCCGCCTGCTGCTGCCGCCGTTTTCGCTGAGCCAGACCTTTATCGGCTCCATTTTCGTGGTTTACCTGGTCGGGATCTTCGCGTCGACCTGGTTCGGCCGTCTGGCCGACCGTCATGGCCGCGGCGCGATGCTGTCGGCCGCCACCGGCATGGCTTTGGCTGGCCTGCTGTTGACCCTGTCCAACTGGCTGCCGCTGCTGATAGCCGGGATCATGGTTTTCACCTTTGGCTTTTTCGCGGCCCATGCGGTCGCCAGCGGTTGGGTCGGACAGATGGCGCGTGGCTACAAGGCGCTGGCCGCTTCACTCTATCTGCTGGTGTACTACATCGGCTCCAGTGTGCTCGGCTCATTGGGTGGCCACTTCTGGACCACGGGACGGTGGCCCGGCGTGGCGGCGATGGCGGGCGGGCTGCTGGCCTTGGCGTTGGCTATCAGTGCCAGCCTTTACTGGCGCACGGGCCGCGCATCGGCCTGTGCCGCAGTGGGGGCAATACCTCGTAATGACAACATCTAAAAGCTAGTAATTCTCATTTATAATTAGCGGCCCGCCCATAGAGCGGCATCCCCAACCAGATCCGAGGGCCGCGATGAATCCTATCTCCCCCGACAGCCAGAACCTGCAGCGCGAGCATGCCGCGCTGCTGGCCGCCTACGGCCAGGCGCAAGCGCATTGCAGCCGTCTGCTGGCGGCGCAGGCGGCGCGCATTCTGTATCTGGAGAGCGAGGCCATGCGCTTGCGCGCGGCCGTCATCCTGCGCGACACCGCGCTGGCCTGGGCGCGTGAAGACCGCAAGGCGCTGGAGACCTCCATTCCCGGCTTGCCACGGCGGGTGGCGCTCGCCCGCAGCGTGGCCCAGTTGATGGAACGGGTGCAGACCCTGATGCGCGAGCGCCTGGCCTGGCAGGGGCGGGCGGGCGCCGCCGCGCGCGAACTGGAAACGCTCACCGAGCCGCCCGCTTGGCGGCCTGCGCCTTCCACGGTCGTGCTGCATGAAAAAGCGGTGCTATGCGTGGGCGAGGATGCCGTCGCCCTGGCGCTGACCCGCAAGATGGTCGAACTGGCCGGCGGACGCTATCTCGGCCATGACGGCAGCGCGGATACCGACGGCAATACGCTGGAAGCCAGCCTGGTCGCCGCGGACCTGGTGATCTGCCAGACCGGTTGCGTGAGCCACGGCGCTTACTGGCGTGTCAAGGACCATTGCACCCGCACCGGCAAGCAATGCGTGCTGGTCGACAAGCCCGAGGCCTTGCAGGCGCTGCGGCTGGAACGCGAACCGCTGAAGACGGGCGGCTGAACCCGCCGGCGCCGCCTGGCGACCCGTAGCGTCGGGTTACGTAGCGTTTCGGCTGCGCGGCCGCTCCCGCAATACAGTCGGGGGCAAAGGGGCCGACATGCTGACCAAGCGAGACCAAGTGGCGCTACCCTGGACGGACACGCTTGCCCGCCTGGAGGACGAGCGCATCATGTTGCAGCGCATAGCCGCCGGCATGCCCCTGGCCGAGGTTCTGGAACATGTGCTGCATGCCATCGAGGCGCAATCCAGCTTGGACCTGCGCACCGCCATCGCGCTGGTGGACGAGTCCGGCGGCTTCCTGCTGCACGGTGCCGCACCCAGCCTGCCGAAGGCATATAACGCGGCGGTCCACAGGGCGGTCATCGGCCCCGGCTCGGCGTCATGGGGCGAGGCGGCCTACACCGGCAGTCCGGTCTACGTGGAAGATATCGCCTTGAATCCGGGCTGGGAACGCTGGCGGGACCTGGCCCTGGCACACGGTTTGCGGGCCTGCTGGTCCACGCCGATCAAGGCGCCCGACGGGCGCCTGCTGGGTGTTTTCTCCAACTACTACGGCGTTGCGCGCTCACCCTCGGCCCACGATATCGATGCGATCGCGCTGGTCACGCGCAGCGCCGCCCTGGCGATAGAACGTCATCTGACGGAACTGGCGTTGCGCCAGAGCGGCGAACGTTGGCGCGCCATGTTCGCCGGCATGCAGGAGGCGTTCTTTCTCAGCGAGGCGTTGCGCGACGACGCTGGCCGCATCGTCGATTTCCGCTTCCTGGAAGTGAACCCCGCATTCGAGCGGCAGACAGGCATGAAGGAGGGCGACACTCTGGGCCATACGTTGCGAGAGATGATTCCCGGCGTGCCAGGGCAGATCATGGACACGTTCGCCCAGGTGGTGGATAGCGGCGAACCGACGCAGTTCGAATTCATGGTGCCCGCACCGAAGGAAGCCTGGTACGAGGCCCGCGCGCGCAAGGATGGACCCGGAAGGATGATGGCGCTGTTCCTGGACGTGACGGCGCGCAAGAGGGCGGAAGCCGAACTGTGGGAAGGACAGCACCGCAAGAACTACCTGGCCGCGCTCGGTGACCGCATGCGCGAGCTGCATTGCCAGGAGGATATCGAGCGGGCCGCCTGCGAAGGCTTGTGCCAGCATCTGGCGCTGGCCCAGGTTGCGGTGCTGGATGGGGAAGGCGAGGGCCAGGGGCCTGTCATCTCCTCATCGTGGCCCCCTGGCGCAGAGCTGCTGGGTCAGCCGCCGCACCCGCTCGATGCCTTGGGTGACGACTACCATGCGGCGTTACGCCAGGGACGCACGACCTACCTGGCACCGCTGCTGGGAGAAGCCGGCGGCGAGATCCGTCCCTGGGCCATCGTGGCGCCGCTGCGGCGCTGGGGCAGGCAGAGGGGCGCCGTGCTGGCCTGTCCCTCGTCGGGTAGTCGCCTCAAGGGCAGCGATATCGCGTTTATCGAGGATGTGGCGGAACGCATGTGCGGCGCCGTCGAGCGGTCGCAGTACGCGCGCACCCTGGAGCAGCGTGTCGAGGATGCAATCGCCGAGCGGGACCGGATCTGGCGCCTGTCTCCGGAATTGCTGGCGGTGGTCGACCGGCAAGGGCGCTTCGTCAGCGTCAATCCCGCGGTACGCGTCATCCTGGGCTGGACGCCGGAACAGTTCATGTCGATGGAACTACCCGAACTGGTCCATTCCGACGATCTGGCCGCAACCCTGGGGGCCTGGAGTTGGGCCTCGGTGGACATGGGCCCCAGGCCCGCCGCCAGGCACCTGGAAAACCGCATGCTCAAGCGTGACGGCAGCTATTGCTGGATAACCTGGAGCATGTCCTGGGCCCAGGACAGCCTTTACGTGGCGGGGCGCGACGACAGCGACCTGAAGCTGCAAGCGGAAGCCTTGCGCGATACCGAGAATGCCTTGCGCCAGTCGCAGAAGATGGAAGCGGTGGGGCGCCTGACCGGTGGCATCGCCCACGACTTCAACAACATGCTGCAAGGGATTTCCGGCGCGCTGTACCTGGTGCAGCGCAAGATCACGGCGGGCGCGCCCGAGCAGGCCTTGCGTTTCGTTGATGTCGCCATGGATTCGGCCAACCGGGCGGCTCATCTGACGCAGCGGCTGCTGACCTTTTCGCGGCGCCAGCCCATCGACCCCAAGCCGTTCTGCGTGGCCTCCGCGCTGCAATCCATGGTTGCCCTGTTCCACCGCTACACCGCCGAACGCGTGGCGCTGCGGCTGGACCTGCGGCAGGAATTGTGGACGGTCTGCTGCGACAAGAACCAGTTCGAGAACGCCATGCTGAATCTGGTGATCAACGCCTGCGATGCCATGCCCAACGGCGGCACGTTGACGGTTGCCGCACGCAATGTGGAACCGGGCGATCCCCAGCTATTGCAGTCCGTCGGCGCGCATTCGGGACGGTTCGTGGAAGTCGCCGTGACGGACGTAGGCTGCGGCATGCCGCCGGACGTGCTGGCACACGCTTTCGATCCGTTTTTCACCACCAAGCCCATGGGCCAGGGCACTGGCCTGGGCCTGTCCATGATCTATGGCTTCGCCAAGCAGGCGGGCGGCGCGGCCGGCCTGGAGAGCACGGTGGACGTAGGCACCACGGTCAGGCTGTTCCTGCCGCGCCACGATGGCGCGCCCGAAAGCGTGCAGAACGGCGAACGCCCGGCAGTGGCGGCTGCTGGCGCGGCGCGCAAGGAAGTCGTGCTGGTGGTGGAGGACGACGCGAACGTTCGCGAGATGGTATGCGAATGCCTGGCCGAACTCGGCCTGGATGTGCTGGCCGCGGCTGACGGCGAGGCCGGGCTTGAGCTGTTGCAGTCCGCGCGCGGCATCGACCTTCTGGTGACCGACGTCGGACTGCCCGGGCTCAATGGCCGGCAATTGGCGGACGCCGCCCGCGTGACGCGTCCCGGCCTGCGCGTATTGCTGATGACGGGGTACGCCGAAAGCGCGGCGCGCGGCCAGGGCTTTCTGGGACAGGGGCTGGAACTGATCGTGAAGCCCTTTCGGCTGGACAAGCTGTCCGAGCGCGTGCAGGGCATGCTGGACAGCGCGCCGGGCGGCGGCAGCCAGGGCGTCTAGCGCTTGTCCGCTCCATGGCGCGCCTTGCGCGGGCCTAATGGCGGCGGCGCAATTCCGCAGGCGGCATGCGCAGTTGGCCGCGATACTTCGATACCGTGCGTCGCGCCAGCAGGATGCCGTTCGCGGCCAATTGCTGGGTCAGCGCAACGTCGGACAGCGGCATGGCCGGATCCTCGGCCTCGACCATTTCCTTGATCAGGGCGCGTACCGCCGTGGCGGAGCAGGAGCCGCCGGTATCGGTGGCCAGTTCGCGTGAAAAGAAGTGACGGAATTCGAAGACGCCGCGCGGCGTCACCATGTACTTGCCGACGGTTGCGCGCGATACCGTGGACTCATGCATATCCAGGTCGTCGGCCACTTCGCGCAGCATCAGAGGCCGCAAGGCAACGTCGCCGTATTCGAAGAAGGTCTGCTGGCGTTTGACGATGGCTTCGGCGACGCGCTGGATGGTGACATAGCGCTGTTCGACGTTGCGCACCAGCCAGCGGGCTTCCTGGAGCTCTTGCGCCATGGGGCTGCGGTCGTCCAGGCGGGCGCGCCGGAACAGTTCGGCATAGGTCTGGTGCAGCCGGGCCTGGGGCATGGCGTTGCGGTTGGGCAGCACGCGCCAGCGCGATTGCCACTTGTCGACGAACACGTCGGGCACGACGTAGACAGGCGCTTCGGCGCTGTAGCGGCCGCCCGGCTTGGGGTCCAGGCTGCGGATCAGCGCGCAGGCCTCGCGCAACGCGTCCTCGGAGCAGCCCAACTGTTGGCGCAGGCCGGTGCAATCGTTGCGCGCGAGCCGGTCGAGCTGCTCGCGCACGATGCGCAAGGCCAGAGCCCGCAACTCGTCGCCGATGCCGGCGGCCGCCGCCAATTGCAGTGACAGGCATTCGCACAGGTTGCGCGCGGCCAGTCCTGGAGCGTCCAGCTGCTGGACCAGACGCAGCGCAGTCATCCATTCGCCCTCTTCGGGGACGGTGTCGGCGTCGCGCTGCGCGTCGCCCCACAGGCTTGCCAGCGGCACGCGCAGGTAGCCGTCATCGTCAAGCGCATCGATGATGAACTCCGTCAACAAGCGGTCGCGTGGCGCCAGTTGATAGTTGCCCAGTTCCAGCGACAGGCGCTGGCTCATTGAAAGCGTCGAAGCGGCCCAAAGCCCTTGGTCGCGTTCCTGGCCGTCGCCCTGGCCGCGCGTCGGATAGTCGCCGGAGTAGGCGGGCGCGTCAGGCAGGGGCGGCTCGGCCTGCGGC
>NZ_DATCUY010000500.1:0-1937 GCF_036567245.1 Achromobacter sp. | reverse complement strand
TCGCACAGCCGGTCGGCCACGCGCACGTAGCGGGCTTCGGGCGGGCGGGTGGCGGCCTTGCGCTTGCGCGTCGCCCAGCCGATGTCGCCGCCGGTCAGGTCGGCGGTGCGGAACGGACCCATGGCGTAGCCGAAGCGTTCCAGCGCCTGGTCGATCTGGTAGGGCGAGGCGCCGTCTTCCATCATGTGGTTGGCGGCCTCGCGGTACACGTAGAGAATGCGGTTGCCGATGAAGCCGTCGCACACGCCGGCGCGCACCGGCACCTTGCCCAGGCGCCGCGCCAGCGCGAAGCCTGTTGCCACCACGTCGTCGGCGACCTGCTCGGGCACCACGATTTCCAGCAGCTTCATGATGTTGGCGGGCGAGAAGAAATGCAGCCCGATCACGTCCTGCGGGCGAGACACGCTGCGCGCGATCTGGTTGATGTCCAGGTACGAGGTATTGGTGGCCAGGATCGCGCCAGTCTTGCAGACCCGGTCCAGTTCCGCGAATACCTGCGTCTTCACGTCCATGTCCTCGAACACCGCTTCGATCGCCAGGTCGACCGAGGCGAGCGCCGCGTAGTCGGTTGCCGCGCTCAGGCGCGACAGGCGCCGCTCACGCGTGGCTGCATCGAGCCTGCCGGAACTGACCTGCCGCTGGTAGACGTGGTCGATCCGCTCCTGGCCGGCCTTTAGCGAGGCGGCGTCACGTTCGATCAGCACCACGTCCAGGCCGGCATCCAGCATGGCCACGGCAATGCCGGCGCCCATGGTGCCGCCGCCGATGACGCCGGCGCGTTGCACGGGGCGCGGCCGGGCCGCGCCGGCCGGGGATTTTCCAGCCAGCCTTTCGGCGAAGAAGGCATGTGCCAGGCCCTTGTGTTCGGCACTGGCCACGCATTGCAGAAAGGCCTCGCGCTCGAACTTCAGGCCTTCTTCCAACGGCCGTTCAAGCGCGGCCTGCAGGCAATCCAGCAGCAGGCGCTGGGCCGGCAGGGAATGGGGCTTGGCGGCCAGGCGCTCGCGTTGCGCCGCCACGGCGGCCAGCCCGGCCTGTTTGTCGTCGGCGGCAAAGGTATCGCGGCGAACGATGGCATTACCTCCGCACAGCGCCTGGGCCTTGCGTACCGCGCAGTCCAGCAGTTCGGCTTCGTTGCAGACCTCGTCCAGCAGGCCCAGCGCCAGCGCGACATTGCCGTCCACGCTTCGGCCTTCCAGGATCAGGGGCAGGGCCGCCGCCGCGCCGATCAGGCGGGGCAGGCGCTGCGTGCCGCCACCACCGGGCAGCAGGCCGAGTTTCACCTCGGGCAGGCCCAGTCTGGCGCTGGCGGCGCCGACGCGGGCATGGGCTGCCAGCGCCAGTTCCAGGCCGCCGCCCAGGGCCACGCCTTGCAGGGCCGCGACTATCGGCTTGCCGCTGGCGGCAATGAGACTGGCGACGTCGCCGGCCCAGGGCGCCTGCCTGGGTTGGTCGAATTCCCGGATATCGGCGCCGGCGCTGAAGTTGCCCTGCGTGCCGTGCAGCACGATGGCCAGCACGGATGCGTCCTGTGCGGCGGCCTGCAAGGCTTCATGCAGTTGCTGGCGCAGCGGGTGGTCCAGCGTGTTGAGGGGAGGGTGGTTCAGGCCCAGCAGCAGGACGCCGTCCTGTTGGGTGGCCTGGATACGGTCTGTTGCGGTGGTTGCCATGGCGGGGTCTGGATAAGTGAGGGCGGAGATCAGGCGTCGGCGGGTGCGGCCAGGCTGTCGGACAGCAGGGTCTGATGGTCGTCCTGCGAGCCGAAGGCCGCGTCGCAGCACAGCAGCTTGCGGTAGTAGTGACCGATGGGATATTCGTAGGCCATGCCCATGCCGCCGTGCACCTGGATGGCCTGGCCGCCCACGTGGCGCGCGCTGCGGCCCACGGTCAGCTTGGCCAGGCTGAGATCGCGCTGCGCCTCGGCATCGCCCGCGGCG
>NZ_DATCUY010000499.1:0-2569 GCF_036567245.1 Achromobacter sp. | reverse complement strand
CTGCCCGGCCGCGCAGTCGCTCTGCGCCACGCGCGAGCCGGCCCTGCGCGAAGTCGCGCCGGGCCACCGTGTGGCCTGCCATTTCGTCGAGTCCCGCGATGGCGTCCTGGTGTCGCCGTTGCAGGGATGAGCCCACCCTCCGTCAGAAGGACAGACAGATGACCCAGACCAGTGCCCGAACCACGATTTATGCCGCGCGCAGCATCCTGACCATGAATCCGATGCAGCCTCGCGCCACCCATGTGGCGGTGCGAGAGGGCCGCATCCTGGGCGTGGGCAGCCGTGAAGACCTGGCGGGCTGGGGGCCGGCCGACCTTGACGAGCGCTATGCGGACAAGGTGCTCATGCCCGGCCTGGTGGAAGGGCATTGCCATCTGCCGGAAGGCGGCATGTGGAAGTTCGTGTACGTGGGCTACTACGACCGGCGCGGGCCCGACGGCCGGCTCTGGGAAGGTCTGAAGAGCTTTGACGCGGTGGCTGCCCGGCTACGCGAGGCCGAGCGTGCCTTGCCAGCCGGCGAAACGCTGATCGGCTGGGGCTTCGATCCGATCTTCTTTGACGGGGCGCGCATGCGCGTGCAGGACCTGGACGCGGTGTCCGCCGAACGGCCCGTGGTGGTCATGCATGCCAGCATGCACCTAATGAACGTGAATACGCCGATGCTGGCGCGTGCCGGCATCGACCGCGATACCGACATCGAAGGCATTACCCGCATGGACGATGGGCGGCCCAGCGGCGAACTCTGCGAATTTGCGGCCATGTTTCCCGTCATGCGCCTGATCGGCAGCCCGTTCCGTACCGTGGGCGTGTCGGAAGAGGGCCTGCGCATGTTCGGCAAGGTGGCGCAGTGGGCTGGCGTCACCACCGCCACGGACCTGGTCAACGAGCTGGGCGACGAGGGTTTGGCGACGCTGGCCCGCATCACCGCGGAGCCGGACTTTCCGGTCCGTATCGTGCCGGCCGCGTCCGCGCTGACGTATGCGGGCGATCCGGGACGCTGCCTGAGCAAATTGGCGGAAGCCCGGCGTCTCAACAACGACAAGCTGCATCTGGGCATGGTCAAGCTGGTGGTCGACGGCTCGATCCAGGGCTTTACGGCCAGGCTGCGCTGGCCGGGCTACTACAACGGCGCGCCCAACGGCATCTGGGTGATCGCGCCGGCCGAACTGGACGCCATGGTCCAGGCGTATCACGACGCCGGCGTGCAGCTGCACATTCACACCAATGGCGACGAAGCCACCGAGCTTGCCATCGACGCGGTGGATCGCGCCCTGCGCCGCAGTCCGCGGCGGGACCACCGGCACACTCTGCAGCATTGCCAGATGGCCGATGCGGCGCAGTTCCGGCGCATGGCCAGCCTGGGCATGTGCGCCAATCTTTTCGCCAACCACATCTTCTACTGGGGCGATGCGCACCATGCCTTGACCATGGGGCCGGACCGCGCCAACCGCATGGACGCCTGCGCTTCGGCTGCGCGTGCCGGCGTGCCGTTCTCGATCCACTCGGATGCGCCCATCACGCCGCTGGGGCCGCTGTTCACGGCCTGGTGCGCGGTGAACCGGCAGACCTCCTCGGGCAAGGTGCTGGGGGAATCGGAGCGCATCGGCGTGGAGGCGGCCCTGCACGCCGTGACGCTGGGCGCGGCCTACACTCTGCACCTGGACCATCTGGTGGGGTCCATCGAGATCGGCAAATATGCCGATTTCTGCGTGCTGCAGGACGATCCCCAGGAAGTGCCGCCGGAGCAACTGAAGGACGTGCGCGTGCTGGGCACGGTCATCGGCGGCAGGCCGCTGGCGCTGCGGGAGGCCTGAGATGGCGCCGCAGGACGGAGCGCGCATCGCGCTGACGGTGGTGGGCGGATTTCTAGGCGCGGGCAAGACGACCCTGCTCAATCATGTGTTATCCACGACCCGCCGCCGTGCGGCGGTTCTGGTCAACGACTTCGGCCCGGTGGATATCGATGCCGGGCTGATCGCGCAGCGCAGCGACCAGGTGATCAGGCTGGCCAACGGCTGCGTCTGCTGTTCGATGGCGGGCGGCCTGGACGACGCCTTGGCGCGCGTCCTGGCGCTGGACCCCTTGCCCGAATGGATCGTGATCGAGGCCAGCGGCGTGTCCGATCCGGGCCGCATCGCGCAGGTCGGCATGTCCGATCCCATGCTGCAGTTGGAGGGCGTGGTGGTGCTGGCCGACGCCGCCAATGTGCGCGCGCTGGCGGCGGATCCTTTGCTGGCCGATACGCTGGAACGCCAGTTCAAGGCGGCCGATTTGCTGGTGCTGAACAAGACCGATCTGGTGTCGGCGGGGGAGCTGCCCGCGCTACGCCAGTGGTTGCGCGCGGCGACGGATGGGGCCGCGATGGTCGAGACGCGGGAAGGGCGGGTGGACCTGCGCCATCTGCTGGGTGAGAGCGAGGCACGCAGTGTTACGCACGTATGCGCCGGCGGCGCGTGTGGTCATCCGGATCACGTCCACGCCGTAACGCCGGCAGACCCCGACCATCCGTTCCAGAGCTGGCTGTGGCGCGCGCCCGCGCTGGTCGACGCGGACAGGCTCGCCAGCAGGC